>JBHHXH010000061.1:0-17519 GCA_046756925.1 Nitrospiria bacterium
TACAAATGATGAAGCTATTTTAGTCTGGGTATTTGCGTTGCTCGGACCACTAACAACCTTGCCTGCAGTCATGTTGTCTTTTTTCAAGCCAAAGATTGGAGGCATTTGGTTAATGGTCGGATCGTTTCTATCCTTACTGGCGATGGCCATTTTGTCGATCGAGAGGGGAGAGCTTGATGTGATCTTGAGCTCTTTTGTAAGGTACAGCATGCCCATGTTCACGATAGGAATCATTCTGTTCTTTAAAGATCGGATTATGAGAAAAGTGGATCCAGTGTAGTCTCTTTTGATGGCGTTGATAATGATTCAACGCTGTTGAAAAAACACTGAATACGACTCAAAACAAACTGCAATTCTAGGGTCAGGTCTTGATTTAGCACAAGGCTCCCAAAACCAGACAATCACCTACAGCCACGACGCACAAAACCGCCTCACGCAAAAGACCACTCCCGACGCCACGACGGAGACCTACAGCTACGACGCCAACGGGCGGATATTGAGCGCAACCAACGCCCGGATCGGCTATACTTTCGGCTATGACGGCAGCGGCAGGACCACATCCGTCAGTGACACGCGGGGGCACATGGTGCAGTACAGCTACGACACAAGCGGCAGGCGGACTCGATTGATTTATCCCGACGGGAAGATTGTGAATTCGACCTACGACGCAGCCGGACGCTTATCTTCTTTGAGCGACTGGCAGGGCGGGGCCACCACCTTCAGCTACGACCCCTTAGGGCGGCGGTCCGAACTGCGCCATCCCAACGGTGTGCAAAGCGCCTACGTCTACGACGCCGCCGGCCGCCTCACCGAACTGCGCCACCAGAGCAGTACAGGAATGATAATCGACCAATACAGTTACGCGCACGACGCCGTCGGAAACCGCACCTCCATCACGCGGCCTGAATTCAACATCGACTATGCCTACGACCCGCTGGATCGTCTCACGCAGAGCAGCGCCACCGTTTTACCGGGGGGCGATCCCACCGGCGCGCCAAACCCTGAAGGCTTTTTCTACGACGCGGCCGGCAATCGGCTGGAAGGGCCCGGCGGCACGGATTTCTACAACTACAACGCCGGGAACCGGCTCATGTCCGGCCGGGGCAGCACTTACGAATACGACGCAAACGGGAATCTCACGCACCAATCCACCCAAGAAGCGGGTGCGTGGATCCAACCGGTCTACGAATACGATGCCGAAAACCGGCTGACTCGGATCATCGATCAACGAGTGGGTCAATTCACCCTGATCGACTATCAATACGATCCCTTCGGACGCAGGATCGGCAAATCGATCGAAACAACCGATCTCGCCACGGGCGCCTTGGTCGTGACCACTTTTTCTTACGTCTACGACAACGAGGACATTATCGTCCGAGAGAAGACCACCGTCCAAAACAATGTGACGACCACGGAAACGACCCATTACCTCCACGGGCCGGACATCGACGAACCGCTGATGGCGGAAACCCAAATCCGGCAATTCCGGGGACACCATACTTAATTCTTGACTCTCCTTAGCTAAGGTAATATTCTGCCGTCATGGCCAGAATGGCACGGGTGGTCGCTGATGGTTTCCCTTACCACATCACACGACGAAGCCCCCGAGCCTTGGACATGAAAAAATCGTACATGTATTAAAACGCGATGGATGGGTGGTGGTTCGTCAAAAGGGAAGTCATAGTCGATTGCAAAAACACACGGATACGGAAGTATTAAAGATTACGGTTCCCGCATGGCGCCCGATCAAAAGATCAACCTGATCCCATATTCTGAAACAAGCACGATTGACCGCTGAGGCATTTCAGAAATTTTTGTAAGGCGCGTATAAGATTTCGAAAACGGTAATTTGGTTGCCACGCACGATCTCACCGGCGGGGGCCGTGACGACGATGACTTACGATGTCCGCGGCAACCGGAGGTCCCATACCGACACCTTGGGCCGGACGACGCTGTATCTCTACAATCACCT
Source organism: Nitrospiria bacterium (assembly GCA_046756925.1). Taxonomy (GTDB): domain Bacteria; phylum Nitrospirota; class Nitrospiria; order SBBL01; family JAADHI01; genus JAJDBU01. The sequence continues at coordinate 1,973 of JBHHXH010000061.1, forward strand.
CGACAAACTCACGCAGGCGATGAACGCCATTTTATTTAAAAAGCGGACATCAACGCTAAGCCATCCTTAAAGTTCAAAACACCATCCCAGCCACAGAGCGCCTGATACCGGGTAACCCGGCCCCTGCCCTGGTTTTTCTCTTTCCACGCGTGTCCCTCGATTGAAAGATGGCCTTCTTTCACGTAAAATGCCTTGAATGTCAGCCTCAAGGAAAAAAATCATCGTTGTCGGAGGCGGGATCACCGGCTTGTCGACCGTTTACTTTCTTCAAGAAAAAATAAAGGAGAAAGGTTGGCCGGTCGATTGTCTGCTGATCGAAGCGGACCATCGGCTCGGCGGCAAGATTCTTTCGGAACGCGTCGATGATTTTATCATCGAGGGCGGGCCCGATTCCTTTATCACCCAAAAAAAATGGGGGGTGGAGCTCTGCCGGCGCTTGGGCCTGAGCGACCGCCTGGTTCAGACCCATCCGACAGAGAAGGCGATCTTCGTCCTCAAACGCGGAGAACTGTTTCCTTTTCCGGAGGGTTTTAATCTCATGATCCCGAGCAAGCTCTTGCCCTTTCTGCGGACGCCACTTATTTCACCGCTTGGAAAAATGCGCATGGGCATGGATCTTTTCATCCCCGAGAAGACATCCAAGGAGGATGAAAGCATCGCCTCCTTCGTTCGACGGAGATTGGGAAATGAGGCGGTTGAACAATTTGCAGAGCCCATTCTTGCGGGCATTTTTGCCGGTAATGCCGAAAAACTGAGTATCCGGGCGACCTTTCCACAATTTGTTGCGCTTGAGGACACCTATGGAAGCCTGATTCGGGGAATGCGCGAGCGCCAGAAGCAAGCAAATCAGACCGCAAAAAAGGCGCCTGCATTCTCCCTTTTTGTCACACTTCAAGAAGGCCTCTTCAGCCTGATTGCGACGCTCCAAAAGAATTTGGATCGTGTCGATATCGTATCCGGCCGCAAGGTCAGCGCTGTCGAGCCTTTGGAAGGGCGCTATCGTGTGGCCTTCGGTTCGGAGGAACAGATCGCAGACGCGGTGGTCATCACCACCAACACGGAGGCAGCCGCCGGGTGGACGGAAGGATGGGACCGTCCGCTTTCGGAGTTGCTCCGGCAAGTGACCTATGTATCCACTGCGACCGTCTCCCTGGGGTTCAAAAAAGAAGCGGTCCGGCATCCGTTAAATGGCTTCGGCTTTGTGGTCCCTCGTAAAGAAAAATGCGGGATCATGGCCTCAACCTGGAGTTCTACAAAGTTTAGCGGGCGTGCGCCAAAGGAACATGTCCTGATTCGGACCTTCCTGGGCGGCGCGCATCGAGAAGATCTGATTGCAATGGACGATCGCGACCTGATCGCGGCGGTTCGTGACGATCTGCGCAATATTCTCGGTATCGAATCGGCGCCGGTCGTCGCCAAAGTATTCCGTTGGATCAAGGCCAATCCGCAATACCATGTCGGTCATTTGGACTTGGTATCGAACATCGAAAAACGCTGTGAGAAGCACGCCGGGTTCTACCTGGCGGGGGCCGGCTACCGAGGCGTCGGCATACCGGACTGTATTCGACAGGCCGCAGAAACGGCGGAGAAGATATGCCAGCGGCTCAATTTTTAATGCTTGAACCCTTTTTTGTCCCCCCAAATAATTCAATCCCACCCCGTATGACCCCAGACTAACGGCCCGGGGAGGTATTTGAGCCCCTGTACAAATCTCCCTGTACAAATCTCATAGAAGGGAAAAGCCATGCGGCTGAAAAAAGAGATGCTTCGAAAATTTGTTTTCGGATTTTCCTTATTGCTGTTGTCGGGCATGGTGTACATGCTTGGACAGCGTTTGCAGTTTCCTGTGGAAGCGATCGATCTGGATACCACACTTTCACAGCTGCCGGGTTATACCGCTTATTCCTTGTTCAGGATGCTGGTCGCGTATTTCTTTTCTTTTTTTTTCGCCGTCCTCTACGGCTACCTTGCTGCAACACTTCAAAAGGCCGAAGGTCCGATGGTGGCCCTATTGGACGTCCTTCAATCCGTTCCGATTTTGGGGTTTTTCCCCGTGGCGGTTCTCTTTTTTGTAAACCTCTTCCAAGGAAGCCGTATCGGAATCGAGGTGGCGAGCATTTTTCTCATCTTCACATCGATGTCCTGGAACATGGCATTCAGTGTGTACGAATCGTTTAAGACGGTACCGGAGGACCTCCGAGAGGCGGCGGGTGCACTCGGTCTCCGGGGCTGGGACCGATTTCGTATCGGTTTATTTCCAATCTGTATTCCGAGGCTGATCTACAGCAGCATGATTTCGTGGTCGGGCGGCTGGTATTTTCTCATCGCCGCTGAAATTATCGCGATCGGTCCGATCAAACACGAACTCCCCGGGCTCGGCAGTTTTTTGATCCAGGCGACGGAAAGCGGACACATCGGCCGCACGGTGCTGGGCCTGCTCGTGCTGATCGCGGTGATCACTTGTTTCAGCATTTTTGTCTGGCGGCCGCTTGCGGTCTGGGGCGAAAAATTCCGATATGAATTCGTTTCATCTCAGTCGCCTTCTCATTCCTTCGCCCTCCAATGGTACCGCAAGCTTCGCCTGTTTTCGATATTGGGAATAGGCTTGTCTCCTTTCCGAACAGCTTTGTCTTATCTATGCCGTCCTGTCGTACGACGCCTTCAGGAAAGAGGACATCCAACCCTTCACTTTTCGCTAAAAGCCATGGGTGGGATTTTTTTGATGGCCACCCTGTACGGCCTCGGAAAAAGCCTGATGCTCCTTATTCAAGGGTTGTCGCGACCGCTCCCTTCCGAAAGCGCAGAGATCCCCTTTGCCGTCTTGGCGTCCTTTTTACGCCTGAGCATCGCCTATGTGATTGCCTTGGCCTGGACCTTGCCGGTCGCCTACTGGGTTGGTAAAAGCCCTCGGGCGCTTAAAATCATCACGCCCATCGCCGAAATTGGGGCGGCGATTCCGGCGCCGGCCCTCTTTCCATTTTTCATTCTTTTCGCCATGCATGTGATTGGGGGAATGAACGGGGCGGCGGTTCTCTTGATATTGACCGGAATGCAATGGTATCTTCTTTTCAATCTGATCGGAGGTGTTCAGACGATCCCGCTGGACCTCAAGGAAGGGGCCAGGGCCTTGGGCATCACCGGCTGGCGCTATTGGAAACGGCTCTACCTGCCGGCCATCTTCCCGTCGCTGGTGACCGGGAGCATCACCGCCTGGGGGGGCGGCTGGAACGCCTTGATCGTGTCGGAATATGTCGTCTACCAACAAGAAACACATTCCGTTCTCGGGATCGGCGCCATGTTGGATCGCGCGATCTACGAATCCGGCGACGAACAAATGATCTTGTTGACCTTAATGACCATGATTTTGACCATTGCCATCCTCAATCGATTTTTTTGGAGGAGGCTGTATCTTTATGCCATGGGAAACTTCAAGCTTGAATACTAAGCCCCTTCTACTGGATGTTCAAAAGGTTTATAAATCGTTTCAGCAAGATCGGGTTTTGATGCCTGCCTTGAAGGAGATTTCTTTTTTCGTCAACGAGGGGGAATTTATTGCGCTGGTCGGACCTTCCGGATGCGGAAAAAGCACCCTGCTTCGAATCCTCACGGGCCTCATTCCGCCGACCGACGGATCGATACGCTATCGGGGATCGGTGCTTCAATCCGTGAATCTCGATTCGGCCATGGTCTTCCAGTCCTTTGCCCTCTTCCCGTGGCTGAGCGTGCTGGGCAATGTCGAAGTGGGATTGGAGGCGCGCGGTCTCTCAACGGAAGCGCGTCGAAAGAAAGCGAACCACTTTATCGAAAAGGTCGGGCTCGACGGCTTCGAAGAGGCCTATCCCCGAGAATTATCCGGCGGCATGAAGCAACGGGTCGGACTGGCGCGCGCCCTTGCGGTCGAGCCGAACCTTCTCTGCATGGATGAACCCTTTTCCGCCCTCGATCCTTTGACGACTTTGGCCTTGCGTGAAGAGGTGCTGATGCTGTGGGAAGATCCTTCAATGCCGGTCAGCACCATCATAATGGTCACGCATATCATTGAAGAGGCGGTCTTCATGGCCGACCGCGTCTTGGTTTTATCGCCTCACCCCGGCACCTTGGTGGCCGATATTCCGATTGAACTGAAACGGCCTCGCGATAAGAAAGACCCGGCGCTAAACGAGATCAGCGACAAGGTATTTTCGTTGATGGCTTAAGATCGGATGCCATCTGTTTATTCATCATTGAATCGGAGAATACATGGAAATAGAGCCCCTACCGCAGGTATCTGCGAGCAAGGTGATTGGATTGCTGGAATACTTGGATGACCACCACGGAAAAGAAGACATATATCGGCTCGCGGAAACGGTGCATTATGAGTTGGGCGAGTTGCTGGCCGTCATAAAAATGGCGGAAATGTTGAATCTGGCCGAGACACCCGGTGGAGATGTTGTCATCCGGGATTTGGGTGAAAACCTCCTAAAAAATAAAATGGCGCAGCGCAAGCGGATCATCCGAGAACAATTGAGGAAATTAAAAATCTTTCAGCGCCTGATTCGTTTCCTCCAGCAATCGGAAGAAGGCCGGTCAAATCGGGAGGCGGCCCTTGAGGCCTTGTCGCAATGGCTTCCCCATGAGAATACGGAGGATCTCTTCAAAACCGTGGTGAACTGGGGACGGTTTGCCGAAATTTTCGGTTTCAACCCCGATACCCAAACATTGTACCTGGATGAAGAAACCTTTCCATCCGAACGGGAAAAATAATCCGGCCATGTGTATTCCTGCCGTTTGGAACGGTTTACCAATCGGTCTTCCGCTTAAAAACGGACTGGTCTTTAAACGGATGGCGTCGACACGGGGGAGGTACTTTTATGATTGGATATAACGATACAAAAACAAAAACCTTGAGTGTTGGAGGTGAATATGCCTAAAAAAATAGGGGTTCTTTTATCGGGTTGTGGGTACTTGGACGGTGCCGAGATCCGCGAAGCAGTCGTCTCACTCTTGGCGATCGACCGGGCGGGGGCGGAAGCCGTATGTATGGCGCCCGATATCGATCAACAACATGTCATCGACCATGTCAGCGGAAAAGAAATGGCGGGGGAGCGAAATGTCTTGGTTGAGTCGGCTCGGATCGCAAGGGGGGCGATACGGGATATCAAGGATGTCGAAACGTCGGAATTAGACGCGCTGATCCTCCCCGGCGGATACGGCGCCGCAAAAAATCTCTCCGATTATGCGTTCAAGGGAAAACATTGTGAAGTGCAGCCGGATGTCGCTGCTATGATGCAAGCGATGATGCAGGCCGGAAAGCCGATTGGTGTGATCTGTATCGCACCCGCCGTGATGGCCAAGGTGGCCCAAACATCGGGGATCTGCGTGCAACTCACCATCGGCAACGATGCGGAAACCGCCGCCGCGCTCACCAGCATGGGTGCGGTGCATGCCGAAACCAAGGTGGACGATATCATCATTGACAAGGAACACAAAATCGTTTCGACCCCTGCCTATATGTTTGAAGACCGGATTTCCAAGGTCGCAAGCGGCATCGAAAAACTGGTTGGAGCGGTCATTGAAATGAGTTAAGGCTTGGCCGGCAGCGAAAACGCGCCGGCCTTCATCAGGCCTTCGATGTATTTTCCGATCAAGTCGCTCTCAAGGTTCAATAAATCGCCGGGGTTTTTCTGTCCCAAGGTGGTTGCGGATGCCGTATGGGGAATCACCGAAACAGTGATGCCCTGCGTATCAAGTGTATTGATCGTCATGCTCACACCGTCCAAGGCGATCGAGCCCTTCGGGATGCAGTATTTCAGAACGGACACGGGAACTTCGATGGAAAGGATGAAGGCATTTTCTTCTTGTTTTTTTTGACACACCCGCCCTTTGCCTTCGACATGACCCGATACGAGATGTCCGTTTATGCGATCCGAGAACCGCATCGCCCGTTCCAGGTTGACGCGGCCTCCCGGTCTCAGTGCACCCAAATTGGTTCGGCGGGCTGTTTCCGGCGAGATATCGCATGAAAAACCCGTTCCTGAAGGATTGAGGACGGTGAGGCAGGCGCCGTTGACGGCCACACTGGCACCTTCGGTCAGTTCCTTCACGATGGCTTCCGCACGAATATTTAACTTAGACGCCGCACCGGGATTGGAAATTTTCGTGACTTCCCCGATCTCCTCGACGATTCCGGTAAACATCCCAGGACCCCTATTTTCCTTTAGGCGCCGCCTCGGGCAAGTCGATCTCGACCGAAGCGGTATAAAACGAATTCCGGTCCTTCCGGCGTTTGGCCTCACCTAACAAGAATGCCGTACTTTCGGTCAATTTTCCTTCGAACAAGGTTCGGCCCTTGGCCGTGATGATGACGGATTTCGAAAAATCGATGAGTCGATCGTTAAAAAAAAGGGTGGCCTTTTTGACGCGGCTGCTGTCGATGCGTACATGGTTGCCCTCGACCTCCGCGATCAAAAACGGAAAAGCGCCGGCTTTGACGAGCTCGACGTCTTCGTTTTCGAATATGGATCGTTGAATATCCGCAATTTTTCCAGATGTCTCATTGATCTCGGTCCAGAAATAAGGCATCAAATGGGTCTTGTCGCGCACGGAAACCACCTTGGCAGGATCTGAAATCCGTTGCTGTCGATGAAGCCAATCGATGAGTGCGGGCAATTCGTCCTTCGGAAAAAAGTGGCCGCCGGCCATCGGATGTTCCTTGTCGTGTTCCCGGTAGGTATGGGGTATGGCTTCATTTTTTAGATAGTTGCTGACTTTCCGGGAGAGCGCCACGGGCATGACTTGATCTTTTTCCCCGTGAATAATATAGAGTCCTGTCGTAGAAAAATTTTTTAAATAGGGAAAGATTTCGTCCGGGATGCCTGCGGCCATCGGCGCGATGGCGGCAAATCGGTCGGAATGAAAGATCCCGACCAAATAAGCGCCGATACCCCCATTTGACATGCCAGTAAGAAATATCCTGTCGGGATCAACATGGTATTTCAAAAGGACACTTTCAAGGGCCCTCATGACCAGCGCTTCCCCTAGAGAGGACCACCACGCGCCGGCGCCGATGGTTGGACAAAGGATCAGCATCTTTTCTTCCAATCGCGATACCCAACGTTCGATATAAGCGTCTCCTACAAAGCCGGCACCATGAAGACACACAACCAAGGGATAAGACGAAGCCGGGTTATAGCTTTTTGGAACGTAGAGTGCGTAGCTCATGGCGTGCCCACCGACATTGATCGAATGATGGAGCGATCCCACCGGGGGGTCGGGGGGATATAAACCTCCCGATCGAATTAATTTTTCAAGGCGCCTTATTGAGGCACCCTGATGACCTAAAATCTCCTTCAAAAAGGTTTGAGACTGTTGTTCGCTGTTCGACAGGAGGAACTGCTGGACCAAGAGATTGAGCGCTTCGGTTGCCTCTTGCGACGATACCGATGACGCCGAATAAACCGGCTCGAAAGAACCGAGAAAGAAAAATACGACCCAGCACAACAAGCCGCACCGTGTTTTTTCCCCTATCGCTCGACGGATGCCCATTTTCTCACCTCCCCTTCTATACGGATATCGTCTCCCAGTCGCCTGACATCCACCTGATCCAGCGTCAATGCCGAGTCAAGCCCCCCAAGCGCCTTGCCGCGAACGACCGCGATGGCATCCTCGCCACATAGGAATCTCGGCGATATATAGAAAATCACCCGATCGACCAGATTGGAGCGGAGCGCAATGCCATTGAGCTTGCCGCCGCCTTCAATCAGCAGCCGTACAATTCCTCTTTTCCCCAGATCATTCAAGAGTGCTTCAAAGGAAATCAGCCCTTTACTGGATGAGAGTACCTCGATTTGAACACCCGATTTCTTCAAGGCCGCAATCTTCGTCGAAGCGGCCCGGATCGTCGTAAACACCAAGGTCGGCGCAACAGCAACGGATGTCACGAGGTGTGACCGCATGGGGATTTTTAAGAGAGGATCGATGACGATGCGGAGCGGGTTTCTTCCTTTGATTTCTCGAAGGCACAGCGCCGGATTGTCGGCCAAGACCGTGCCGATACCAATCATCACGCCATCGGCGTCCGCCCGGAGCCGATCGACTTCCCTGCGCGCCTTGGGGCCGCTGATCCAGCGCGATTCTCCCGATGCCGCCGCAATTCTTCCATCCAGTGTCATCGCCGCCTTCAAAACGACATAAGGCAGACCGGTGTGCGTATGCTTGATAAAGGCCTCGTTAAGCCGTTGGGCTTCTTGTAACAAAAGGCCTTCGGATATTTCGATGCCGGCGCGTTTAAGGATCTTGAATCCCTTGCCGAACACCAATGGATTCGGATCTTTCATTGCGGAAACCACCCGCTGGATTCGACCTCGAATGATGGCCTCGGTACACGGGGGCGTCCGCTTTCCCTCATGACAGCAGGGTTCTAAATTGGTATACAGTGTGGCGCCGATCGATTCTTTACTCGCCTCGGCGAGGGCCGAAATCTCGGCATGGTCTTTTCCCGCTGCGGCATGATAACCTTCTCCGACAACCCTTCCCTCCCGAACGAGAACGGCCCCCACCATCGGATTGGGCGAGGTCTTTCCCCGGCCCTTGCGCGCGAGGCGGATGGCGCGTTTCATATAGACCACATCCGGCGTATTTGGCATCATTTACTATAATCAGTATTCCGTTAAACTGTCAATTTTTAATCGCGATTCCCCCTCGGTTCAGCGGTCCCGGATGCCCACGACATGTGTGGACCAGGGTGGATCATCATTGACAGCCTTGTAGCCATCCCTTAAAATCCCAGGCATGTTTCAAACGGTGGCATGGAAAGAGGGCGCGGTCCGACTCCTCGATCAAACACGACTTCCCGAGGAGGTCGTTTATGTCGACTGTAGAGATGTCGCCACGGTTGCGGAAGGGATCCGATCGCTACAGGTGAGGGGCGCGCCGGCCATCGGGATCACCGCGGCCTACGGGGTGGCCCTCGCCGCCCAGCAAGTCTCAGCCGACCTGTTCGATGATTTCTACCAACAGCTCCTTCCCGGTTGCGAATTGTTGGCTTTGACGCGTCCGACGGCGGTCAACCTGTTTTGGGCGATCGAACGCATGAAAAAGGCCGCACAGGCCCACCGACACTTGCCGGTTTCCAGTATCAAAGAAAAACTATTGCGGGAAGCGGATGCCATCCTCCATGAAGATATTGAGATGAACCGATCGATCGGGACGCATGGAGCGGATCTGATCCGATCGGGAGGGGGTATCTTAACGCATTGCAATGCCGGCGGACTGGCAACCGGTGGCTATGGAACCGCCCTCGGGGTCATTCGCCGGGCATGGGAAAAATATAAAAATATTTCCGTTTACGCCGACGAAACCCGCCCGATCTTACAAGGTGCGCGATTAACCACTTGGGAATTGATGCAAGATCAAATTCCGGTCACCCTGATTACCGATAGCATGGCGGGGTATTTTATGCAACAAAACAAAATTCAGGCTTGTATCGTGGGGGCGGACCGAATCGCCGCCAACGGAGATACGGCCAATAAAATAGGAACCTATGCGGTCGCGATCCTTGCCAAAGCCCATGACATTCCCTTTTATGTCGCGGCGCCGTCCTCTACGATCGACCTCAGCCTAGCCTGCGGCCGGGAGATACCCATTGAGGAGCGTTGCCATTCCGAAGTCAGCCAAATCACGGGAAAGGACATTGCGGCAAAGGGTGTTCAGGTCTCGAATCCGGCCTTCGATATGACGCCCGCGGAATATATCACCCGTTTTGTCACTGAAAAGGGGTGTTACCGGCCGGAAGAAATTCGGTCTGCATTCTCACCATAATCCATATAATGACAGGGCGGGCCAGTGGGGGGAAACCTTGGCGCCCGCTAAGGTTCGACTCTCCCCTATCTCCTTCCCCTTTTTGTCCCCAAACGTAAGGTACCTAAACACGCGCTTGCAAAGACTGGCTCAGGATTTGGCCTTTGCGGTATGCTCCCGGCGCCTTTTACCAACAATCAGCCCTATTTTCCCCTCAAGCGAATCTATGAATTTTACAGACTATATATACAAATAATCTTTCTAATTTACAATATTTTTACGAAAAATTATAATTCAAGTATATAAAATACAACAAAATATTTTTTTTTGTGTATACTATAGAAAAATTTCCAGAGATCACACTCATAACCCAGGGGAAATCTGAGATGCAAGACATTTGTGTTGAAAAACTGATGACCAAGGACATTACCTGTGTCGGGCCGGATATGGATTTAAAAGAAGTGGTCAAGTTAATGCGGGAGAACACCTACTCGTTTCTGGTGGTGACCAACAACAAGATTCCGGTCGGTATTATTACAGAGCAGGATATCGTCCGCATCTTGGACGACTTTCTTGAGAAATCAAGCACCACGTTTTCGCGCGTTTCCGATTTTATGTCTACCCCACCGGTGGTCCTCAGACTAGGCACCACCCTAATCGAAGCCTTTGAGGTTTCTCAGCGTTTGAAGATCGGACATCTCCTGGTTGTCGACGCCAGTGGAGAAATCGCCGGGCTCGTGACGCAGTCGGATTTATCCCGAGCCCATTTTCAAGTGGTTGAAAAGCAGCGAAAAACCGTCGAAAATACCATTGCCACACGCACCAAAGAACTGTTGAGAACCAACGAACACTTCAAGATGTTGGCTTTGGAAGATTCCCTTTTGTGTATTGGAAATCGCCGCGCCATGGAGATCGATCTTGAGTATACACATGAAACCGCAAAACGTTACAATCGCTCCTATTGTATCGTACTGTTCGACATCGATCACTTTAAACAGTACAACGATTATTACGGTCACTTGGCCGGAGACAAGCTGCTTATTCAGGTCGCCGGATACTTAAAGAGATCAATTCGCCAACCGGACCGTATTTACCGCTATGGCGGCGAAGAGTTCCTTGTCCTCCTGCCCGAAACAAGCATGGATGACGTGCCGGCCCTGGGCCAACGGCTGGTCACGGGCATTGCCAACCTGCGGATCCCCCATGTAAAGGCGCCGCAAGAAATCGTGACCGTCAGCGGTGGAATCGGCTCCGGTGCTTCCCTCGATGGAACGAAACTGAGTTGGCGGGAAGTTCTTGCCGAAGCGGATAGAGGGCTCTACCATTCTAAGCGGAATGGTAGAAACCAGATCTCCATCGATCGATTCGAGGTCTCCTCCGGCATTTCTTCAAATCACTGATGGCCTCCCTTACTCGACGATGATGCGGCCGCGCATGGTCCGGCCGTGCAGTGCGCAATAGTAGTTGCACGTTACGCGTTCAAAAAAGGATTGACTATAGCGTTCGCCGTAGCCGATCGGCCCCGATTCAAAAGCGCAGGGTCCCTGTTTCGCATCACCCTTGATTGCATGTTCCAGTACATCGTCATTACGCCAAACAACTCGCCCTCCCAAATGGACGACCACCGGATTGGGAGAAAAGGCGGACTCCCCCATTTCGGAAGAGTTGAGGAGAATAGCCACCTTCCGTCTTTGGGGATCGGGCAAAAAATCGCAACCCTGCACAGAGAAAAACACCGCCAAGAACCCGACGGCAAAAAAGGTGCGGCCCACAAAAAACATCATCAATCCAACTCCGTACTCTCCTTCAAACACGACCCTGACAAACAAAACCTAGGAAAGAAGGCATTTCATTCCGACTCCCTTTATGGCCGGTCGGCATCTGGCAATTTACTTTTAATGACGTTATGGGTTTACCGCGATGTCTGCCCAAAGTCAAGGACGGACAAAGGGACACAAAATAAGGATCGATTATGACGGCATCCCTCCCGGAAGTCCTGATCGGAAGGGGCGTTTTTAAAATGGGTCGAAAAAAAATTGAGACAAACCATTGATCGAATGGCGCCACTTTTTCGGGTCCACTGAAAACGCCATCTTGAATGTGAACCGTTTATTGCCGATTGTTTTTTAAGCGAATAGGCCATCGTTAGGGGTCGTCTCTTTGCTTGCTGCGATGGGCGAATCCGGATGACCTGTCCACAATATGGGATGCGGCCTTTTTCATTTAAGATGCGGCGAGACGTTCTATAAAATGTCTCGCAACACGTTGACGAACGTAGGGCATAAACAACGAAGCGGTATAATGCCCCGCAGGCAGCACCAACCAGTTGGGCTCTCCCAGGGCTTTCCATAATTGTTTCGCATTGATATAAGGAATCACCCGGTCAAACCGGCCATTTACCATGAGAATCCTTTTCGGATCGAGATTGCCCGCATAGGTCAAGGGATCGACCGAACGGAGTGACCGGATGGCGGCTTCCTTGAATTCATCCTCCGAAAAACCATTTTCGGTGATGATTCGATCTCTCAGCCTTTTTTTTACATAGCCCTTGGGCGCGGTCATGATATCGGGTAAATTACCCCCACCCAAGAGGTAGCCCGCCGCCTGTATCTTTCCTTCCGATTCCGAAAAAAGCGTCGCAATGATTGCACCGATACTGACTCCAAGGATGCCGACCCGGTCCGAGTCGATCTCCGGCTGGGTCGAGAGCCATCGGTAGACCTGTCCGGTTTCGATGACTTGATGACGGATCATTGCCGCCAGCGCATCGAGATTGATCTTGGAAGCCCCGCGCAGGCGATCCAGATAGCGATGACTGTATAACTGCGCGCAAGCGAAGCCTTTCGAAACAAGATCCTGGGCGAATTGCGCGATGATTCGATCTCCCCAAATTCCAGGCAGCAGCAGGATGGCCGGACGGAACCTTGAATCCTTGGGACGCCAAAACCGCAGGGAAAACGATTCGAATTGCACCGTTTCGATAAGATAATCTTCTTCCATAAGGGCAAGGGTCCGCGTTAAGACACGAGGGGAGGGACCCGACTCTAAGTCAAAACTCAGTTGCGTTTCATGTTTATCGTGCAACGCGTCGGAATAATGGGGATACTCGATACAGCCGGAGATCGAAGCGATCGACGAAAACAATATGAGCGTGCCGATAAGCCGAATCAATGAATCACCTGATGAAATTGAGGTGAAGAAACCTGCTTTGAATCGGGCGCCTGCCGAAACGATATGCGTGATTCATAGTGTCATCGAACCAAAGCAAAGGTCAAGTAGAAAACCAAGGCCCCAAATACAACGCGCTTGTCGTTACCTTCATCGTTTGGAGTGAGCGGTTTTTTTCGGTGATTCCTGTCCCCTAGGTTTTGACCCCGGACGAAAAACACGGTTTTGCCTGTTTTTCAGGCCGACACGAAACGAGATCTATTGAGGCCGCTTCACTCTCTTTTTCAACAGGGATGAAATGCCGTTGCAGCGCGTGCATGCGGTTCCTTTAGGAGGGAATAATATCCCTTTACGTATCGTGCTTGACAGCAATCAGGATTGACTTCCCTTCTTGATTCGGCTAAGGTTACCGCCGATTTCAATTGTGGGATTTTGTGTGAGGGTCAGATGATCGAGCGTACCTTGTCAATCGTAAAACCCGACGCGGTTTCAAACAACCGTGTCGGCGCCATTATCGGCCGCTTCGAGGAGGCATATCTGAAGGTGGTCGGCATTAAAATGCAAACCTTGACAAAAGAGGAGGCTGGGCGATTCTATCGTGTCCATCGAGAACAGCCTTTTTTTGAAAGCCTTGTCGTGTTCATGTCCTCCGGCCCTTGCGTGGCCTTTGTCCTGGAAGGGGAAGACGCCGTTGCCAAAACGCGGTCCCTCATGGGCGCCACCGACCCCAAGAAGGCGGACAAGGGCACCATTCGAGCGGATTTTGCGGAAGGGATCGAGGCCAATGCAGTGCATGGCTCGGATTCCGTAGAAAACGCGGCGCTGGAGATTCCATTTTTCTTTTGTGCACGTGATCTCGTTGAACCATCCACCTGAAACCCCAACGATCTTCTATCACGATGGCAGATAAGCACTTCGATGCCGTTTTTATCCGCACCAGCCTGACTTCGCTTGCCGCCGCTGCCCTTCTGGCCAAGGAAGGGCGTTCCATCCTGCTGCTGGAACCCTTTGGCGGTTTAGAACAGGATGGGCCGCATCGCCCTTTTCACGGTTTCTTGGGCCCCCTTTTATATTTTGGATACGAAGGTGGGGGCGCGGTGGAGGGATATTTCAGAGCTCTGTCCTTTCCCATCCCCAATCTTCAAAAAAATGGCCTCCGATACGAAAAGGTGTCTCCACAATTACAAATCGTCTTGCCGTCTCACCGGATCAATCTCTACTTAAATGAAGCAGCGTATTTAGACGAGCTCAAACGGGAATATGGGAAGCAAGCGGAGAAGTTGAAGATTCTTTTCGATCAGGTTGAACGGGACAGCGCAGGTTTCTATCCTTTTCTCGGACAATATCATCCATTGGAGATCTTCGGCATGGGTGATCGGTTGGGAGAATGGAAAAAGCAACTCGATTTTTCGCAGGTCGTTCGGGCGCAACAAAGGATCGTTGCCTCCGACCTCCTCTCTCAATATAACTTTACCAGCGATCTGAGGGATTATTTTTCACTCCTCACCCGCTTTGCCTTTCGAAAATCGCTTTCCGAAGTCTCCGCTTTCGATTTTTTGCGTCTCTTTTCATCTCTGAAGAAGGGAGGGGTTCGAATAAGAGGGGGCTACCCCGTCCTGGCCACCTTCTTTCATCATCTGATCGAGGCCCGCGGTGGAAGCATCAAAGCGGGAAAGAACGTCATCAGGACCGAAAAACAAGGAAAAGAGCTGGTTAAAATATTTTTATCCGACGGACAATCCGTCAGTGCAACTCGGTTTATTGTGTCTCAGCCTTCGCCGCACAGTCGTCTCGATTTTTTCTTTACGATTCCACATCGCTTGATCCCCATCCCCATGAAAGAATATTTGCTGATGACATGGGGAGGGCGCCGTCCTCCCGTGATTCACGATCTCTTGGTCCTACAACTGGAACCTCCGCAATTGGAACCCCCAGTGGAAAATCGGGATTCCTATCCGAAGACGCGAAAGCTTACCGTGTCCATCTTTTTAAAGAGAACCCGAGAAATTTCAAAACGCGATTACCAATTGCTGGAATCTCAGGTTGTTGAACGCCTGAACTGGCTGATTCCTTTTTCGCAATCGGAAATTCATCCCGTGGGTCCCCCGGGGATACAGGACTTGCGTGCCGAAGGAACGGAAAATAATGTCTTTCCCTCAAGTGAAGGTAAATCGGAAAAAAGGCTCCGACAGAGAGAGATTTTAAGGGGAGCTGCGTCTTACTTTCAAGCGGCCGATCTTAAAAACGTCTATATTTTAAAGTCCGATCAGAGCGACACAATCAGTTGGGGCTCCTCCTTCATCGCCGGCATCCATTTGGCGAAACGGATCGACCCGACATCTAGACCTTCCTAGGAACGATGAAAGGGTTTGAGCGGCCCGTCCCGGATCGGCAAGGTCCACTTCCTGCCGATATTCTGGATGCAAGGGGTCAAGGGTGGGTCGTCTTGATGGGCTTGTGGGGATTTCGAAAACCGAGGTGATGTGCAAACCGTATGTTGTCTATCGCCGTGGCAAGCGAAGAATAGAAGAAAAGCCATTGATATATTTGGAGCCGGCGAATGGGATTGAACCATCGACCTGCTGATTACGAATCAGCTGCT
>JBHHXH010000062.1:0-17443 GCA_046756925.1 Nitrospiria bacterium
CAGGGGCAGGCGCATCTTCTTGAGCTTCTCGATCAAATAGGAGATCAAGAAACGGGCCTTCATGAGACCTCGAAAGAGGCGCCGATAGGATAAGGATTATTTTGACGAGAGGAGATCTTTTAAGCCGCCAAAACCCGGTGTCGATGGATCGAATCGGCGGCGGATTTCTAAATATCGACAAGCCCGCCGGATGGACCTCGCACGATGTTGTCGCAAAAATACGTCGATCGATTCGCGTAAAGCGCGTTGGGCATTTGGGAACCTTGGATCCCGAAGCGACCGGTGTCCTCCCGATCTGTTTTGGGAAAGGGACCAAGCTGTCTTCTATATTGATGGACTGTGATAAAGAATATGAGGCTGTCCTTCGGTTGGGAAAAGAAACCGAGACACAAGACGCGAGCGGGCGGATGACTGCTTCAGCACCGGTGCCCGACTCGCTTCGATCGGCATCGGGATTGCCTTCCATTTTGAAGATGATGGCTTCGTTTGTCGGGGCTTATCGTCAACAGCCCCCCATGTATTCAGCAATAAAGATAAACGGTGTCCCGCTTTACAAAGTTGCGCGCAAAGGGCGGGTTGTCGAGCGGCCCCACCGAACACTCAATATACGTTCAATTCGGTTTTTGGCAATGTATGAAAACGACATTTCTTATCGTGTGGTTTGTTCCAAAGGCACCTACATACGAACGCTCTGTGCCGACATGGGAGCAAGACTCGGCTGCGGTGGGCACTTGCTTTCGCTGCGGCGGATTCGTTCCGGCAGTTTTCTTTTGAATGACGCGATCGATCTCGAATCGTTTTTCGAACGCTGCAAGGAAGGAGATTGGGAGAAAGCCGCCACCCCGATGGATGCGGTCCTGGAAGCATTTCCTGCACTTTGGGTCAAGGGCCGCTCTCTTAAAAAATTATTGAATGGTGTTCAAATACAGGCTGCAGACCTTGAAAAGTGGAATCGATTTCGGAAGGGGGATTCACTGCGCATCTTGGATGCCCGCGGTCGGCTTATGGCCCTTGGTCTGGCGCTTCGAGACGCTGAGGAGATGCTGTCCCAAGGGACGAATGCGGTGGGAGCCTTTAGGATCAAGACAATACTGGGGGCCGCTTAAAAGGCGGCCCGACGGGAAGACAGTTTTTTTAAGGAATATTCATTATAAATGACGAGGAGGATTGGACGGATGCCATTGCTTAAAGAAGCGAAAGAGAGCATCATAAAAGAAAACGCGATTCATGAAGGAGATACCGGGTCTCCAGAGGTGCAGATCGCCCTTTTGACGAGGCGAATTTCTTCGCTCATGGATCATTTTAATGAGCATAAAAAAGATCATCATTCCAGAAGAGGATTGATACACATGGTCGGCAGGAGAAGGAAGTTGCTCGACTATCTGAAAAGCGTCGATTTGGCACGGTATCAGGCGATTATCAAAAAACTTGGCATAAGAAAATAATACGCGCGGCCGGCGGCACAGGAAAACAATAACAAACCAAGGAACGAGAATTGGAGGCGGTTCCTTGTTTTATTATTGTCGTTCTGTGCCTACCTTACCGCATTGCAGAAAAGGAGAACATAAAATGGTTGAACGTGTTGAAGAAAAAATGGGTGCGCACAAATTAATCTTAGAATCCGGTCGCGTGGCGAGACAAGCGGATGGCGCCGTGGTCGCTACTTACGGCGAAAGTGTGGTGTTGGTCACGGCAGTCGCTTCCAGGGTCGAGAAGGACGTCGATTTTTTGCCCTTAACCGTGGATTATCAAGAACGGGCTTACGCCGCCGGCAAAATACCGGGTGGATTCTTTCGGCGCGAGGGACGTCTTGGAGAAAGGGAGATCTTAACCAGCCGTTTGATCGATCGCCCTTTAAGGCCGCTTTTCCCGGATGGTTGGCACTTTGAAACCCAGATCATCGCCTCCGTTTTGTCGAGCGACCAGGGCGGTATGACCGACATCCTCGGTATTGTCGCGGCCTCGGCCGCATTAACGATTTCCGATATTCCTTTCCTGGGGCCGATTGGGGCGGTCCGTGTCGGGCGAATTGACGGAACACTCGTGATCAACCCCTCACTTGCGGATCTTGAAAAGAGCGATATGAATATCGTTGTCGTCGGGACGGCCGATGCCGTCATGATGGTTGAAAGCGAGTCGAAGGAGTTGGACGAAGGCGTCGTATTGGACGCCATTCAGTTCGGCCACCGGGCCTTGCAAGCGGTGATATCCCTTCAAAATGACCTTCGGGAAAACCTGGGCAAAGAAAAGCGCACTGTGCCTGTCATCGAGAGAGATGAGGATACGATACAAGAGGTCCGGGACGCGTGCCAAGATGCCATTCGGAAGGCGGTCTTGGTTCCGAATAAAACCGAGCGCCAAACACAGCTGGATCAAATTCTCCGGACCAAGGTTGATGGAATGGATCCTGCCGACGATCAAAAAATCAAGGATGTGAAGGCGGCTTTTCACGAATTGGAACGGCAAGAAGTACGTCAGATGGTTTTAAATAAGAGGGTCCGCGCGGATGGCCGCGGCATGTCCGATATCCGGCCGATTACCTGCGAAGTCGGGTTTTTGCCCAGAACCCACGGTTCCGCCCTCTTTACCCGGGGGGAAACCCAGAGCTTGTCGGTGGTGACCCTGGGCACGGCCGACGATGAGCAGCGTATCGATTCCTTGGAAGGGGAGTCTAAAAAATCTTTTATGCTGCATTATAATTTCCCTCCGTTTTCCGTGGGTGAGACACGGCCGCTCAGGGGTCCGGGCCGCCGTGAAATCGGCCATGGTGCATTGGCGGAACGCGCACTGAAACCGGTCATTCCTGGTAAAGAATCCTTTCCGTACACACTCCGCATCGTGTCGGACATTCTCGAGTCGAACGGGTCCTCATCGATGGCGACAGTTTGCGGAGGGACATTGGCCATGATGGATGCAGGGGTTCCCATCGTGAAACCCGTCGCCGGAATTGCAATGGGCTTGATCAAAGAAGGGGATAAGGTCGAGATCCTATCCGATATTCTCGGGCTTGAGGACCACCTGGGAGATATGGACTTTAAGGTGACCGGCACCTCCGATGGAATTACTGCCCTTCAAATGGATATCAAGATCGGCGGCATCACGACCGATATCATGGAGCGTGCGCTCGAACAGGCAAGGAAAGGCCGGCTTTATATATTGGAGAGGATGCTGAGCGCATTGCCCACGCCGCGTTCGGACCTTTCGACCTATGCCCCCCGTATCATCACGATTAACGTCAAACCGGACAAGGTTCGAGAAGTGATCGGGCCGGGCGGCAAGGTGATTCGCGGGATTATCGAAAAGACCGGAGTGAAAATAGACATCGACGATGCCGGTGTGGTGCATATTGCATCCTCCGATGAAGCGGCTTCGCAAGAAGCGGTAAATATGGTAAAAACGATCGTTGAAGACGTTGAAATCGGCAAGGTTTATCTTGGGAAAGTCGTCCGGATTATGGATTTCGGCGCTTTTGTCGAATTAAAAAAAGGGACCGATGGCCTTGTGCATATTTCACAGTTGGCGCACCATCGTGTCAAAAACGTCAGAGACGAGGTCAAAGAGGGAGATGAAATCTCAGTCAAAGTGCTCGAAATCGATCGTCAAGGAAAGATCCGCCTTTCCCGGAAAGAAACCCTCCCACCACCGAAGGAAGCAGAAAAAGAGTAGGTCCGCGTCTCCGGCGTTGCCGGGTCATGCAAAGATCTTTTGTCCTAGAATGATGGATGCGTCCCGGCGCGATGCCGCCCGGATTGTCCCGCATCGATATTTGGGGTCCGTATGATTCATAAACGTTTTTTAGACAACGGCATTCGGGTGTTGGGGGAAAAGATCCCCCACGTCAATTCCGTTTCAATCGGCCTTTGGGTCAATATCGGCTCGAGAGACGAGGAGCGAGGGGAACATGGTATTTCCCACTTTTTGGAACACATGTTTTTCAAGGGGACGGAACACCGGTCGGCCAAACAGATTGCCCTTGAAATAGATGCGATCGGCGGGGAACTCAACGCCTTTACGACTCGGGAAATGACGACCTTTTATGCAAAGGTGCTGGATGAACATCTCCCCAAGGCAATCGATCTGCTCTCCGATATTTTTCTCTCGTCGCAATTTTACCCCAAGGAAATTGAAAGAGAAAAGCAAGTGGTCTTGGAAGAAATTAAGATGGTCGAGGACGATCCGGAAGACCTTGTGCACGATCTACACCTTAAAGAGATTTGGAAGGGACATTTTTTGGCCAGACCCATCCTGGGCACGCCGAAAACGGTATCCAATATGACCAAGGGAAAGATACTTCGGTTTATTGAACGCACGTACGACCCGGAAGAAATCATCATTGCCGTCGCGGGCTGTTTCGATTTTTCTCCATTGATGAAACTGCTCCAAGCCTCTTTTGGAAAATATGCCGCAAACGGGACGAATATCCATGCCAGGCGGCCGCCGAAGATCCGGCCGATCGTCCAAGCAAAGCAGAAGGATTTCGAACAAGTTCACCTTTGTATCGGCGCGCAGGGTTTGTCGAATGGCGACCCGGAGCGTTACGTTCTTTATATCCTGAACACCATCCTGGGAGGGGGCATGAGTTCGCGCTTATTTCAGGAGATTCGGGAGCGCCATGGATGGGCCTATTCTATTTACTCTTCTCCCTCTTCCTTTCAAGATGGCGGCCTGTTTACGATTTACGCCGGCACCAGCGCGGAAAATGTGCATAATGTTGTGAATGTGATCCTTCGGGGGTTTAAAAAAATGAAAGAAGAACCGGTTGCATTGGAGGATTTGGAACGGGCGAAGAACCATATCAAGGGCGGGATGATGCTGAGCATGGAGAGTACCTCAAACCGGATGTGCCGATTGGCGAAGGAGGAGTTGTATTTCGGACGACATTTATCCTTGCGGAAGGTGCTATCAATGATTAATAAGGTGACAACCCCTCAAGTCGAACATCTGGCGAATAAGCTTTTTCAAGAAAAATACCTGACGATGACTGCGTTGGGAAAAGTCGCCGCCGATAACCTGCCCGAAAAACTAAGTCTTTAAAAAAAACAGGCTTGGGATGTGGTCTGGAGCCCCGGGCTCTTCGTTCATAACCATCGCGGATGGTGAAGAACGCCCCCTCAATCGTCTTCATTACCCGATCAAGCCAAGGCGGCGGGAGATGCATTGAACATTTATAAGGAAACAAATGAGGCAACAAATATCTGATAAAATGGCGATTTTTAACGCGTCGGCGGTGTCGGTTCTCGCGTATTCAACGATATCAGCCACATTGTTTGTTTGACAGGGATAAATGACCATGTTAAATTTAGAAATTTCGCTTATTTGATGAGTAAAGGGGCTTCAATGTTGCTTCGGGAAAAACTCAACCAAGATCTTAAGGACAGTATGCGTTCGCGAGAGGCCGACCGCCTTTCCGTGATTCGACTTTTATTCTCGGCCATCAAGAATAAGGAGATCGAAAAGGGGAAAAATGTCCAGCTCACGGACGAGGAGATCTTGAAAGTCGTTTCCGCAGCGGCAAAACAACGAAAGGAATCGATTGCACAGTTTTCGAAATCGGATCGTGTCGATCTCATCGAAAAGGAAAAAAAGGAGCTCGCAATACTACAGAACTACCTGCCGGAGCCCCTTTCAAAGGAAGCGCTCAAGGAAAAGGTAGAAGAGGCAATCTCAGAGATCGGCGCGACAGAGATGCGTCAAATGGGTGCCGTCATGAAGATATTGGTTCCGCGACTATCCGGACGCGCCGATGGCAATGTGATCCGTGAAATGGTTCAAGCATCCCTCCAAAAGAAAATGTAAGGCGGTCTATTCTTAAAACGGCTTTCGAAGGAGACGGCTTTGACGACCCGAAGGTTTTCGAATCAACTCATTGACCGGATCCGAGATCAGTCCGACTTTGTCGGGATAGTCTCCGATCACCTTTCCTTGAAACAGACGGGGCACAATTACACGGGGCTTTGTCCCTTCCATCAGGAAAAAACCCCGTCGTTCGTTGTGAGCCCGGTCAAGAAGGTTTTCCATTGTTTTGGTTGTGGTGCGGGAGGGGACCTTTTTCATTTTGTTGAAAAAATCGAGGGCATTTCCTTTGGGGAAGTCCTCGAGAAGCTGGCCGTAAAGGCTGGGGTTCCCCTGCCGTCGGAAAAAAGGCTTGGAAAAGAGGGCTATGTTCTAAGTGAAAGGGAAAAGGTCTATGACGTCAATGCCGCTGCAGCCGATTATTTTCTGGAGAACCTACTAGAGCGAACGGAAGGTGCGCAGGCTTTGCAATACTTAAAGAAACGGGGCCTGACGATGGACACGATAAAAACCTTCCAAATCGGCTATGCGCCGGCCGCGTGGGATGGACTTCTCAAGCGCCTTGGGACAGATTATACGATCTCTATCTTGGAGAAAGCCGGTTTGGTATCTCGAAAAGCAAGCGCGCCGAAATCGTCTCAGGAAAAAAGCGCCTGTTTTGACCGCTTTCGCGCGCGCATAATGTTTCCGATAAAAACGCGACAAGGACGGACCGTCGGATTCGGGGGCCGCGTCTTAGACGATGCCATGCCCAAATACTTGAATACCTGTGAAACCCTTGTATTTACCAAGGGAAAGCAGTTGTTTGGTCTGGATCATATCCAGAGAGGCGGGGAAGATCCCTTAATTGTCGTGGAAGGCTATCTGGACGCGATCGCTGTTCACCAGGCCGGCATTCCAAATGCCGTTGCAACCCTTGGGACTGCTCTCACCCAGGATCACCTTCGGTTGATTCGCCGTGTGGCGGATCGCATGGTGTTGATATTCGATTCGGATCAGGCCGGTGAGCGTGCGACCCTTCGTGCGGCACCCCTGCTTTTGGAGGAAGGGATTTCCGCAAGCGTTGTCACGCTTCCTCAGGGAAAGGATCCCGATACCTTTATTCGGACGGAGGGAAAGGATGCCTTTTTAAACCGCGTGAACCGGGGAAAAAGCCTGATCGATTTTTCTATTTCGCGATCGCTGAGAAAGAAAGACAGCCAATCGATCGATGATAAATTGAATATAATTCATAAAATCTTTCCCTTAATTGGTTGCTTGCGATCCCCTGTGCAAAGAAGTCATTATCTCAATGTACTCTCCGACACCCTACATATACGGGAAAAAGATATACATGCGGATTTTGTAAAGTGGTTAAAAAGCGGCGGGCAAAGACAAACCCGAGAAAAAGCCTCGATTGCTTCGGAAAAAACGCTTTTTCAAATGAAGGAGCAGGAAGGCGTGCTCATGCTCTTGCTTCAAGGATGTTTAGATCCCTCGAGTCTCAACGGAAAACTCGATTTAGAGGATTTTTCCGATCCCATGATTCATGCTTTAATGTCCCACTATTGGAACGCCCGGGAAGCGCAATGGTGTAATCCAGGAAAGGAGTTGCGGCCTGCGGACGAAAAGTCCTGGGCGCTCATCAGCCGATTGAGCATGATGGAGTTCGATCGCGAACAGGTTCAGAGGATCGGGAACGATTATCTGAGGACCTTGAGTCAAAAACGCATCGATCGAGAACGCAGGCAACTGGAGGAGCAATTAAAGGGCAAAGAAGGAAAGGCCGATCCTGAAGCGCTCAAAAGGATCCTTGAACTAAAAAAAGCGTCGAGTCATTTAAGCGTGTTGCACTGAGCACCAAGATAATCAGACCGGAGGGTCCATGTCGAAAGAAGAAAAATTAGACGAAGTCAAACAACTTATTTCACTGGGAAAAGAAAAGGGCTACCTGACCTATGAAGAATTGAATAATGCACTTCCGGTTGACCTTTTATCCACGGAACAGATCGACAGCATTATGGTGATGTTTGGAGAAATGGAGATTGAAGTCATCGATCGGGAAGATGCGGGACGCGTGCAAAGGCTTCATGCAGCGCCTGGAGAGGATGGTGCCAATACGGATACGGACGATGACGATGGAGATGCCTCGGACACGAAAAACAGGGATATCGATTTAACGCCCGGCGCCGTTGGTCGAACTGACGATCCGGTTCGTCTCTATTTAAAGGAAATCGGGTCCGTTCCCCTTTTATCCCGTGAAGGAGAGACGACCATTGCCAAGAAGATCGAGATGGGAAAACGGGATATTTCTTCAACCATATTCGGAATGCGGATATCCATCGACGAAATCCTGGATTTAGGTGTGTCCTTGCAATCCGGAGACGTGGCTCTAAAGGAGGTCATAGCGATTCCTGAAGAAGATTTTGAGGTGGTGGAGCAAGACCAGGACGAAATTATGGAACGGACCTTGAAATTGATCAAGCAGATCAAGGTGCGCCGTCGAGAATATTTCAAGACCATAGAGTCTGCAAAACGCTCTGGAAGAACGCCGAAATCAAAGGCGATCGCGACGGAGAAGTTACATAAGGCCCAAATGAAGGTGGTTGACAAGATAGAGTCCCTGACCCTTCATCCGTTTATTCTGGAAAACATGATCGAAAGGCTTCGTGCCAAGGCCGGAACGATTGTTCAAGCAGAAAGAGAAATCGCTTATTGCAAAAAAAAATGTGGTGAAAAAGACAAAATCAATGCCTTCTTCATCAAGGTCAAGAAGGGAAAGAGAGAGATGCGGGCGGCGGAACGCCGACTCAAATTATCGTCCGAACAGATTCTAAAGTTCGAAAAATCCTATCGAAACGCAAGGAAACGCATCCTTGAGGTCGAAAAAGGAACACAAGCCTCAGCGACGGAATTGAAAGATGCGCTTCGACAGCTTTTTCGCGCCGAACATAAAGTAAAGCTGGCGAAAAGCGAGTTGGTCGAAGCCAATCTCCGCTTGGTGGTCAGCATCGCCAAAAAATACACCAATCGCGGGCTTCAGTTTCTCGATTTGATTCAAGAAGGAAATATCGGCTTGATGAAAGCCGTCGACAAATTTGAGTATCGGCGGGGATATAAGTTTTCCACCTACGCGACCTGGTGGATTCGTCAAGCCATTACCCGAGCGATCGCGGATCAAGCCAGGACCATCCGCATTCCGGTGCATATGATCGAAACCATCAACAAATTGATCCGAACATCTCGGCAGCTGGTCCAAGAGCTTGGGAGGGAGCCCTCTCCGGAGGAAATCGGCGAAAAGATGGAGCTGCCCTTGGAAAAGGTTCGAAAAATTCTAAAAATCGCAAAGGAACCGATTTCGCTTGAGACGCCGATTGGAGAAGAAGAAGATTCCCATCTCGGCGATTTTATCGAGGACAAGAAAGTGATTTCTCCGCTGGATGCCGCGATCCGCTATGATCTGCAACGGTCGATCGACAGTGTTTTACAAACGCTGACCCCGCGCGAAGAGAAGGTGTTGAGAAAGCGCTTTGGGATTGGGGAATCGACGGATCATACTTTAGAGGAAGTGGGGCAGGATTTTCACGTGACCCGTGAACGCATTCGGCAGATAGAGGCCAAGGCACTGCGAAAACTAAGACATCCAAGCCGGAGCAAGCGTTTGAAAAGTTTCGTAGAGACCATTTAGCTTCGACAACACACGGGAAGGGAAGATGTTTCAGGACGCGTTATTGTTCCAAAGGGCCCATAGCTCAGCGGTCAGAGCCGCCGGCTCATAACCGGTCGGTCCCAGGTTCGAATCCTGGTGGGCCCACGACGCTGTTTTTATACGGACCGGAGGAATGATTGAAAGAACAAATGGAAATGCTGATTCAACTGCAAGCGCTCGATTTGAAACGGGCGAAAGAAAAAGAGGCGTTGGCCCAGACGCCCGAAAAGATCAAAACCCTTGAAATGCCGCTCCTTGAAGCAAGAGCCGTCATCGAGAAATCTCAGGCAAGCTATGAACAAATAGATAAGGAAAGAAAGGACAAAGAGCTGGCGCTTCAGCTGGTGGAGGATAAGATCCGAAAATTGAAGGGTCGGCTGACGGAGTTAAAAACCAACAAAGAATATCACGCCCATCTTCAGGAAATCGCCGTAGCGGATAAGGAAAAAGAAGAAACCGAAGATCGCCTTCTAATGGCCATGGAAAATAGCGACCTCTTAAAGAAGGAATTGATATTGAAGCAAGCGGCGCTCGAAGAGGCCGAAGCCCAATTTTCCAGGGACCGCGAAGACATGAAGGCCGAAACCGATCGTCTTGCCGAGTCCGAGAAAAAGTTAACGCAAGAATGGGATGCCCTGGCGAAACGAATCACTCCGGAATGGATGGAATCTTATAATAAACTGTGTTCCCTGCGAAAGGGATTGGCGGTTGTGCCCGTCAATGGCAATATCTGTACCGGCTGCCATGTCAGCCTCCCGCCGCAACTGATTGCAGAGGTGAAGAAGCGCGAGAAGATCCATTCCTGTAATTACTGCCACAGAATGCTCTACGCAAGGCCTTCCTAATTTGGCGTGTTTTGGGCAATGATTTAACCCACAAACGGTCAATAAGCGCATGTACGAAAAACTTGCCGTTTATACAGATGGCGCATCCAGGAACAATCCGGGTGAAGCGGGCCTGGGGGTGGTCATTAAGAATCCGGCGGGAGAAACGCTTCAAACGGCCTCGGAATATCTGGGGGTGACCACCAATAATGTTGCGGAGTACATGGCCTTGATACGCGGTTTGGAAACCATCCGGCCGATGAAACCCAAGGCGGTCGATTTTTATCTCGATTCGCAATTGGTCGTCCGTCAGATGCAAGGGATCTACAAAATTAAAAACAGAGGCTTGATGCCACTGGCAAAAAAAGCCCAAGCCTTATGCCGGCAGCTCACACAGGCTCAGGTCCGGTTTCATCATATACCCAGAGAAAAAAACCACGAAGCCGATGCGCTTGCCAACGAAGCGATCGACCTTCGTGCATAAAACCCTGCATGGGTTTTTTCTCAAAACCCTATTTCCGCAAGATTTTTTTCCGCCCCAAAGATTCAATGCCGCGAAAAAAGACTGAGAATCGCTATTCTCGAAAATAAATCTATATTGGATCATGCCAAGTAAACGGTGTGCGCTCAGGCTATTTTTCATTTTTGGTTGAAGGCGTTTCGATTCCAAGATCGAATTGCCGGTTATGAGATATTGAATGATTCTTGACAATGATAAGGAATCCCAACTAATATACCCAGTTTTTTGCTTAGATCAAACCCTTGTAAAAATTCAAGGAAGGAATGATTGACAGCCGAGGTATCGCCGATCCAAATAGGGAGGGTCGGGACAATAGTTCTCTGGGTGACGGGGGAATGATTCTACACGCCGGACGGAAAGCAGCGAGTGGTGATCAACGTAAAAATTGTTTTCGATAGTGGTTTATTCGACGTCAACACCCGGTAAAACGGATATGGATACGCAAGCGTATTGTTTAGACTTCATTCAGTAAAAGAGACATGTTCATAAAGGGGGACGATACATGGCAATAGAAGGTTTAATACCCGTCATCTTGGGGGTGCTGGGCTTAATTTCAGCAGCTGGATTTTACAATGTGGTCAAGGCGTATCCAGGGGGGACAGGAAAGCTTGAGCGTATTTCCAAGGCGATTCATTCCGGTGCCATGGTGTTCATGCGAAGCGAATATAAGGTGCTGGTTGCGTTTGCGGCATCCTTGTCGGTACTGATTCTGATTTCGGATCTAGGTTGGCGAACCATGCTTGCGTTTATCGTCGGTGCGCTCTGTTCGGGCACGGCCGGTTGGATCGGCATGTATACCGCGACACAGGCAAATGTAAGAACCACGACTGCGGCCCACGACAAGGGCGCGCCGGAAGCCCTGACGGTGGCCTTCTTTGGCGGGTCGATCATGGGATTGTCGGTGGCCTCGATGGGGCTGCTGGGTTTGGGAAGCCTCTACATCGTTTTCGGAGGAGATCCGGCGACGGCCAATGTCATCCACGGCTTCGGCATGGGCGCCTCCACAGTGGCTCTCTTTTCTCGGGTCGGCGGCGGTATCTTTACGAAAAGCGCCGATGTCGGCGCGGATCTCGTCGGCAAGATCGAAGCGGGCATTCCTGAAGACGATCCCCGCAACCCCGGTGTGATCGCGGACAACGTCGGCGACAATGTGGGAGACGTGGCCGGTATGGGATCCGATATCTTCGAGTCCTATTGCGGCGCCATGATTGCTTCGATCGCGATTGCCTCAACCTTGGGGGATGACTTATTGCAATCCCTGGCGGGCGGGGATCGTGCCAGTCTTATGTTTTTGCCTTTGGCTCTTGCATCCAGTGGTCTCCTTTGTTCCTTGGCAGGGATTGTATTGGTCAAGTTCTTCTCAAACAAGTCGCCTGAAGTGGCGCTTCGTATCGGAACGATCGGCGCCTCGCTACTGTTCATGTTTACAGCCTTCGGTGTTGTAAGGTATGTCGGTATCAGTATTTGGATTTGGGTGGCCGTGTTGGTGGGTGCGGTGGGGGGCATCGTCATCGGTCTCGTCACCGAGTACTACACGGCGGGCAAGCCGGTCGAAAAAATTGCGAGGGGAGGAGAAACCGGGCCCGCCACGGTCTTGATCAGCGGTTTTGCCATCGGCATGCAGTCGGTGGTAGTGCCGATTTTGATGATTTGTGTCATCATCGTCGTGGCCAGCCAGATCGCAGGGCTTTATGGGGTCGGCATTGCCGCGGTAGGCATGCTCGCGACGGTCGGGATCACGATGGCGATCGACGCCTATGGACCGGTCGCCGACAACGCGGGGGGAATCGCCGAAATGGCGGGTCTCGGGACGGAAACACGCAAGATCACCGATTCTTTGGATGAACTCGGAAATACCACCGCAGCCATCGGAAAGGGCTTTGCCATCGGCGCGGCTGCGCTTGCGGCGCTCGCCATCATTGCAGCCTTCATCGAAGAGGTGTCGCGGCATGTCCCGGATTTTCGCCTGGAGATCAGCAATCCGAAAGTGCTGGCGGGTATGTTTTTAGGGGGGTCCTTCCCCTTCTTGGTCTCCAGTATGACGATGACGGCGGTGGGCGATGCGGCCTTCGACATGATCAAGGAGATCCGGAGACAATTTCGGGAGATTCCAGGTTTGCTGGAAGGCAATGCGGAACCCGATACCGAACGCTGTGTCGATATCTCGACCCGTGCGGCGCTGAAGCGGATGGTCGCACCCGGTGTCTTGGCGGTTGCGGGACCGGTGGTCGTGGGCTTTGGGTTGGGACCGGCCGCCTTGGGAGGCATGCTGGGAGGCGCCCTATTAGGCTGTGTGCTCCTGGCCCTGACCATGGCCAATGCCGGGGGCGCTTGGGACAATGCGAAAAAGTTCGTAGAGAAAGGAAATCTCGGCGGAAAAGGATCGGACGTGCACAAAGCCGTCGTCGTTGGAGACACGGTGGGGGATCCTTTTAAAGACACTTCCGGTCCGTCGATGAATATTCTGATCAATGTCATGGCCATCGTCAGCCTGGTGATCGCCCCGATGCTCGGCTAGGCCGGCGGGTTTTAGTCCTGAAATAAAAGACAGACCCATTCAATAAAGCAAGTCTTCGCGTCGAAGATCCGTCGGCGGTCTGATGATAGAAAAGAGTGTTCGTGGGGCGCTCTGTTGTGACGGATAGGGCGGTGGGCTTGTTGTTCAATCCAACATGGACGTGGGCTTTTATTGGGAGGTAGATGGATCTTTTGTTTCCCCCCGTGGATCGTCATGGGTGAGGCAAAGTGATCTTACTCGGCGTTTTCCCCCTGTCCGGACTCGTTCAATAGCGATTTCAACTCCGACATAAACTGGTTCACGTCCTTAAACTCGCGATACACCGAGGCGAAGCGGACATAGGCGACTTGGTCAAGCGCATGCAGCTGGCGCATCACCGATTCCCCGACCATCCGGCTCTCTATCTCGTTCACCCCTTGCTCCTGGATGTCTTTTTCGATGCGGTTGACCATGGCTTCGAGCCGATCGACGCTGACCGGCCGTTTTTCGCCGGCTTTTTTGTGACCCGAAAAAATATTTTTACGGTCGAAGGGTTGGCGGCGGCCGTCTTTCTTAATCAACATCGGCAGGCTCTCTTCAATCCGTTCATAGGTTGTGTATCGCTGCTGACACTGAAGACACTCCCGGCGTCGGCGTATCACCTCGCCTTCTTTGCTCAAACGGGAATCGACGACCTTGTCTTCAAGGCTGCTGCAGTAGGGGCAGTGCATCTTAAGACCCTTGTTAGCGGGGTATGGGAAATCGTTTGCAGAGCGTTTCCACTTGCGTCTGGACCTGTTGCAATACCGTCTTGTCTTCCCGGTGTTGAAGAACGGTGTCGATGAGGGATGCGATCTCCGCCATGTCGTCTTCCTTCATTCCACGGGTTGTGACGATGGGCGTGCCAAGACGAATACCGCTGGCCAGCGCCGGCGGGCGTGCGTCGAAAGGAATGGCGTTTTTATTCACCGTAATGCCGGCCCGGTCAAGCGCGGCCTCGGCTTCCTTCCCGGTCATTCCCTGCTTCGTGAGGTCGACCAGCATCAAGTGGGTATCGGTGCCTCCGGAGACAATGGGATAGCCTTTCGTGGCCAAGTGATGGGCAAGCGCGGCGGCATTGGATGCGATCTGCCGCTGATAAGTCTTAAATGGTTCGCTGAGCGCTTCTTTAAACGAAACCGCCTTTGCCGCAATGATATGCATTAAAGGTCCTCCTTGTATACCCGGAAATACCGATTTATCGATTTGTTTGGCGAATGGCTCGCGACAAAAGATCATCCCGCCCCGCGGTCCGCGGAGGGTTTTATGTGTGGTCGTTGTGACAAAATCGGCATAAGGGATGGGAGAGGGATGAATCCCGGCAGCGATCAAACCGGCGATGTGTGCCATATCCACCATCAAATAAGCACCGACGCGATCAGCGGTTTCCCGAAAGCGCTCGAAATCGAGAACCCGTGAATAAGCGGAGGCGCCGGCGATGATCATTTTTGGCCGCTCCCGTTCCGCTTGTGAAGCAAGCGCGTCGTAATCGATGCACCCGGATTCCTTGTCGACGCCGTAGGAGACGGTTTCATACAGTTTCCCCGAGAAATTCACTTTAAATCCATGGGAGAGATGGCCGCCATGGGCCAGGCTCATCCCCATGATTTTGTTTCCCGGCTCAAGCACCGAAAAATAAACCGCCATGTTGGCTTGCGAACCCGAATGTGGTTGTACATTCACATGGTCGCCGCCGAAGAGCGCCTTGGCGCGCTCCATGGCAAGGATTTCGACAATATCCACATATTCGCAGCCGCCGTAGTAACGGCGGCCTGGATAACCCTCGGCGTATTTATTGGTGAGGAGGGAGCCCTGCGCTTCCAGAACAGCGGGGCTGACCGCGTTTTCAGAAGCGATGAGGACAATCTTCCGATCTTCCCGGACGCTTTCATGTTCGATGGCTTCCGCAATCTCGGGGTCGAAGGATCTTAGATCGTTTGTTCCCGTCATTATCATCCTTAGGATTTCTCCAATTGTTCTTGCGATTTAAGGGAAATGTCGGTGGCGACGCCGTGGGCCTTCTCGATGGCCTTGATTTTTTCGATGCGTTCGTGATGCCGTCCACCGTCAAAGGCCGTATCGAGCCACACCTTCACGATTGAAATCACCTCATCGTCGGATAAAATCCGGCCGCCGAGCACGAGAATATTCGCATCGTTGTGACGTCGGCTGGCTTCCGCCATCATCATGTTATGACACAGCGCGGCACGCACGCCTGTGAATTTATTGGCCACGATCGACATGCCGATACCGGTGCCGCAGATCAATATCCCTCGGTCGACAACACCCGTCGAGATTTGGGTCGCCACTTTGATCGCATAGTCCGGATAATCAACGGAGCTATGATTATCTGTTCCGAGATCGATACTTTCAATCTTGTGTTCGGAAAGATACTGGAGGATATGTTTTTTAAACTTAAAACCTGCGTGGTCCGATGCCACTGAAATTTTCATACGAAAAACCTGGTGGGATGGTAGCTGAACAGCCTGGGGGTGTCAAGAGATTTTAAGAGAAAGAACCATGGATCTTTACGAAATCTTTTTCGGGTCATTCGTGTCGGTCAATATTGCCAATGTGTTTCTATTGGGTTATATAAGGGGGGGGCGAAGGGCCCTGGATGGCGAAGATCCCACACAAAGGGCCCATGACTTGACCGGTTTCGAATGGACTGAAGGGAAGGGATGAAGAAATGACGGTTGCCCGGAGAGAAATATTGACCGGTATTGCCTCACAATTTCGCCGAAAAAACACAATGAAGCAATCAGTCGGTTCCGGCTGGCATACAGTCCTGTTCATTTTTTTGCCGGTTTTCTTGTCCTTTCTGGTGTTTAGCGTCAGACACACAGGATCGGTGGAAGCCGCCGAGAGTTTCCGCCTGTTCGATGCCCGTCGGGGAGAAGAAGGTCTTCCGGAAGGTTGGCGGCCCTTGAATTTTCGGAATGTGAAGCGTCATACGGTCTATCGTCTCCTTCAGGAAGCGGGCCGACCGATTATTGAAGCGGAGAGCGATCGATCGGCCTCCGGGATCATTCGTCCCTTGGATCTCGACCCCCAGGTTTATCAAACGATCGCTTGGTGTTGGAAAGTGAAGGGCATCATCTCTAAAGGGGATGCCGCGACCAAGGCCGGCGACGATTATGCCGCGCGGATTTATGTGGCCTTCAAGTTCGATCCCGACGAAGCATCCTTTTTTGAAGCTGCAAAATTTAAGACTTATAAACTATTGTATGGCGAATATCCGCCAAAAGGCGCCTTAAACTATATTTGGGCCAACCGCATGAAAAAAGGAGACACCCTTCCCAATGCCTATACCAACCGGGCAAGGATGATCGCCGTTGAAAGCGGGGACGAAAAGGTGGGGCGGTGGATCTGTCAAGAACGCAATTTATACGAAGATTACACAAAATATTTTGGAGAAGCGCCGACCCGTATCTCGGGGGTGGCCATCATGACCGACACCGACAACACCGGTGAGACGGCCAGCGCCGCTTTCGCGGACCTGGAGCTGCGGGCGATATCGGATCATCATGCCCCCCTTACGGACTAGCGCCGAATGCCGCGTATTGTTTTGACATCTCCACACGCCCTGCGTAAAATCCGTGTATTGTGTATCGTTCATCCTTGAGGGGGACCATTGATTTACTCGCATTCTCGATTAGAAACCTACCGCCAATGCCCGCTGAAATTTAAGCTGTGCTATATCGATCGTGTGCCTTCGGAAGTCGAAGGCATCGAAGCCTTTATGGGATCGCGCGTTCACGAGGCGCTCCAGAAACTATATACCGACCTGCGGTTTTGCAAAGAGGTGGGGCTCGAATCCCTTCTCGCGGACTACCGGCGGCTTTGGGAAGACAAATGGCATGAAAACGTTCGGATCGTTCGAGATGAACTGAGCCCGGACGACTATCTGAAACTGGGGGAGCAATGCATTGTTGATTACTATCAGCGATACAAGCCCTTTGATCAAAATAGGACGCTGGGTATCGAGCATCCGGTTAAATTCAGCCTCGATAAAGACGGCAAGTATCAGATTCAAGGATTTGTGGACCGCATCAGCCGCCCAAAGGATGGGGTGATTTGGA
>JBHHXH010000063.1:0-17372 GCA_046756925.1 Nitrospiria bacterium
GTCGCGCGCAAGATGGAATATATTTGCGGGCGGTGATCAGATTGGCGTCGGTTGGCGCTTGCGAGGAGCCTTCCGCCTTCCCTACAAATCCTGACCGGGTGAATCGAAACGACATCAAAATAAATAATCAAGGACTCCGGTCGATATTTTGACACACACCACACGTTTTTTTATGATGAAGCCGAGAACATTCAATTGACAGTAGGGGCGCAAAAGGGACGAATTATAAGGAGGGTGGCAATGCGTACAAATCGAAACTTGATGTTTTTGTGGGTCATCTTTACGTTTTTGGTTGCAGCCGATCCGGTGTCGGCTGGGAAAGAGGCCCAGAAAGAAACCCATTCAGACAAGAACCATGGACAAACCCAACAAAAAGAACATCGCGGCGGTGGCCATGCCGTGCATCTGTTCACGGAAGATTGGCATGACACACTCAGCCACGAACAAAGAAAAGATGTGGATGAGATGCACGTGCATCTCATGAAAGAAACGGCCCCCATAAAAGCCGAGATAAAGGTTAAGCAGATCGAATTGGCGGTCTTGGCGACCCAGGACAAAGCCGATGCCGATGCGATACGAAAGAAAATAGATGAGATCTTGGACCTCAAACGGCAAAAGATGCTGAAGCGCTACGCACACATTGTGGAAATGCGTCACATATTAAGCCCCGAGCAACGCCTCTCTTACGACACGCTGATTGTCGGCAGGGCTGCGCGGCCGAAACAATAGATGTGGTCCTGAACCGAAGACGCATCTTGAAGATGCGTCTTCGGTTCTAATAATGCAGCGATGACCTAGACACAACGATCATCCAAATTGCTTAGATCGAATTTCTCTGGGTCGGCATTCTTGGCTTGACCTTGGTATTTGTATTCCGGGTGTCATCGAAGCCTCCCGTTGTTATTTTTTGTCATTTTCCCGGTCATTTAATACTGACGATTTCTCCCTAAAAAATATTTCTGGATCCCTTGTATTTTCGTCTTGACAACCGGCATTTTTAATTTTATAATGAGAATCATTATCATAATTAATTAGATGTCGTCGCGGCTCGCGGTCGGAACCAGATAAGAATCCAGAAGCCCATGGTAAGGCTCCCTCGCCATGGGTTTTTTATTGGATGATTTTTATTTATAGGAGAATGAAGTCATGAACAGTGTGATCGGTGTTCTAGCGGGTGAAAACGAAAGAGAAAAAATCGAGGTGTTGTTGGATCGGCAGGACCCCTCTGAAGCACGGCTGAGCCTCCGCTTGCTCTCATGGGGCGATGGGATCGGATGGTATCCCCAAAAGACACTCATGCTCGGCCCCCGGGAAATCGGGACGCTGGAGACCCTCCTCAAACAGGCCAGGGCCCTCATGCAAACGACAAAGCGAAAAACCCCTCCGAAAGGAAAGGTCATCCCCTTCCCGCTCCGCCCGGAAACATCCCGGACGGTGGAAAGCAGGAAGTTGAAGCAGGCTTATTGAGCCTGCTTCAATGGGGTTCCTCTGTCGGAAGAAGACACCTGTAGGTTCAACTGACTCAGTATCTTCTGGAGTTCTAATTTGTGTCGGTATTCCTCGTGCGCCATATTCTCGAGCATGACACGAAAGGGGATGTTGTCTTCGGCCATTGCAACCCCCCTGGAATAGGTGGTCATGGCTTGTTCTTCTATTTCAAGACCAAGATTCAGCATCTCGGTCAAATCGGTCGATTGCTTGATCGGCGCTGGCTCCACCGTCGGGATGCCGCCGAGCCCAACGACGTATTCTCCAATTTTACGGGCATGTTCGAAGCAACATGCGCTCATTTGTTTGAAGAAGTCCGAATGGACTTCCCGGTAAATCCCTTGAAGGAGCACACTATTTTGCGAATATTGAATCGCGCCGCCATACTCCAGACTGATGGCGCCGTTTAAAAGCTCGGTCATGGCTTGTGTGTTCATGATGGTTCCCCCTTTTTTTAGGTAATCCAGTGATAAGACTGATCGGAAAAGCTTATAGATTGATTCTACAGAGGCGAAAAAGTAAATGCAACAAATATGCTCAATAAATAATACATATCTTATTGAAAATATTAAATAAATATGATCTTGAGAATGGATATCAATATCCCGAAATAAAATAATCGAAAATGAAAGTCACTCTCTTTGAGCGAGAAAACAATGAAAAATAAACAAAAGTGTCGAAAAACGGTCTTGGTCTCGGCGGCAAAAGGAGATATCAGCCTCTGCAGTTGCGGGGTCTATCATGTCCGAATCAACGCCACGACCCTTCATTTGACTTCGGCGCAATTCAACGACGCGGCACGGCTGTTTAAACTCGCACTCGGAATATCAATCGGACGCGGACTTTATGAGCGCCCTTGGCATGCAGCCCAAAATGGGGAAACAGAAGCAATTTACGGAAGGGCGGCGGCGCATTGAAGCCGACGAAGGGGAAGAGAAAGAAAACGATTATTCGCAGTGGATCATCATAAGGAGGATGATATGGCAGATGGCATGAAGTGGGATGAGCACAGTCGTGGGGAATGTTTCAAAGAAGGGGAAATTGATATCCGGGCATGCAAATGCGGTTCTATTCACCTTACTTTTTTCGGCCGAACAAGCATTCATCTTTCCCATCAGGAATTTCTCGATTTTTCGAAGGGGGTCTTGCAAATCAGCAGCAAACTGAAACAGTTTGACGCGAACCGAGGCCTTGTCACGCTGCGGAACAACGGCTTGGTCCACTAGGGAACCTCTGATTAAGTCTGGGTTGAATTTTTCAAGAGATAAAATTTTCAGATTCAAGGCGCAAATTGCAGAGAATAGCCCGCTATTTTCAAAATTTGCAACGCAGAAGCTGGGAATTTTTGCCTTAAAAAAACAATTCATGACTTAATCAGAGGTTCCCTAATACGGTTTGTTTATCAACGATGGTATCAAGCGTGCATCGCGGAATCTGGCGGTCGGTCTACATGAAGAAAAAGTGGTTGTGGTTGGGAGGAGCAGGTTTTTCCTTGCTGGTCGTTGCCGCCCTTGGGCGGTTCATGACCGTCACGCGGCATGACTCATCCCCAAGACCGATCAGGACGGTCAGACTGGAGAAAGGAGATCTGCTGCTTTCCGTTCCGGCCACCGGCATCATCGAGCCGCGCGATGCCGTAGAGATCAAGTCGAAAGCCAGCGGTGAAATCGCCAAAATCCTTGCGGAAGAGGGAAGCCGGGTTAACAAGGGGGATGTCATCATCGAGATCGATCCGAGCATCGAAAAGATCGGGGTCCGCCGCGCGGAGGCCGATCTCATGGCGGCTATGGCGTCGGTGCAAAAGGCTGAAATCCTACTCGAAAAGTCAAAATTGGCCTGGTCGCGCAAGGAAAAGCTGCATAGCAAGGGGTTGATCTCCGAGGAGGAAGCGGAAGGGACCCGGCAAGATGTCGCGTTACGGGAGGCGGATCTCTCCCTGGCCAAGGCACAACGGTTACGGGAGGAAGTCGCCCTCTCGGAAGCGGGGACGCGTTTGACTGAAACCCGCGTCCGCGCGCCTCTCTCCGGCATGGTCCTCTCGCTGGATGTCCGACAAGGACAAATCATTTCTTCCGGCATCTCCTCTTTTTCCCAAGGCACGGCCCTGGCCGTGATCGGCGATCTTTCACAGCTTCGTATTCGGGCGGAAGTCGATGAGATCGATGCCAGAAAAGTGGCGGTTGGCCAAGCGGCCCTGGTCCATTTCGACGCCTTTCCCGAACAAACCTTCAAGGCGCATGTGATTCGCGTGGCGCCTTTGGCCAAGATCAAAAACGATCTCGCCGTCGTCGATCTCCTCCTGTCGCTTGACGGCCCTGTCGATTCGGCAGACGATCCGTCGCCGCTCCGCCCCGGGCTTTCAGCCGATGTAGAGATCGTGACCCAACAGTTGGAAGGCGTTCCTCTTTTGTCCAGGGAGGCCGTCCATCGGAAGGGGGGAAGGTGGGGTGTCTCGGTGCTTCGGGACAAAGCGGTTTTCTTCCATGAAGTCGGGATCGGCGAAAGCGACGGAGAACGCATTGAAATCAAAACCGATCTTCCCATTGGAACGGAAGTGGCCCTGAACGATATCGTTCCAGGTGGATCGTCGCCGGAAAACAGCGGGAGGCTGGGAAGACCATGAGGGTTCATCTCGCAATCGAGGGACTCGGTCTTCATCCGCTCCGATCGGCCCTCTCCATCCTCGGCGTGGTAATCGGAGTGGCTTCCTTGGTTGCAACCCTGGCCATTGGGTCGGGGGCGCGAAGGTCCGCGACGCAGGGCATTCGGGAGTTGGGGGCGAACCTGCTCTTTATCCGCCCCGGAAAAGCACGGATGGGATATGCCTGGCTGGGAAATGTGAAGACCTTAAAGTACGGCGATGCCGAAGCCCTCAAAGACATCGACGGTGTCGCATCGGCCGTGCCGGAGGTCTTTGCCCGCACCCAGGTCAAATATCAAAACAGGAATACTGACAGCCGTATTTTCGGTGTGACACCGGATTACCTCGATCTCCTTCGATATCGCCTGTTGTCCGGTGTGAGATTTACGAAGGGGGATGTCAGAGCCGCGAGAAGGGTGGCGCTGCTCGGCGCAAAGACGGTCGAATCCCTTTTTCAAATGGAGGATCCGGTCGGAAGGTTTATTAAAATCAAGGGAAAAAATTTCCGGGTCGTCGGGGTATTGAAGGCGCGTGGAGAGCGGGCCGGCTTGATGGAAGCGGACGATCGGGTGATCATCCCGGTTACGACTTACCAGAAACGTCTGTTTGGAGGAAATCTTGTCAGGACGCTCTTGGTTCAAGTCGAGGACGCTGCGCAGATCGACCGGACCATTGCGGCCATTACAGAAAGGTTGCGTCGGCGCCATCGGCTCCGACCGGGCGCAGAGGACGATTTTCACATCGCCCTTCAAACGGAGGTGCTCCAGACCATGTCCATGGTCAGCCGGACCTTCGGCCTGCTCTTAGGCAGCGTCGCCGGCATCACCCTGCTGGTCGGCGGTGTCGGGATTATGAATATCATGCTGGTGTCCGTCACCGAACGCACCGGGGAAATCGGGCTGAGACGCGCCGTCGGGGCCACACAGGGAGACATCCGCCGGCAATTTCTGACGGAATCCGTCGCCGTCAGCCTAACGGGAGGGCTCTTCGGATTGATGCTCGGCATTGCTGCGGGCCATGGAATGGCCCGCATGGCCGGCTGGACGGCCCTTTTTTCTGCATCGACCTTTGCGATTCCGCTCATCTTCTCTATCGGGATCGGACTCTTCTTCGGTCTTTATCCCGCATGCAAGGCCGCAAGGCTCGATCCGGCGGAGGCCTTACGGCATGCATGAAAATCCGAAAAAGATAGATAAAAGTGAAGATATGAATGAAAAACCCGTTCGCGGCAGATGGGTCGGCATCATTGGTATGCTCCTGGTTTCGCTGGTTTTGTGGGGCGCCATCATTTTAATGGGCCAAGAGATGCTCAGACGTTTCGATACGGAAATCGCCCAAGGCATTGAAGCCTTTCATTAAGGGTTCGGATGACTGCAATTTGGACCACCACAATAAGGAGGTTTGGCGATGAAAAAGAGGAAGCTGAGGGGCAGGACCGGGTTAAAAAGGACTTTCTTCATGCTGGGCTTATTGATTGGGGTCTCTTCCCTCGCCGACATTCAGGCGCTTGCCGCGCCTGAAAAAGCGAAAGCACCGGAAATGACGCCCGGCCCCAGGATGATCCGGGCTGTTGAAGCGCTCGCCGACGATCTGTCGGCAGCGCAAGAAACGCTGGTCCTGACACCGGATCAGATCAAACGAATACACAACATTGTGGCGGATTTTAAGAAAGAGATCTGGCGGAAAGAGGCGGTCCTGACCGGCATGTTCGAGAAAATCTCCTTGAAGCGCCGCCACGGCCTGCTCGCAAAAGGGGAGTATCAAAGCGCAAACATGGTGACGGGCGGGATCGAAAGCGAGGAGTTGGGGAAATTGAAAGGTTGAGCGGAAAATCGCGCAACTGGAACTCGATGCCTTGGTCAAAGAAGACGGCTCGCCGGAAGCCATCGTGGCGCAGATCGATAAAGGCATCCGCTTGGCGGCGGAGATCGAAAAAATCGAACTCGAAACACGGGCGGCGGGCCTCAAGATCTTTAAGAGTCCTGAGAAAGTCACCTTCCATGCGCACGACAAGCCCCCCAGATAATATAAATGGACATATAAACGGATATGGATCCTATGGAGGATGGAGTGAAATCGATGCAGAGAAGACCAGAATCGGAGTCAGTTGGAAGAACCGGTCCTGAACGGAGCGAAGGCCTCCGTTGCGAGTGTGGCAACTTGATGGCCTTGATTAAGAAAGAGGGAATCGAATTAAAATGCCGGCGTTGCAAAAGGAAGGTGCTCATTCCCTTGGAAGGCATCGCCGACGAGGTGAATCAGAAATGGTCTGATCGTTTGCGAACGCGATAAGCCATTACCATACCAACTAAAAGAGGCCGGCGGTCATGAAGTGCGATGAACCCAAAAGCCCATGGAGAATCCGATTGTTCTCCATGGGCTTTTTTTATGGCCAAAGGTTTGAATCGATCAAAACAAAATAAAGGAGCATGAAATGAAGCATGTAAGAAAGAAAATCATCTCAATAATCATGATGGTGATGTTAGGTTCCTCTACCATATCTTTCGCCCTGGCAGAAGAAGGTTTTATCCATCAGGAAGTCGGGTTTCTCATCGTTGCGCCCGACCGGGGATTCCTTGGAAATGAAGAGGTCAGAGACCTCTACGACGATTTTTCAAAGACCTATACGGCGGCGCTCTCCTTTGCCACCAGTCAGCGAACGGGAGAAAACCTGTCATCCGGAATCACGCAATTAAAGGCGCAAGGGGTTGGGCGGATCTGGGTGCTTCCCCTCTTTGTTTCTCCTGGGAATATCCTGTACCAAAGGGCGGTCAAGGCCTTAAGGGAACAAACTTGGGGGCTGCCTTTAAGGGTCGGTGAAACAATGCATAAAAGTTATCTGACCGAAGAACTCTTAAAGGCCCGGATCGATACGCTCAGCAAGACACCCTCAAAAGAGGTCCTGGTCGTCATCGGTTATGGTGCGAGTGATCCGGCTGGAGAGAAGGCCATTCGGGAGGACCTTGAAGCCTTGGTCGAAAAGGTGGACCGTTTCTTCCGCTTCAGGGCGACGGAGGTTCAAGTTTTATACGACTGGGCTGCCGAGGAAGCCGACCGAGAGGCCGCCTTTGAGCGGATCGTGGATCGGGTCGCGCTCAACCGGGTGAAAGGAGAGCGCGTTGTGGTCGTTCCTTTCAATTTCGGCAGAAAGTTGACGAATATGATGGCTTCCTGGAACCGCTTGAAAAGGGTGCTCTCCAATTATGACAAGGTGGTTTCAAACGGGGAAGGAATCTTGCCTCACAAGAATGTTGGTATTTGGCTTCGAAAAGAAGCCAACCGGAGACTGCCGTTTTCCGATGATGAGATCGGCGTCGTGCTCATGCCCCACGGTTCCGATTTCAATTGGAACGAGACGATCCGGCGGGATCTCTCTTCTCTGAATGAGAGCCATATGATCGAATATGCCTTCAGCATGGCCGATCCGAAGGTGATCGAACGGGCCGTTGAGAAATTGGAGGACCGGGGGGCCCGTGCGATTGTCGTTGTCCGGATTTTTTCACTCGCCGCGTCTTTCCGTGAGAAGACCGAATTTATTCTCGGGCTCAACGACCACTATCGAAGGGGCGGACGGACGATGCGGATCGCCAGCCCCTCCCTCCTGGCCACCGTGGGAGGAACGGAACGCGATTCCCTGTTGGCCCAGGTGCTTTTGGAGCGGGCCAAGGCCCTCAGTGAACACCCGGAAAAAGAAACGGTGATCCTCTTGGCGCACGGAACCGACAGCGAAGAGCGCAACCAACACTGGTTGGAAAATTTGGCCGCGCTGGCCGACGAAATGCGTCGGAACGGCGGGGCCAAATTTCGTGATATTCGATACGAGACCTGGCGGGAGGATTGGCCGGATAAACGTGAAGAAGCGGTCTTGCGTATCCGCAAGATGATCGAAGAAGCAAGCCAAGCGGGAGGGACGGCAATCATCGTGCCCGAACGGACGGCCGGACGGGGTCATGGCGAAAAATATTTTAAAGGGTTGTCCTACCGCTACGCCACCGGGTTCTCTCCGCACCCCAACTTTCTAAAATGGGTGGAAGGGCAGATTGAAGCCGGAAAATCACGCCTGCGCGCCAAAGTCGAGGAGGCCAACGAAACGGGTGATATCCTGGTCAAGTCGCCGGACCCGCTGCGTTCCGCAACCTTGTCGGAGAGAAGGGCGGAGAACCCATGACATCGGTCCGGCTGCGGTTTCCAGCGGCTTAAAATAAATAGCAATCATCGATATCCGTATCATAACATCGGCTGGCGGTCAGGAATACCCAGAACTCAGAAGCCCGACGCAAAAATCGCGTCGGGCTTCTTTTATTCAATCAGGAGGGTTTGATGGAGAAAGATTCCAAGGACTTTGGCCAAACAAAAACGATGACCCCCTCCCCTTTTTCGGCAACATAAAAACACCGTCTCTCAAGGGAGGGATTTTGGGAACGGGTCACTTCATTAGGAAAGTGGAGACGCCCGATGGTTTTTCGTCCGGCTCAAACTTTATGAAATGGTCCGAAAAACAAATTCAGGAGGGAAAAATACGCTGTGCCGAAGGAATTCGATTTTATATGAGAATCGATCGAATAAGCTGGATATCAGCACGTCTAAATAATGGAGGTGGAAATCATGAGGGAATCAATTGAGGCGAGGAAATCCATTGCTGAACAAATGACAAAAAACCTGTTCATCTCTTGGTCGCATGGACGTTTTAAGCCTTTAGGTGATGAGGCCAATGCCGTGATGCAGTCGCTTCTCACGCCTCAACGTCAGAAGGAGATTGATCAAGCCGTGAGTGCCTTGTTCGGCGCCTACCAATCCATGACATTTATTGAAGCCTGGGGGCCCGCAAGGGGGCTTCCCTCTGTGATCTATCGATTTAAGGCCTGCTTCTCGAATAGCAAGGAGCGGCCTGAAATCCGTGTGGTGATCGACGGCGCCGGAAGGCTTGCCGGTTTCTGTATCAAACCCTGGCGGATCAAGGTATGAGGAAAGGCCGTCTCCGGCAGCCGCTTTTCCTTAAAAGGAGTATTCACGGTTGACGGTTAGAGTAGAGAAGGTAAAAATCCATGATTGGATCAAGTGGTGTATTCATTATAAAAGAACTGCATTCTTGCTAAAGAATTTCATTTTTTTTCGATATACCTGATATAACTACTGTTTTATAATTTTAAAGGAGATTTGAGATGGCGTTGAAAAATCGGTTGATTCTGATGGTTCAATTTCTTGTTTACTTATTACTGATGATTTCCGGAATTGCCAATGCGGATGGGGTGACGATTCAATCAAGCGAAATCAAGGTTAGCGTCGTGCCGAAAATAATCAAGACGGACAGGATTCGATTTAATGTGGCGAATCCGGAAATGGACGCTCGTGAGTTTGTGCTACGGAAAAAGGAAAACGGCCATTTTAAAGAAATGTGTGAAATTGAGGCTTTTTTGCCCGGAAAGGTCAAAGAGATGTCCCTTACCCTTAAGATCGGCGGATCAGGTGCCGGACTTGGCGTTATGAGGCTGCTCGGTACGGTATTCATGAGGTCTCACCCGCATGTCGTTGTGGAGGTTCCGCCCAGTCTGGGCAGCGGCGGGGGGATTAAGTCGGTCCTGGCCAGCAGCCTCGATATCGGTTTGAGCACCCGACCCCTGAAAAACAGCGAACGGAATCTGGGGGCGAAAGCGTTTCCCTATGGAAAACCCCCATTCGTTATCGATCACCATGAATTATTTATGGGCATCAGCATCGGGATCGGCGTCTATCCGAATGACGGTGCCGATGCGGAAACATTGCTGAAAAATGCCGATGCGGCGATGTACCGTGCGAAAGAGCAAGGAAAAAATCATTACCGGATCTATGAGTCGTCCATGAACGCAAACGCGGTAAAACGGATGGCGTTCATCAACAGCCTTCGACAAGCCACGGAAAGGAACGAATTCGTACTGCACTATCAGCCGCAGATCGATCTGCTGACAGGTCAAATCGTCGGCGCTGAGGCCCTGATGCGTTGGAACCACCCGAAGCTCGGTCTTATTTGCCCTGGAGAATTTATTCCACTTGCGGAAGAGACGAGCCTCATCGGACCGATCGGTGAATGGGTGCTCCGAACAGCCTGTCAGCAAAACAAGGTCTGGCAAGCGGCCGGTCTTTCGCCGCTGCGCATTGCCGTCAACCTTTCAGGACGTCAGTTTAAGCAGCAGAATCTATGCGATCAGATCGATTCGGTTTTAAGAAAAACGGGTCTCAACCCGGACCACTTGGAGATCGAGATGACTGAAACCATTTTTTTGCAGGATACGGAGGAGGTTATCTCGGTATTGCATCGATTAAAAGAGATGGGGGTATCACTTTCAATAGACGATTTTGGGACAGGTTACTCCTCCTTAAGCTACCTTCAACGCTTTCCGATCGGCACCTTAAAGATCGATCGATCCTTCATATCGGATATTACGACGAATCCGGATAATGCCGCCATTACCTCAATGATTATCGACATTGCACATACCCTGAACATGAAAGTGATCGCCGAAGGGGTTGAAACGGACGCCCATCTGGGCTTCCTTAAGGATCATCATTGCGATACCGGTCAGGGGTATCTCTTTAGTCGGCCCCTGCCCGCGCCGGATTTCTTGAGGTTCTATGCAAATTCCCAAATCTCTTCGAGATCCGCCGCGAGCCCAATCAAGCACAGCAATGATGATCGCGATGAAGTTCTTTCTTAGGGATATCCGGAAGTACAAATCTCGCGCGTCCGGCCGATGTGATAAAAGAACGTCTCTCTCCAGACATCAGATCTACGAATAGATTTCGAGCCAAAAGAAAAATCTTGACATGACCTCTCCAAAATATATATAGTGTATTCCAATATTGATAGTGATTATCAATATTATATAAATAGCACGGCTGGCGGTCAGCACGATACCGAACCCAGAAGCCCGAGACGATTCATCGTCTCGGGCTTTTTTATTTGAAACGACTCCGCCTTCGATCATGCGCTTCCGCGGCGATCGAGGAAAAAAGAAGGACTGGAAACGGCGTTACCGCAAACAAGATATAAAGATAAGGAGACATGACAATGAAAGTAAAGAAAGGACACACTTTTTTTTCAGGTATTTTCATTTGTTTCGCCGGCGCGTTCTTCGTTGCAGCGTGTTCCAGCGGCGGGGGAGGGGGTGGGAGTCCCAGCGTCCCGTCGATTTCCGGTATCGTATCCGATCCGGCGATCGAGAATGCGGAAGTGGTTCTGATGAACCTGGATGGAACACCTGCCAAGATATCGGACAAGACCGGTTCCGACGGCCGTTTTACATTGGCGGAGGTGCCTCCTGGGAGCCTGTCGAACTATCGGTTGATCACGTCCGGCGGCGCGGACAGGGAGACGGGTCAAGAATTCATCGGCATCACCCTCTGCCTGCCCCTGGCTTTATATCAACAATATGATAACGTCGTCGTTTCTCCGTTGACCTGTC
This sequence comes from Nitrospiria bacterium, assembly GCA_046756925.1. Classification (GTDB taxonomy): domain Bacteria; phylum Nitrospirota; class Nitrospiria; order SBBL01; family JAADHI01; genus JAJDBU01. Next base: position 11,569 of record JBHHXH010000063.1, read on the forward strand.
TCGTCGACGCGGCCTTTGAGAATTCCGATATCGAAGCCGCAATCGCGAGGGTCAAGACCCATCTCGGGGAGGTCGACATCACGGCGGACCCCGCGGCAAACCCAAGCCGCATGGCCCTGGCGATGAAACTGACGCTGATGGCGGCGGAAGGGAAGTCGTTCCAACAAATGCTGGCGGGTTTGGATACCTCGCCCGGGATCGATGTCAATGACCTGGCCAATATCTTTCCCGCAACGGAGGACGGAGCGGTAAGGAGCGGCCTTTCCGCCTTTTTTCAACAGATCGACAATGCTTTGTCCAGTGGGGCAGATCTGCCTCAGGTATATCAGCGTGAACTGATCGAACGGGCAATCCGCAAGATACTTGGAGACGCCTTGACCACATTGAGCGATCCCACCGACATCGCCAACGCCGAAGTCAACATCGATACACTGGTCGCATATTTCATGGGCCTGAAGGCCAGTGCAACCCGATCCTATCTCATGGAAGCCGATGTCGTGGCGACCCTCTCCGGCGGCGGCGGACTTCAGATCTCGATGATCGTCGCCGATCCATCCACCTTCGATCCTTCCATCTTCAAGCTGGTGTTGGTGGACCGCTCGGCCACCTTTTCAGACGCCGCGAAACTGGCCTACTACCGGATGGACAATCCGGCAACCGGCAATCACCAACTCGCGGTCTACGACGGCGTGACGGGCAAACAGACCGTGGTGAAGAATAATGTCATCATCGGCAGCCGCGCCTTTGTCTTGGAGGGAACGCAGGAAGGAGAGAAGACCACGATTACCGCAAAGAAATACGGTATCTTCCTCGATCCAAATCAAGCGCGGGAGAAGCGAACGGCGCCCGACGGCCGGGGCGGTTCCTTTGAGTATGAGTTCTTCTTCGATAACGCCTTCAAACGCTATGAGGTCGCCACACCCTCGAATGAAGCCATCATCTTCGGTTCGTCGATGTTGTCCCAGGGATTGAGAGACCAAGGCATACACCGCTTATCCGGCCAGCATGTCCTCCACAACAATATCAGCGATCCGGACAACTCCTATGTCGATTTAACCGCCATGCAGCGGCTTCCAGACGCCTTGAGAGGAGAGACCGGCGACGGCATCCTACAAGCTCCGGTCACGGTACGCTTGGTGGACGGCCGGATGACACAAGGACGGGTGCTGGCGATTTTGAAGGATGGGAGTGGTTTGACCCAACAGGTCCTGATTAATTTTATCCCCGTGCATCAACCTTCCGGGTCTGCGCCTGCGGGCAGACTTCAGCTCTGCCCGCCGGACCTGAGCGGCTGCGCCGATGTGGCCGGGGGCGGCGGCAACTACTTCTTCCTGGCGGAGAACGACAGCCATCTCTATCTGGGAAAGCAAGGAGAGGCCACGATCTATGCCTTCGATCGATCGGCCCATATGATCGATCCGGTCATCGGCGTGGCCTACCCCGCCCCTTTCGATCCGGACCATCATCTGGCCGGTGCGGGCGGACATGGCGATTCAAGCCTTTTAAGTGACTTCAGTTCCCTCTCCGGAGTGAATCGCTCCCTTTCCGACGGCGTGAGCGCCTACCTCGGCATCAACTACGATTTCGACAGGCAAGATCCGGTTGGGGCCTATACCTTCCTGGGCAACATCTATGTTTATAAACACGCACAGGTGCTGAAGCTCAGCGGAACCAGCGGCGTCAAGATGTACGACAACGGCGACGGCGTCGATCAGGGCGATCTGTCCGACGCAGAGGCGGCCAAAGGACACATCAACCTGGTGGCCGTCTCGAACGGAAGACTCTTTGTCGAGATCGGCAACTACGACGGCGTCAGCGCGGGCGGGGCCTGCACGCCCTCCCCGGTCGGCGGCTACAATTGTTCCTCCGTTCACTATGGGTACATCAACACCGGCAGTATCGGGAAAACAGGGCTCGACGGACAGCTGCAAGCAAAAACCGGCCTGCGTTACTTTACGTCGCGCCGGATCGCCCCGGTGGCGATCAACAACCGGCTTACGATTAGTCTCCTCGAGGTGCAAGGAAGCCGGGGAACGCCGCATCAGTACAAGCTGCATCTCTACGATCTGGCGACCGTGAATGCAGTGGGCACGTCGGTGGGCCGCACGGCCATGATGAAAAGCGCCGAGCGGTCGAATGGCGTCTTCGACGGTGAGATTCTGGCCTGGGATGCCGTGACCGGAGAACTGCACAACGTCACCCGGAACGAACTGGTTCTCGGGAACCCCACGGTCGTCAGCGGCGGATCGCCGGCCATCAATTCCGTCCTCGGCCGGACCGACGGCGTGCCGCTGGCCGGTATCGGCAGCCTCTATGCCCTTCGAGCCCATAACGGGGATCACAACTGGCACCTGCTTGCTGGCGTGACGGATGCATCGGGCGGCCTGGTCCATGTCGATCAGGTGCCCACCTCGGCCTGGTTGTATGATTAAGGGGATCAACATAAGAGGAGGGTCTTTGACCCTCCTCTTATGTCACCGGAGTCCTCTTAGATTATGTGTATAGAAAGTATCAGATTTTACGTATCTGTTGACACAGTTTCATCTGAAGTCTTTTTAGTTCCAGCTAATCCAGCTTAGAAAGATTCCTATGGAAAAATTCAAAAAAGACAAAATAAAAAAGGTAAGGAAGAGCGGTTTGTTAAGCGGAACAATCGCGATTGCAACAGCAGCGGCTATGAATGCCTTGTATGAAGAAGTCTTTGCGAATTCTATGGCAGCTGAGAAACCTGTGGCAGCAATAGGAAGTCATAAGAGAGATGACGGGCTGTTCATCAAAGATGCTCTGTTGATTTTAATGATTTTAAAATATTCAAAATTACCTGCCGAGGTTACGATGAAGGCATGGTCAGATCAGAGATATCGAAATTTTCTGCTGCGTAACCCCAATTCGGTTCTGCACGAGTACTGGGCAGAGTCGGTCGGTCTCGATTTTATTGTTCATCCGAATACCAGCAAGATCAAGAATTTTTGTCTTCCGTTTCCCACTGAAAGCATCCGTTCTCTGACCCCAATCGAAATTCTTTCTCAGCTGGAATACGAAATGGGGCGAACGGCTTCATTGCATTATTTTTTGCCATCTTCAGTCGTTGCCAAATCGCTGTTCGATGACGATTTTAAGAAGGCCTTACTAAAGGACCCTAACAAAACGCTTCAAAGCATGGGGTATCCTGTTTCAGACCATACTTGCATCGTGCATGAAAATACAGACCACACAAGGCATCTGATTCTAGATGTTTCTCCGAACGATCTTCAGGGGCTAAGTGAAATCGAACGAAGAGTGGTTACGCAGAGTCGTTGCAATGTTTGCCATGGAGGGCCGGGGGAAACATTTACATGCTGTGCGACGGGGACTTGTGATTAAGTTTCCGGACAATGATTAAAATAATTTTGTATAAGCCATTTATTTGGAGGAAGGTCCTATGAACATTCGTGTTGAAGTGAATCCGTCTCAACTGGATATCGTATTCCTTTCAAGGCTATTCGGGCGAAGCGGTTGGGGTAGAGAAGAGGATTACTCGGAGGATCATCTAAAGATGTAAATGTTATTTTGGAAAAAAGTTTTCGACATGCAGTGGTTGCGATTGTTTTCCCATTCAATAAAGCAAATATTATAGATCGATGATTGTTAGATTTCCTGCTCATAGAAGGGAGTAGAAAGGATGCAACGATGTTGCTTATTTAGAGAAACATTTCTGTTATTCCTTTTCTTGTTGCTCATTTTTCCAAACATACAAGCTGCCAAAGCAGCGGAAGACGAATCCCCGATGGTATTAGAAACCCTCGAGGTTGAGGCGGAAGCGGAGGTCGAGGAATCAACCCTCGATCTGGAACAATCTTTCGAAGAGCCCTTCATCCGGGAGAAGGTCTTCTCCGATAAGATCGAGGCGGAGTCGATCCCGGATATCAAGTCGGCGCTAAAAGAAATGCCGAATGTGACGGTTCGGGAGCAGGGGGCCTTTACAAAGCAAATCCAAATCCGCGGGTTTTCCGGCGACCGGATTATTTCCATTGTGGATGGCGTCCGGATCGCGAATCAGGGGATGACCCATACCGGCGGGGGAGAGGTCAACCTGATCGATATCTCCACCGTCGCGTCGATCGAGGTCGTCAAGGGTGCTCCGGCGGTGGTCTACGACCCTGGGGCGACCGGCGGCATCATCCAAGTGGAGACAAAGAAGATCGACGAGGAGGATCACCTGAAGCTGAAAACCACCTTTGGTTATGACGACGGCACTGAAAAAACAAAACAGGGAACCACCCTTTCCGGCGCAAGGTCCGGCTTCGGGGCCGCCCTTTCCTACAGCCAAACCGATGCCGATGGCTACAGGGTAAAAGACGAGGCCAAACTGGATGCAGTCATCCGCCGGACCAACGAACAGGAAGAACGGATCGGGACGCCCTTTGAGATCGAGGATCTCGGCTTCGAGGACGAATCCTTAACTCTCAACCTCAGCTATCGATTCCATCCACATCACAAACTCACTTTTCAGTCCACCGATTATGAGGCGGCCGATCTCTCCTTTACACACGGCGGTTTCGATTCGACTGTTTTTCACGTCGATGCCCTGACCCGAAAGACGCATCAGGCCCGGTATCAAATAGAAGATCTCGGCCTTGTCGAACAGTTTAGCTTGGCCTATGCCGATCAGGAACTGGTCCGGGAAGTGACCGTGGCCCGGTCGATTCTCGAAAGTCAAAGCATCCATGTCAGCGGCGTCATTCCAATCAAAAACACCCGACTCACGATGGGAGGAGAGTTTGTGGATGATCAAGCCGATACGCAGGTCTTCTCCGAGCAGATCTACGGGGCAGGTTATGTGAGCGCCGAATCGCTTCACGGTGACTGGACCTATTTGGCCGGTGCGCGTGCGAACCGATGGACGTCGCAGGCAAAGCTACCGGAGGGGCGGGATGCATCCATCGTCAATGACCTTGTCAATGTTGAGGGACAGTTCAACCCGGAAACAGGCGAGTTTGAGCTCTTGAGCAAGACCGCCTTCACCTACGCGACTGGCGTCGTCTATACGGTCAATGAGAACAACAACCTCTCCGTCAATTACAGCAAGACGCATCGCTTTCCATCCCTTTTTGAGCGGTTTGCCTTCGGCGGTTTCACCGGCGGGGGATTGGGTTTAAAGTCGGAAGAGGCAGACAACTTCGAGGCCGCCTGGAAATTTTATGACGGTCTCTTCTTCGCTTCGTTTTCGATCTTTTACAGCGATTTCGACAACTACATCACCGTGAAGCAGCGGACGCGTATCACCAATCTGCCCGCCCTTCAAACATGTATCCGGCAGGGAAGGTGCGATCCGCTCGCCGGAGACTTCGACGGCCGGGAAGGCGAATTCTTTGCCAGCGATTTCTCCTTCTTCAATGTCAAGCGTGTGGTGAACCGGGGATTTGAAGTGTCCCTAAAAAGAGTCCGGGAAGAGGAATACGAAGCGGGGCTTAATTTCGGCCTGAACGATTTCGACGTTCGGGCAGTCCATGACCCGACCGACAAGGACGTGGTGATCACCGATGCAAATCCCCTCGAATTTTCTTTTCATATCAAAAGATATTTCTCTGTTTGGATCTCCGATCCCTGGATCGAGATCAAGGGACGCTATGTAACGAATACTCCCGATGTTGATCAAATAGAAGGCTTTAGCCAGTTTTTTGTTGCCGACCTTTTTGCCGGATTTAAATATTCCCTAGACAATTTCTCCAAACTTACATTCAATGCTGGAATCCGGAACCTGGGGGATGAAGTCCACCACGAACCTTATTCCGCGCTAGACGGCCTGAAGCGAAGTTACTTCT
>JBHHXH010000064.1:0-15440 GCA_046756925.1 Nitrospiria bacterium
TTGATGTGCGGCTTCGTTCGCTCAAATTTCGCCTTGCCCATGACCCTATCCCTCCAATCGTCGTTCGATTTTTGTTAATTTCCTTGTTTCTTGTCGGAAAGAAGCATTAAATCGAAAGGCCATTTCCGACTGTTTTTCTTTCAGCAGCATTCCAATACAACCGCTAAACGGCCGTCCCTTGATTTTTTGCGATAATTTCATCGGAGATATGCTTCGGCACCACTTCGTAACAGGAAAATTGCATCGTAAAAACGCCTCTCCCCTGGGTCATCGATCTGAGATCGGTCGCATAACCGAACATTTCGGCGAGCGGCACACGAGCGGAAACCACTTGGGCGCCTCCTCGCATCTTCATACCCAATATTTTCCCTCTCTTGGAACTTAATCGCCCGATCACATCACCCATATATTCCTCTGGCACAATGACCTCCAAATCCATGATCGGCTCCAGAAGAACGGGGTCGGCCATTTTCGTCCCCTGCTTGTAGCCCATCGAACCCGCAATCTTAAAAGCGCCTTCCGACGAATCGACATCGTGATAGGAACCGTCATAAAGGGTAACCCTTAAATCGATCATCGGATAACCCGCAACAATGCCATTGGTCAGCGCTTCTCGAACACCTTTTTCCACTGCGGGAATATACTCTTTCGGAACCACACCCCCAACGATCTTATTAACAAATTCGAAGCCCTTGCCTGGCTCCAAAGATTCCACTTTTAACCACACATGTCCGTATTGACCACGCCCACCGGTTTGCCTGACATACTTCCCCTCGGCTTCCGCTTCGCCTTGCACCGTTTCACGGTAGGCCACTTGTGGCTTGCCGACATTGGCTTCAACCTTAAACTCCCGCTTCAGGCGGTCCACAATGATATCGAGGTGCAACTCGCCCATGCCCGAAATAATCGTCTGCATGGTTTCCTCATCGGTTTGAACGTGCAAGGAAGGATCTTCATGACAAAGCTTCTGAAGGGACAAGCCCAGTTTTTCTTGATCGGCTTTCGTTTTAGGCTCGATCGCCAGCGAGATCACCGGCTCCGGAAAGGTCATCACCTCCAGCAAAACCTGGCTTTTTTCATCGCACAAGGTATCGCCCGTTTTCGTCCCTTTCAGGCCCACGGCGGCCGCAATATCCCCTGCATAAACCTCTTGAATATCCTCGCGCTTATCGGCGTGCATTTTCAAGATTCTTCCGATCCGCTCCTTGGATCCCTTAGTGGAATTGTACACATAGGAACCGGCACGCAGGACCCCCGAATAGACTCGAAAATAGGTCAATTGACCCACGAAGGGATCGGCCATAATCTTAAAAGCCAGCGCGGAGAAAGGGGCCGCGTCATCTGCCTTTCGGATCAATTCATCGCCGCTTTTCGGATCGATTCCAGTAACGGATTGTATATCCATCGGCGAGGGGAGATAGTCGATAATCGCATCGATCAAGAGCTGCACCCCCTTATTTTTGAAGGCAGCACCGCAGAGGACAGGCACGACCTTCATCGTCAAGGTTCCCTTCCGCAGAGCAGCGCGAATTTCCTCCGGGGCGACTTCCACGCCCTCGAGATATTTCTCCATGACCGTATCGTCGAAATCGGATACCGCCTCGATCATCTTATTGCGGTATTCTTGGGAGATTGAGACAAGATCGTCCGGTATCTCATCCACTACATATTTCGCGCCCAAGGTTTCGTCATCGAAAAAAACGCCTTTCATTTCGATCAAGTCAACGGAACCCCTAAGCGAATCCTCTTTCCCGATGGGAATTTGAATACAGACCGGCGTAGCACCCAATCGATCGACCATCGTTTGCACGCTTGAAAAAAAGTCGGCCCCCATGCGGTCCATTTTGTTCATAAAGGCAATCCTGGGAACGTGGTATCGATCGGCCTGGCGCCAGACGGTTTCGGACTGCGGCTCAACCCCCTGCACGGAATCAAAAACGGCAACAGCGCCATCCAACACGCGTAAGGACCGCTCCACTTCGACGGTAAAGTCAACATGGCCCGGTGTATCGATGATATTAATCCGGTTGTCTTTCCAATAACAGGTCGTCGCGGCCGAGGTAATGGTGATGCCACGCTCCCGCTCTTGCTCCATCCAATCCATGGTGGTCGTCCCTTCGTGAACCTCGCCGATACGATGGGTCACGCCGGTATAATAGAGAACGCGCTCCGTTGTGGTCGTTTTACCTGCATCGATGTGGGCCATGATGCCGATATTTCTCGTTTTTCCGAGTGAAATCCGCTTGGACAATGACTGGAACCTATTCTTCTAAGGAGTTAAAAAAAGGTGGAGGGAAAGCCTCCACCCTGCTAAAAAACACCCAACCTTACCAACGATAGTGCGCGAAGGCCTTGTTTGCCTCGGCCATTCGGTGCGTATCCTCTTTTTTCTTGACGGCGCCGCCCGCATTATTCGACGCGTCCAATAATTCCGCGGCCAATTTTTCGCGCATGCTTCTTCCTGAACGCTGGCCGGCATATCGGGTAATCCATCGGAGCGCCAAGGTCGTGCGACGATTGTAATGAATCTCGACCGGCACTTGGTAGGACGCCCCACCTACCCGACGGGATTTAACCTCGACCTTGGGCTTCACATTATCAACGGCCGATTTAAAGATCGCCAGAGGATCGGTTTTGCTTTTCTCCTGAATCCGGTCAAAAGCGCCGTAGCAGATGGATTCGGCCACGCTCTTTTTCCCGTCAAGCATAATCAAACTGATGAATTTCGACACCAAACGATCTCCGTATTTCGGATCGGGCAGGTTTTCTCTTTTGACGGTGACCTTTCTTCTGGACATTTCTCTCGATAACCCAATCTTGTATTGAATGCCGTGTTTACTTCGGGGTTTTAGCCCCATATTTCGAACGGCCCTGCTTTCGATCCTGCACACCGACGGTGTCGAGGGCGCCGCGCACGATGTGGTATCGGACCCCCGGCAGGTCTTTCACTTTCCCGCCCCGAACCAATACAATCGAATGCTCTTGGAGATTATGGCCGACACCCGGGATGTAAGAGGTCACCTCTATGCCGTTTGTTAAGCGCACACGGGCCACTTTTCGAAGCGCTGAGTTCGGTTTTTTAGGAGTGGTCGTATACACTCGGACGCACACCCCTCTTCGTTGAGGAGACTGCTTCAAAGCCGGGCTCTTCGTTTTAGAATGCGCCTTGGCCCTTCCCTTTTTTATCAGCTGGTTAATTGTCGGCACGTGAACACTCCATGAACGCCCAAAACCTACGCATTATAGTGAAGGTGATATACCATGTCAAGAAGCTTTCCCGGAAAAAGCCTCATTATTTTCTTCCCCCATCGCCATTTCAACTTCATCCTCCATTTCGGGGGACGCCGCATCTTGCGGAGACCGGGCATAAACCTCGCGATACCGAGAAGGTCCAGTCCCGGCCGGTATAAGACGGCCGACGATGACATTCTCTTTCAAACCCATGAGTTCGTCGATTTTCCCGCTGATAGACGCCTCCGTCAACACCCGTGTTGTCTCTTGGAAAGAGGCTGCGGAAATAAAACTATCCGTCGATAGCGCCGCCTTCGTAATACCCAGCAATATCGGCTTCCCAGTGGCAGGCTGACCGCCCTTGGCCATGACCTCTTCGTTTTCTTCGGCAAAAGCGAATTTATCGACCTGGGTGCCCATCAAAAAACTGGTGTCGCCGGGTTCTTCGATCTTCACCCTGCGCAACATTTGACGAACAATGACCTCGATATGCTTATCGTTGATCGATACGCCCTGGAGACGATAAACCATCTGCACCTCGTCCACCAGGTACTGCTGCAACTCCCTCGGCCCGAGGATATCGAGAATGTCATGCGGATTCGCAGAGCCATCCATCAAGGGTTCACCGGCATGGACCCAATCCCCCTCATGAACGTTAACATGCTTTCCTTTGGGGATAAAATATTCGCGCGTATCGCCCATGTCGTTCGTCACAACCACCTTGCGCATCCCCTTGACAAACCCTCCAAATTCGACCGTGCCGTCGATTTCGGAAATAACAGCCTGCTCCTTGGGTTTTCTCGCCTCGAAGAGCTCTGCGACACGAGGCAGACCGCCGGTGATATCCTTCGTCTTCGTTGTTTCTCTGGGGATCTTGGCAAGCACATCGCCGGGGGAGACCTCCTGGCCTCTCTCCACAAAGATATGCGCGCCGGCCGGAAGCAGATATCGGGCAACGGTGCCGGAGGAGGCCAACTTGGCCGTTCGCCCGGCCTTGTCCTTAATGGAAATCCGCGGGCGGAGATTCGACCCGGGATAGTCCACAATCACCTTTCGGGCCAATCCGGTCACCTCGTCGACTTCCTCACGCATCGTCAAGCCCTCGACGACATCCCCCATGGCGATTTTTCCACCCACTTCCGTTAAGATCGAAAGAGAATACGGATCCCATTCCACCAACTTTTGTCCGACATTGACCTTGGCGTTTTCCTTCACCTTGATCTTTGCGCCGTACACCACGGGGTATTTTTCCTTTTCCCGGCCAGTCTCGTCATAAACGGCAATCTTTCCGTTTCGATTCATCACGACCATGTCCCCCGTTTTGCTCCGGACGGTATTCAGATTGAGATACTTAACGACACCGGCATTTTTAGCTTCCAAGATGGTTTGCTCAATGACCTTGCTCGCCGTCCCGCCGATATGAAAGGTCCGCATCGTCAGCTGGGTTCCGGGCTCTCCAATAGATTGCGCCGCAATCACGCCGACCGCCTCACCCATATCGACCTCCTCCGCACGCGCAAGGTCACGGCCGTAACACTTGGCGCAAATTCCCCATCGGGACTGGCAGGTCAGCACGGATCGGATCTTGATCCGGTCGATTCCAGAATCGACAACGGCCTGTGTCCGCTCCTCGACCAGCTCCTCATTGGCCGGACAGATAAGGTCTCCCGTAATCGGATCCCGTATCTCTTCGAACGCAACCCTTCCCAAGATACGTTCACCCAAAGGCTCAATAATTTCCCCTCCCTCAACAAGCGCCGAAACGGTAATAAAGTCGGTCGAGCGGCAATCTTTCTGTTTGACGATGACATCTTGGGCGATATCTACCAATCGTCTTGTTAGGTATCCCGAGTTGGCGGTCTTCAGCGCGGTGTCGGCCAAGCCTTTCCGTGCGCCATGGGTCGAAATAAAGTATTGGAGCACGGTCAGCCCTTCTCTAAAATTGGCGGTAATGGGGGTTTCAATAATCTCGCCGGAAGGCTTGGCCATGAGGCCCCGCATGCCGCCCAATTGCCGAATCTGTTGAGCGCTTCCCCGCGCCCCGGAATCGGCCATCATAAAAATCGAATTGAACTGGGTTCGGTTGTCGCCGCCCGACAAGCCCTTTTTGGGGCTCACCTCCACCCGCGACAACTCCTGCATCATTTCATGCGCAACAACATCCGTGACATGCGCCCAGATATCGACCACCTTGTTATAGCGCTCTCCATTGGTGATCAAACCGTCGGCATACTGCCCTTCAATCTCGTTCACCTCTTTTTTCGCTTTATCGATAATCTGCTCTTTTTTAGTCGGGATATGCATGTCGTCGATGCAAATCGACAGCCCCGCCTTGGTCGCATAAGTAAACCCAACCTCCTTGACACGGTCTAGAAAAACGACGGTCTCTCGATGGCTCGATTGACGGTAGGCGGAAAAAATCAAATCCACCAAGGCTTTCTTTTTTAAGGTTTTATTGACGGCGGAAAATGGAATTTTCGGGGGCAACAATTCGCTGAAAATGACCCTTCCCACGGTGGTTTCGACCAAGGCGTGTTCCATCTTCACCTTGATCGCGGCATGTTCCTCAACCACGCCGTGGTCATAGGCGATTCGAACCTCTTCAGGGCTTGAGAAAATCTTTCCCTCTCCCTTCGCACCCGCCCGTTCCTTTGTCAGCCAATAACAACCCAAGACCATGTCTTGAGAAGGCACCATGATCGGCTGACCGCTGGCCGGAGAAAGGATATTATTGATCGACATCATCAATACCCGCGCTTCTATTTGGGCATCGACCGATAAGGGAAGGTGGACCGCCATTTGATCTCCGTCGAAGTCGGCGTTAAACGCCGCGCAAACGAGCGGATGCAGACGGATGGCCTTGCCCTCCACCAGCACGGGATCGAAGGCTTGGATGCCAAGACGGTGCAAAGTCGGTGCGCGGTTGAGCAGAACCGGGTGTTCCCGAATCACTTCGTCCAATATGTCCCATACCTCCGGCTTCTCTTTCTCCACCATCTTTTTCGCGCTCTTGATCGTGGTCACCTCTCCCTGTTCTTCCAATTTGTGATAGATAAAGGGCTTAAACAGCTCCAGCGCCATCTTCTTCGGAAGACCGCACTGATGCAATTTCAGCTCCGGACCCACCACAATGACGGATCGACCCGAATAATCGACCCGCTTCCCGAGCAGGTTTTGGCGAAACCGGCCCTGCTTTCCTTTGAGCATGTCCGAAAGCGACTTCAGCGGCCGCTTGTTCGAACCGCGAATCGCCCGGCCCCGGCGGCCGTTGTCGAACAAGGCATCTACGGATTCCTGGAGCATCCTTTTTTCGTTCCGGATAATAATCGAAGGGGCCTTTAACTCCAGAAGCCGTTTTAAGCGGTTATTTCGGTTGATCACCCGACGATACAGATCGTTCAAGTCCGAGGTTGCAAAACGGCCGCCCTCCAAGGGGACCAAGGGCCTTAATTCGGGGGGAAGAATCGGAATGACATCCATGATCATCCACTCGGGCAGATTACCGGAAATTCGAAAAGATTCCACCACCTTCATGCGTTTGGTCAGTTTTTTCTTGGCTGCGGCGGAGGTCGAATCGGCCAATTTCTGACGAAGCGAGTCCCACAAGTCATCCAGATCGATCTTCTTTAAGAGGACGCGAATCGCCTCGGCGCCCATCTCCGCGATAAACCCGTTTGCGCCATGTTCTTCAATAAGGGCGCGGTACTGATCCTCCGTAATGATTTCCTTTTCTTTTAAACCCGTCTCCTTCGGATCGATGACAATGTAATTTTCAAAATAAAGGACCCGCTCCAAATGTTTCAATGTGACATCCAGAAGAATCGCAATCCGGCTGGGAATCCCCTTCAAAAACCAGATATGCGCAACCGGCGAGGCCAATTCGATATGCCCCATCCGCTCTCGACGGACCTTCGATTGAATCACCTCGACACCACATTTATCGCAGACGATGCCGCGGTGCTTCATCCTTTTGTATTTACCGCAGTTGCATTCCCAATCTTTGACCGGGCCGAAGATGCGCGCACAAAAAAGACCGTCCCGCTCGGGCTTAAAAGACCGGTAGTTGATCGTCTCCGGTTTCTTCACCTCTCCATAGGACCATGAACGCACCTTTTCACCCGAGGCAATCCGTATACGGATGGCATCGAAAGAAATGGAATCTTTCGGTTTTTCAAAAAGGCTTTTGATTGACTCGACCTTGCTAATCGTCTCCATTAAACCTCCAAACCGTTTTGGTGTCTATTACCTATCATATTCAGGTTATTTGCTTCGATGCAAGGACAATTAATGAAATCGCGCCCGCATCACAATCGGACCTGAAACGCGGCGACCAGAATTCCTTGGATCTGATAAATTCAACCCTGCAAACCGGGAAATTTCGCCAAGATCAAGATAATGAAAGCAAGCAAAACGAATTTACGGGAGCGGCGCCGAAGCGCCCCGATCGACAGGAATCAGGTCGACATCGAGACCGAGGCTTTGCAGCTCCTTGATCAAAACATTAAACGACTCGGGCAGCCCGGACTCTAAAAAGTGTTCTCCCTTGACGATCGCTTCGTAGATCCGTGATCGGCCCGACACATCGTCCGACTTCACCGTTAAAAACTCCTGGAGAATCGAGGCCGCACCGTAAGCCTGGAGCGCCCATACCTCCATCTCCCCCAGACGTTGCCCACCAAATTGCGCCTTCCCCCCCAAGGGCTGTTGCGTGACCAGCGAATAAGGACCGATCGATCTCGCATGGATCTTATCGTCCACAAGGTGATGGAGCTTGAGGATATACATATATCCCACCGTCACAGGCCGTTTAAAGGGCTCGCCCGTTTTTCCGTCGAAGAGGACGGCCTGGCCGCTCTCCGGCAGCCTTGCCCCTTTGAGCATGGTCTTGATCTCTTTTTCCGAAGCACCGTCAAAAACGGGGGTGGCGACATGAATCCCGAGCACATGCGCCGCCCAACCGAGATGGGTCTCTAAGATTTGCCCGACATTCATACGTGATGGCACGCCCAACGGGTTGAGGACGATCTCAACCGGCGTGCCATCCGGCAAGTAGGGCATGTCCTCTTCCGGGAGGATCCGAGACACCACGCCCTTATTTCCGTGCCGCCCCGCCATCTTATCCCCGACCTGCAGCTTCCGTTTCATCGCCACGAGGACCTTGACGAGCTTGATGACCCCTGGCGGCAGCTCGTCTCCCCGTTTTAGACGTCCGACCTTCTCGTCGTAAACGGTCTGCAGGATATCGATCTGCTCCTTGGTGAAGGCCTCGAAATAATCGATCTTCTCCTGCGCCTTTTTGTCGCTCAACACCACGTTTTTTAACGACTCGTCCTTGATCTGATCCAGGATCTCCTTGGTGATTTTCCGCTTCTTCTTCAAAAGAATCTCGCCGGATTCGGGGTCGACGATTTCGACACCGACCAGCTTGTCGACCAACAGTTTACGGATTTTTTTATACTTCTCTTCCTCAATAATGCGCAATTCGTCTCGATGATCCCGCTGAATTCGGACCAGGTCTTCCTGCTCAATCGTTCTGGATCGTTCGTCCTTTTCGACGCTGCGCCGGGAAAAAATCTTTACATCGACGACAATCCCTTCGATACCGGGTGGAACATAGAGCGAGGCGTCCTTCACATCTCCCGCCTTCTCCCCAAATATAGCGCGAAGGAGTTTTTCCTCCGGCGTGAGTTGCGATTCCCCTTTTGGGGTCACTTTTCCGACCAGAATGTCTCCCGGACGCACCTCGGCTCCCACTCGAATAATCCCGGATTCGTCGAGATCTTTCAGTGCGTCTTCCCCCACATTGGGGATATCCCGCGTAATCTCTTCTTTCCCGAGCTTGGTGTCCCTGGATTCCACCTCAAACTCTTCGATATTGATGGAAGTGAAGTGGTCCCCCTTCACCAGCTTTTCCGAAATCAGGATCGCATCTTCGTAGTTGTATCCGCCCCAGGGCATAAACGCGACCAAGATATTCCTGCCGAGCGCCAGTTCGCCTTGATCGATGGCCGGTCCATCGGCAATCACGTCTCCCGCGTTCACACGCTGCCCAACCGACACCACCGGCCGTTGATTGATACAAGTGTTTTGATTCGAACGTTGAAACTTGATCAATTTATAGACGTCGATGCCGACTTCGGGGTCGATGACGACATCTCTTTTTTCCCGGCGGGTCAGATCCGCTTTGATGACAATCCGGGTCCCGTCGATGCTCTCGACAACGCCGCTCCGTTTCGCCAAAACGATGTAACCGGAATCCCGAGCCACGACCGCCTCCATACCGGTCCCGACCAATGGAGCCTCCGAGTCGATCAAAGGAACGGCTTGGCGCTGCATATTGGACCCCATGAGCGCGCGGTTGGCATCGTCGTTCTCGAGGAAGGGGATCAAGGCCGTCGCCACGCTGACAATCTGTTTTGGAGACACGTCCATATACTCGACATCCCTCGGAGGTACGATCACAAATTCCCCGGAAGCACGCGCCGATACATTTTCCGCAACAATTTTCCCGCGCACATTGATCTTGGTGTTGGCCTGGGCGATGATGGGACGATCCCGATCGATCGCCGAGAGATACTCCACCTCTTCGGTCACCTTGCCGTCTTGAACGGGGTGGTAGGGAGATTCGATAAAGCCGAATTCGTTGACGCGGGCATAGGTGGCCAACGATGTAATCAAACCGATATTCGGTCCTTCCGGCGTTTCGATCGGACAAATCCGGCCATAATGACTTGGATGCACATCGCGAACCTCGAACCCGGCGCGGTCCCGCGTCAGCCCGCCCGGCCCAAGCGCGGATAGACGGCGTTTATGGGTGATTTCGGCAAGCGGATTGGTTTGGTCCATAAACTGCGAAAGCTGGCTGCTTCCAAAAAATTCTTTGACGACAGCGATCACCGGCTTGGCATTGATGAGATCGTGCGGCAGGACGGTATCGAGATCGAGGAGATTCATTCGCTCCTTAATCGTCCGTTCCATCCGCACCAAACCGATCCGGAATTGATTCTCCAGAAGCTCTCCAACCGAACGCACACGTCGGTTCCCAAGGTGATCGATATCCTCGATTTCTCCCTTGCCGGCCCTTAAATCAATTAAATAACGAATCACTTCCACGACATCCTGCGCCGTGAGGGTCCGAAGATCGAGCGGCATGGCCAATCCCAGTTTTTTGTTAATCTTCAGACGACCGACGGGCGAAAGGTCGTAACGTTTCGGATTCGTAAACAAGCTCTCGAACAGGAGCCTCGCGGTTTCCATCGTGGGGGTTTCGCCGGGACGGATGCGACGGTAGATCTCCACCATCGCCTCCTCGGGGGAGGTCACTTTTTCCGTGGCCAAGGTATCCCGAATGATGGGAAGCACCTTGATGTGGTCGATATACAACACCGCCATTTCCTGAACATTCGAAGCGCTGATTTTGGCCAGCACCTCATCCGTCAGCTCTTGGTTTCTTTCAATCAGGATTTCTCCGGTTTCCAGATCGACAATATCGTTTAATACGGCCTTGCCGACCAACTCCTCCCGAGGATATGGAATTTTCTCGAGGCCTCCGGATTGAATTTTTTTAAATGCCCCCTTCGTTAATTTATAGCCCTCTTTTACCAAGACCTCTTTTCCTTTTTTATCGGTCAGATTCGAAGGCGCACGAATTCCAATATGAATCCGGGGGTCCAATCGTCTAAAGAAATGGCCATCGACAACCTCAACCGATTCAATGGGGTAAAAGGTCTTCAAGATGACCTCGGCCGTGCTGTCGCCTTCGATCACGGTGTCCTCGTCGAGCGCATAACGGTACATTGCAGCATCGGCTTCTTCCATTTTTTGAATAAAGGCCTTTAGTAAAATCGTGGCAGGAAGTTTGCGTCGACGATCGATTCGGACATAGAGCATATCCTTGACATCCAGATCAAAATCGAGCCAGGAACCGCGATAAGGGATAATCCGCCCGGAATAAAGGATCTTGCCGCTTGGATGGGTCTTTCCCCGATCGTGCGTAAAAGACGCCCCCGGGGAACGCTGGAGCTGACTCACAACCACCCGCTCCGTTCCGTTGACCAGAAACGTTCCATTTTCGGTCATCAACGGAATTTCTCCGATGTAAACCTCTTGCTCACGGACATCGCGAAGATGTTTCGCCTCTCCTTTTCCCTCCTTTTCCCATATCGCCAGACGGACGCGTATTTTCAAGGGAGCCGCATAGGTCATCCCCCGTTCAAGGCACTCTTGCACATCGCACTTCGGCTCCCCGATCGAATAATCGATAAACTCAATGATCGCGGTATCGTTGTAATCGGAAATCGGAAAAACACTCGTAAAAGCCGACTGCAATCCGGTATCGGCTCTCTTTTCTTGTGAAATATCCCGCTGCAGAAAACGCTCGTAAGACGCCTTTTGTATTTCGATGAGATTCGGGATACCGATCTGCGCGCGAATCTTCGAGAAATCCTTCCGTTCTCTACCTTCGACAACCGGTCGCTGCGACATACACCCTCCTAAAGATACTTACAAAGCAAATTTAACGAGATGGATTGAGGCAATACACAAAATGGCCTACTTGATTTCAACCGTCGCACCCGATTCTTCCAGCCGTTTTTTCATGGTTTCCGCCTCTTCCTTGGCCACCCCGGCCTTGACGACCTTCGGAGCTCCCTCGACCATTTCCTTGGCCTCCTTAAGCCCCAGGCTGGTCACTTCGCGAACCGCCTTGATGACCTGTATTTTCTTATCGCCGATTCCCGAGAGCACCACATCAAAAGCCGTTTTTTCTTCGGCCTCGGCCTTGGATTCACCGGCGTCGGCGGGCGGCGCGGCCGCAACGGCGACCGGTGCGGCCGCCGTGACGCCAAAGCGTTCTTCCACCATCTTAATTAACTCCGAAAGCTGGAGAACCGGCATCTCCTCAACGGCCTTCAAAATCTCTTCGTTGCTTAACGTTGCTGTCTTTGTACTTGCCACGATATTAAACCTCCCTGATTGAGTTGCCGATTAAGAATCCCACGACTGCTTCTTCATTCGACAATAAAAAACTATGACTGTTGATGTTGATCGTGTACTGCCTGCAAGGTGCGGACGAATTTTCCCAATACCCCGTGAAGACTCCCGGCAAGTCCGGTAATCGGCGACTGGAAACGACCGACCAGTTCAGCAACCAGCACCGTCTTCGAAGGAAGCTGGGCAATCCGACGAAAACCATCCAGGTCCACAACGACATCTTCCACGACCCCGGCCTTGATCTTCAACTTCTTCTGCTTGTCGGCCACCGACTTCAAAACCTTTGCCGGCGCGACCGGATCCGCGTATCCAAGCACGAGGGCCGTGGGTCCTTTGAAGAAATCCCGGACACCGTCCAGCGAGGTGCCGGCGGCCGCGCGAATCGCGATCGTATTTTTCACGACCCGGAACTCCCCTTCCGCATTCCGAAGCCGTCCCTTGACCTCTCTGATCTCCTCTACGCTCATCCCGGAAAAATCCGCTAATACCGCCACATTGGCCCGAGAGAATTTTTCATTCAATTGCGCCATACTTGCTTTTTTTGTCTCTTTATTCACGCCTCACCCTTATATTTTCAATGCGCCGAAAACACGTTTAAGTAATGATTAACCTGTTGCAACCGCCGCCGATGCATGCAAGACAGCCATTCCCGCTTAAGCAACCTTTTCGGGGCGAAGGCTCCCTTCGTGAACAGGGATGCCGGGACCCATCGTGGAAGAAATCGTCACACGTTTAACATACTTTCCTTTTGCCGAGGCTGGTTTTTGCTTCACGATCGAATCCATCACCGCCAAGGCATTTTCGTACAATTGCTCAGGGGCAAACGAAAGCCGACCGATGGACACATGAACGATGCCCGCCTTTTCAACCCGGTATTCGACCTTCCCTTTTCTAATTTCCCCAATCACCTTGGTCAAATCGAATGTAACCGTACCGGTCTTCGGATTCGGCATCAAGCCCCTGGGCCCCAAAACCTTGCCCAAGCGCCCCACGACCCCCATTAAGTCGGGCGTCGCAACCACTCGATCAAACGCCATCCAGCCATTTTTTATCTTCTCGACCAGATCGTCCAAACCGACATAGTCCGCACCGGCATCGCTCGCCTCTTTTTCCTTCTCTCCCTTTGCGAACACCAAAATCCGAACTTTCTTTCCGGTCCCATGCGGCAAAACCACCGAACCCCGAACCATCTGGTCCGAATGTTTCGGGTCAACGCCCAATCCGACCGCCATATCAACACTCTCGTCGAATTTTGCAAAATGCGCTTTCTTAGCGAGATCGCATGCTTCCCTCAAATCGTAGGTTTCCTGACGGACCGCCTCCCGGGCCGTGTCATATTTTTTACCCATTCTGCTTCCCCATTTTTATCGAATGCTTATCCCCATTTTTAAAACGATGACAGGATTTTTTAACGACCACAACAAAACAACCACAACAAAACGGCGGTGTTATTTAACCTGTATCCCCATGCTTCTGGCCGCCCCTGCAATAATCTTACAGGCGCCCTCGAGATCGATCGCATTAAGGTCCGCCATTTTCGTCTTGGCAATCTCTTCTATCTGCGCCTGCGTGACCGTTCCAACTTTTTCTTTATGTGGAACGGCGGACCCCTTGATCACGCCGGCCGCTTTTTTCAGTAAGTCGGATGCCGGGGGACTTTTGGTCACGAAGGTAAAGGTCCGATCGGCGTAGATCGTGATCTCCGCAGGAATAATCGTTCCCTCCTGCCCTTGCGTTTTCGCATTAAAAGCCTTGCAAAATTCCATAATATTGGCGCCATGCTGCCCCAACGCCGGACCCACGGGCGGGGCGGGATTCGCCTTCCCCGCCGGAATCTGAAGCTTCACCAAAGCCTTGATTTCTTTCGCCATATTATAAAGTATCCTCTCTCCGAACCCCATGATAAAGATCGGCCCAATTGAACGAACATCCGATTTTTCGAAACACGATATGGATCATGACTTTTCTACTTGCAAAAAACTCAATTCCACCGGGGTAGATCGGCCGAAAATACTAACCAGCACTTTTAGCTTCTCCTGATCGGCGTTGACCTCATCCACAACGCCATTGAAACCCAAAAAAGGACCGTCTATGATACGCACCGAATCGCCACCGTCAAACTGGCTTTTTTCGGACGAAGGCGCCACGCCTTCGTCCAGCTGTTTGAGCAGATGCTGAACTTCCTTCTGAGAGAGCGGCGCGGGGACCGCCCCTCCCCCCAGGAAACCCGTCACCTTCGGGGTCTCCTTCACCAGCTGCTGGACTTCCGTGTCGAGGGTCATCTCCACGAGGACATAACCTGGGAAAAATTTTTTCGTAGACATTCTTTTTTTCCCTTCTTTAATTTCAACGACTTCCTCCGTGGGAATAAGAATTTTTCCGATTTTTTCCTCCAAGCCGAGGGTCCTAACCCGCTCTTCCAAGCTTGCCTTGACTCGGCCTTCAAAACCGGAATAGGTATGAATCACATACCAATCTTTTTCCATGAATCCTCCTCAAGCAACCAACTTAAACGGCCAAGCGCAACAAGCGGACAAGCAGGACATCGACCACAGCCAAAAAAACGGCAACAATAATTGTAAAAACGATCACAACCGTTGTAGACCCAATCGTCTCATGTTTTGTCGGGAAGGTCACTTTTTGAAGCTCGCTCTTCACATCCTTTACAAAGTCGGTCACGACTTTTAGGCCCTTCTTGAACATCAGCGCGTCCCCCTATCCTTCTTGCACACTTATTAGACAAAACCAAACCATCCCCATCGCATTCATAAAACGATCTTCCTTAATATATATAATCACTAATATATATAATCACTTCCCCGACACCGATGGCGCCATCCATCCCAACTTCCCCCAGCAGGCCAGGAGGGACTCGAACCCCCAACATGCGGTTTTGGAGACCGCCGCTCTAACCAATTGGAGCTACTGGCCTGTGTTCCCTCCATCAGAAAGAAGACACTACTTCACCTCCCGATGCGCCGTATGGCGCCGACAGGTTTTGCAATACTTCTTGAGTTCAATCCGGTCCGGCGTATTTCGCTTATTCTTTGTTGTGGTGTAGTTTCGGTTTTTACAGTCCAGACACCCCAGTGTAATAATCTCACGCATTATATGCACCCATCGCTATCCATAGAGATCTCGAAATAATATAACCCCACGAATTCATCTCTATTTAATCACCTCTGTGATCACGCCGGCGCCGACGGTACGACCGCCTT
>JBHHXH010000065.1:0-15377 GCA_046756925.1 Nitrospiria bacterium
TATAATACTCGTGCTGCCTATAGCAGCACCGCATTTTTCATCCCCGCCCTCCCGGACGGGGCATTCAAATCCGTTTCCTCGTAAAATGATCCTGCGGCCTTGCAAACCGAATGGGTCTCCCACCGATCATCGAAAGCCTCCGCCGCCCATTCATCGCATCGGTTTGCCTTCCGGGAATATGATATAATGAAAAAAGTCAAAAGACCGCTGGGGGGTTCATAAGGATGCGTAGTGTATTGATCGCAAGTGCCGTGCGAACCCCTATCGGTCAATTTCTGGGAGGCCTCTCCTCCCAAACAGCCACCCAACTCGGAAGTATCGTCATTCGGGAAGCGGTTCGACGGACCGGAATCCCTCCAGACCAGGTCGATGAAGTGCTCATGGGAAATGTTTTATCGGCCGGACTCGGACAAGCGCCCGCCCGTCAGGTCGCCATCGGTGGCGGTCTTCCCGACCGTGTTCCTTGTACGACGATCAACAAGGTCTGCGGATCGGGTTTAAAGGCCGTCATGATGGGTGCGCAGGCAATCGCATTGGGAGATGCGGATATTGTCGTCGCAGGCGGCATGGAAAGCATGAGCCAAGCCCCCTATCTTCTCGAACGCGCCCGAGTCGGATATCGGGCGGGACATGCGCAACTCACGGATAGTCTCATCAAAGATGGTCTTTGGGATGTCTACAACAACTTTCACATGGGTGCCGCCGCCGAGATCTGTGCCGAAGATTATCGCATGACCCGGGCTGAACTGGACGATTTCGCCATCGAAAGCTATCGGCGCGCACAAGCCGCACAGGAGGCAGGAGACTTTAATAGGGAGATCGTCCCGGTTCCGGTCCGGCATGGCGAGGACCTCCTGCTGTTTTCGGAAGATCA
The DNA here is from genome assembly GCA_046756925.1 of Nitrospiria bacterium. Lineage (GTDB taxonomy): Bacteria > Nitrospirota > Nitrospiria > SBBL01 > JAADHI01 > JAJDBU01. The sequence continues at coordinate 875 of JBHHXH010000065.1, forward strand.
AGAACCAAAGCGCGCCGACTTCGATAAAATCCGCACATTAAAACCGGCATTCGACCCCGAAGGCAAAATCACCGCCGGCAACGCCTCCCCCTTAAGCGATGGTGCCTCCGCAGTGGTCCTCATATCGGAAGCGGCATCGACGCAATGGCGCGTTCCGGCCCGAGCGGCGATCGACGGATACACCGCGACCGCCAAGGCGCCTGCTCAGTTTACCACGGCTCCCGCCGATGCGATCCGCCAATTGCTCGAAAAACGCGAACAACACGTCTCCGACATCGATCTTTTTGAAATCAACGAGGCCTTTGCCGCCTCGACGATTTCAGTAATGCGGGAATTGGGAATCGATTCGAAGCAACTCAACTTGCGGGGCGGCGCGATCGCACTCGGTCACCCAATCGGAGCAAGCGGCGCGCGCATTCTAACAACCCTGCTGCATATCATGGAAGATCGCTTACTCCAAAACGGCATCGCCTCCCTCTGCATCGGAGGCGGAGAAGCCCTGGCGCTCTATATCGAACGGAAATAGGAGGATGCATGCATTTTGACATCGTGGGTGTAATCGGGGCCGGTCAAATGGGAAGAGGTATCGCGCAGGTGGTGGCGACCGCGGGTTTCGATGTCGTTTTATACGATCTGGAATACCCCGTATTGAACCAAGCGCTCGAGCACATCACACGGAACCTGAACAAAGCCGTAAAACGCGGCAAACTCACCAGCTGGGTCCGGGAAAAAACCTTCAAGAATCTCCAAATCTCGACAAAATTTGAAGACCTCAGTCAATCGGATCTCATCATCGAAGCGGCTCCTGAAAAAGAAGAAATCAAGATAGAGATATTTGAAGGGTTGGACGAAATTTGCGCGAACGAAACGGTCTTTGCCACAAACACTTCCTCTCTCCCAATCACGCGGCTTGCATCAACGATCACCGCACCGGAACGATTTATCGGACTGCATTTCATGAATCCCGCACCAATCATGCCATTGGTCGAAATTGTTCGCGGATGGCAGACAACCGATGCAACATTTCAACAAAGTAAGCTATTCGTGGAAAAACTGGGGAAAACCGTCGTCGAATCGAAAGACTACCCGGGTTTTATCGTCAACCGGATCCTCATGCCCATGATCAACGAAGCCGTCTTTGCCCTGACCGAAGGAGTCGCATCGGCAAAGGACATTGACGACGCCATCAAGCTTGGCGGTGCCCATCCGATGGGGCCGCTTGCGTTGGCCGACATGATCGGCCTCGATATTTGTCTCGATATTATGGAAATCCTCTATGCCGAGTTCAGCGACAGCAAGTATCGTCCGGCTCCACTCCTCAGGAAATACGTGGAAGCCGACCGACTGGGCCGCAAAACGGGCAGTGGATTTTATAAATACCGTTAATCGATACGAATCTTTTATTCGATCCTCAAGGAAACGATGTCCAGATTCACCACTTTTTGATTAAATGGAACTACAACAAAGCGAAGAACAAGCCATGCTGGTCCGAACGGTCCGGAGCTTTGCCGAAAACGAAGTCAATCCGGTCGCTACGGAAATGGATCACGCCGGCCAATTTCCGAAAGCCCTGGTGAGCAAACTGGGCGAGATGGGATTGATGGGCGCCTTCATACCCATGCAGTATGGGGGATCCGGCATGGATCTCCTCAGTTATGTACTGGCCATGGAGGAAATTTCAAAGGCTTGGGCCTCTCTCGGGGTGATCATGACCGTCAACAACTCCCTGGTCTGCGACCCGATTTTTCGTTTTGGGACGGAAGCACAAAAAACGCGCCACCTCAAGCCCCTCGCCAAGGGTCTCCAGCTCGGTTGTTATGCCTTAACCGAGCCAAACGCCGGATCCGATGCAGGCGCCATCGCCACAACGGCGGTCCAGAGTGGAAACGATTTTCTTTTAAACGGCGCCAAACGCTTTATTACCAACGGCAAACATGCCGATATCGCAATCGTCTACGCGAAGACCGTGCCTTCGCTGGGTAAAAAGGGAATTTCAGCCTTCATCGTCGAAAAAACGTCGCCGGGGTATATCGTCAGCAAAACCGAAGAAAAGATGGGACTGCATGGCTCGGACACGGCGGAGCTCATCTTTCAAGACTGTCGCGTTCCGAAAGAGAACCTGCTCGGAGGAAAAAATAACGGTTTTAAGATTGCACTTTCGACCTTAGACGGCGGCCGGATCGGTATTGCCGCACAAGCCACCGGCATCGCACAAGCGTGTCTCGAAGCGTCTATCGAATATGCCAAAACGCGCGAACAATTCGGCAATCCGATCGCGGACTTTCAGGCTATCCGCCACATGATTGCGGATATGAAAACCGAGATCGACGCCGCCCGCATACTTACCCATCGCGCCGCCTGGATGCGCCAACAAGGAGACCCGGTGACGCTGGACGCCTCTCAAGCCAAGCTTTATGCATCGGAAATGTCCAACCGGGTCGCATACAAGGCCGTACAAATCTTCGGCGGCTACGGTTATATGAAGGAATTTCCCGTCGAACGTTTCTATCGTGACGCCCGGATTACCACACTATACGAAGGAACCTCCGAAATTCAACGCATCGTCATCGCAAGAAATCTGCTCCAAATGAAGTGAGTGTCGTTTTTGAAAATAAAAAAGTCCCAACGAAAAAAACCCAGCACCAATCTCTCCGGGATTAAAATCGCACCCGTCTACACCCAAGGCCCAAAGCATGTCTTGGGGCTCCCCGGAGAATATCCCTATACCCGAGGCATCTATCCGGATATGTACCGGAAGCAACTTTGGACCATGCGCCAGTTCTCGGGTTTTGGATCCCCTGATGATACAAACAGACGTTATCACTACCTTTTAAAAAAAGGACAAACCGGCCTGTCCGTCGCTTTCGACATGCCGACCTTAATGGGATACGATTCGGATCATCCGAAATCAAAGGGCGAAGTCGGCAAGTGCGGCGTCGCCATCGATACGGTCGACGATATGGGGCGCCTCTTTCATGGAATTCCACTCGGACAGGTAAGTACCTCGATGACCATCAACGGCCCGGCCATCGTCCTTTTTGCCATGTACCTCGTTGTCGCGGAACAGCAAGGCATCCCCTTCGATCGTCTCAGCGGCACGCTTCAAAATGACATTCTAAAAGAGTATATCGCTCAGAACGAATGGATCGCACCGCCGGAACCCTCGCTTCGGCTGATCAACGACACCCTTCGTTTTTGTGTTGAAGCGGCGCCGCGTTTCCACCCCATCAGCATCAGCGGATATCATATCCGGGAAGCCGGATCGACCGCCGTTCAGGAGCTGGCCTTCACTTTATACAACGGCCTCACCTATGCCGCCAATGCGGTCGCTTCCGGCTTGGAAATTGACGCCTTCGCCCCCCGTTTGTCGTTCTTCTTTAATGCCCACAACGATTTTTTTGAAGAGATCGCGAAATACCGTGCCGCCAGACGTCTCTGGGCGAAAGAAATGAAGCGGCGGTTTCATCCACGGAATCCAAAATCGCTGGCCCTTCGCTTTCATACCCAAACCGCCGGTTGCACCCTGACCGCCCAGCAACCCCATAACAACATCGTTCGCGTCGGTCTTCAAGCCCTTGCGGCGGTCTTGGGAGGCACCCAATCGCTCCACACAAACTCCATGGACGAAACCCTGGCCCTACCGTCGGAAACCGCCGTCAAAATCGCACTTCGAACGCAACAAATCATCGCCTATGAAAGTGGTGTCACCAATACCGTCGATCCCTTGGGAGGATCCTATTATCTGGAAAGCCTCACCGACAAGATGGAAAGGGAAGCGCGAAAGTACTTTAAGAAATTAGACGACATGGGGGGCATGGCCGCCGCCATCGAATGTGGTTTTCCGCAAGGAGAAATTCACAAAACGGCGGTGGCTTACCAACAAGAAATCGATGAAAAATCAAGACTGATTGTTGGGATCAACGCCTTCGAAGAAACGGACGAATCCCCCATATCCACCCTAAAAATATTGCCGTCTGTGGAAAAAAAACAGATCAATCGGCTCAAAAAAACCAAGAAAGAACGTCCTCATCAACCACTCGAACGATCCCTCAAGCGTTTGACCGCCGCCGCCAAACAGAAGCGCTACCTGATGCCCTATGTGATCGATGCGGTCCGGGCAAAGGCCACGGTTGGGGAAATAGTGGATATCTTTAGAACCGTCTATGGATATTACCGAAATCCTTCCGCCTTCTAGAGTGTGAATCGCTCATTTCTCCTTTAATACGCCCAACCCTACTGATACAAGCACGGCTTGACAATATTATCTCAGGTATGATTCTTTATCATTCTGCAAATCGATTTAGCCTTGAGGAACACATTTTCCAAAACGCGTGGGGTCGTTTTGGATGATCAACCAAAGGAGGGGAGGATGGCTATAAATCGCTTGTACGGTTTTAAAACAATGACCTTTGTCGGCGTGTTCTTTGTTCTGCTGACGGCCGGTCTGGCGCAGGCCGGCAGCGCCAAGCCCTTGGCCGCGCCGGATGGCGCAGCCGGTGCGGACCATAATGCCGAGGGGATTAAACACTACAACATGAGAATGTGGGAAAAAGCGGAGATGCATTTTCGTGAAGCCGCGAAAGAAAACGGCAAATTGGCGGAAGCGCAGTATAATCTCGCGCTCTCCCTCGACAAGTTGGGACGCCACAGGGAAGCGACCAAGCATTTCGCGGATGCACACAAACTCGGCAGCGATAATCCAGAGATCGCCAACTCCGAAATTCTAAAAAAGCATTTGGGAATGTAAGAAACAGTTGAATCGCATTGCAGCGGCGGCCCTTTCGCGATAGCGGGAGGGCCGCTTTTTTTGAGGCCGGGAGCGATTTGCGCGTCGGTCCCACTAAGCTTTTTTTAAAATTTTTCCGGCCTTCGATTTCCCGGTTTTCCCCGTGCGATAGTGCCAGGTGACCAACAGGGAGCTGGCGATAAACCAAGAAGAATAGGTACCGACACCGATGCCGAGCAAAATCGCCAATGCGAAATCGTGGATGACCTCCCCCCCAAAAAGATACAGGGACATGACGGCCAACAAGGTCGTCAAACTCGTAATCAAGGTTCTGGAGAGGTTGTCGTTGATGGATCGGTTTATGCAAAATTCGTAGGATTCCTTCTTTCTCCGTTTGAGATTTTCCCGTATCCGATCGAAAATCACCACCGTATCGTTTAAAGAGTAGCCTGCTATTGTCAACAGGGCTGTGACAACGAGGAGGGTAATTTCTTTATTCATTACAAAAAACAAACCCAAGACCACGAATATATCGTGGAAGGTCGCAATGGCAGCGGCAATTCCGAATCGGAATTCAAATCGGAAGGCGATATAGGAAATGATCAACACCAAGGAGAATAAAACGGCATTGATGGCGTCTCGTTGCAGCTTTTTACCGATCGTCGGGCCGATCTCCGTACTGCTCTCCACGATAAATTGGTTTCCGGGAAAGGCGGTGGCGAAGATATCCTTGATCTCGCCTCTTGTATTTTTTTTGGTGATATTTCGTTGCTTCAGGCGGATGATTAACTTGTTTTCCGCAACCACTTCTTGGAGTTCCGCATCACGAAGCCCGCCTCCCTCGAGTGCCCGCCGGGCCGTATTAATTTGGATGGGCTGGTCGAATTTGAGCTGAACAGCGGCGCCTCCGGCAAAGTCGATACCGAGATTGGCGCTCCCTCGAGAGACTTGGATCAATGCCAGCAAACCCAGGGCAGTCATCACACACGAAAGGATAAAGAAAGGCTTTCGCCTTCCGATAAAGTTTATTTCGGTCTTTTTGATAAATGTCAGCATCGCAGTCCTAAAATATCCCAAGCATGATTACACACTCAGCTGTTCCATCCGCTTTCGGGTGTTTAAATAATCGTACACCATTTTAGTGCCGACCAAGGCGGTAAAGAGATTGATGGTAATACCGAGACCCAAGGTAACGGCGAATCCTCGAATCGGTCCCGTTCCGAACATAATAAGAGAAAAGGCGGTGATCAAGGTCGTGACATTGGAGTCCAAAATGGACGAAAACGCCTTGTCGTATCCGGCATCGATGGCAAGACGAACCGGCCTTCCAGATCTCAATTCTTCCCGGATCCGTTCCAGAATCAAGACATTGGCATCGACCGCCATACCGACCGACAATATGATGCCCGCAATTCCTGGCAAGGTTAAGGTGGCGTTGAGTGTCGCCAAGGCGCCGACCAGTAGAACGATGTTTAAAATCATCGCAATCACCGCAAGCAATCCGGACATTTTATAGTAGAACACCATAAATGCAACCACCAGAAAAGCGCTTAACAAACCGGCCCTGATCCCTTTTTGAATCGAATCGCTCCCTAGAGAAGGTCCCACAGTGACATTCTGAAGGACCTTCACCGGCGCGGGCAAGGCCCCGGCGCGGAGCACAATGGCCAGGTCGTTTGCCTCCTGGTTGGTAAAGGTGCCGCTGATCTGCGCCCGTCCGCCGCTGATCCGCTCCTGAATCCGTGGTGCGGAATAGACCGTGTCGTCAAGAACGATCGCAAGACGGCCTTGAACATTCTCCTCGGTCACCTTCTCGAAGAGTTTCGCACCCACGCTATCGAATTCGATCGACACATAAGGCGAGTTGAATTCATCGAAGGCCACGCGGGCGTCCGTGAGCAGGTCTCCGGCCAATACGGCCGGCTCCTTCACCAAAAAAGGACGCTTGGTCACCGCGCCTGTCTCATCGTTTTCAATCCGCTCAAAGAGTATTGTTTCGTCTTCAGCCAGTTTTTCTTGGTAGCGGGCGACAAAGGCCGCCTCTTCACCCGCTTCGATGGGGCTGATAAAATCGCTGTCGATGATGGGGTTGGGGCTTAAGAGTTTAAATTCCAACAAGGCCGTTTTTCCGATCAGATCGATCGCACGGTCGGCATCGCGAATACCGGGCAGCTGTACAAGGATTTGATTGGCGCCTTGTTTCTGAATGAGGGGCTCCGATACGCCGAACTCGTCCACACGGTTACGGATGGTTTCCAAGGCCTGCAAGGTCGCGTTTTCGAGCACCCGTTTTTCCTCGGCTTCACGGAGCGCCAGCACGCGGCTCCCTGGGCCCTTATCGTCCGTCACAAGGTTTGGAAAGTTTTCGTCGAGGATTCCGGCAACCGCTTCCTCATTCCCTCCTGCGAACGAAAGATGCAGCTTCCTCTCCTCAATTCGAACCGAGGGATCGCCGATCTCCCCATCCTTTAGGGCTGTCAGTAGAGAAGCGCGCGTGCGTTCGATCACGTTTTCCACCGCCTTCTCGACTTCCACCTCCAGAACGAGGTGCATGCCTCCCCTCAAATCGAGACCGAGCTTGACCCCCTGATCGGGGAATATTCTTCCCCACCACGCAGGGAGTTTCGAATAAATCGGCGTTGACGGCAATAAAAAGAAGAGCGATATCGTCAATGCCGTCAATACAGTCAGTAATCTTCCTTTAATTCCTCGTTTCATAACAAATACTTCCTACTTAGTCCGAATCGTCCTTTTTAACCGTATCGATATTGTTGCGCACCACCTTCACGCGAACGCCTTCGGCGATTTGCAGCGTGATGACCTTGTCTCCCAGATTCGTGACCGTCCCCATCAAGCCGCCGTTGGTCGTCACACGATCCCCCTTCTTCAGTGCGTTCACCATATCCTGACGTTCTTTCGCCTTCTTTTGCTGGGGCCGAATCAGCAAAAAATAAAAAAAGACAAAAATCAGGATAAAAGGGGCCAAGGAGACGATGGGGTTTATTTGCGAACCCCCGCTCCCCGCCCCACCGGCACCTTGCGCCAGTGCCTCCGAAATCCACCCTCCGAACATGAACACCACATCCTCCTTCCTCCTGAAGTGTCAGGAAGTCGCCGACCGTTTTTGGTAAAAATTCCGTCGGAATCGATCCAGCGAACCCTCTGAAATCGCTTTCCGAATCCCTCGCATAAGCGTGAGATAATAATACAAATTGTGTAAGGTATTCAAGCGGATCGCCAACAACTCCTTCGCCATGAATAAATGCCTTAAATAGGCCCTTGAAAAATTCCGGCAAGTATAGCAAGCACAGCCCGGATCGATGGGCCCTTTGTCTTCAGTATAACAAGCGTTTTTGATATGCAGCTCACCGAATTCGGTAAAAAGAGAGCCCGTGCGCGCATGACGCGTCGGCAATACGCAGTCAAACATATCGATCCCGCGTGCCACACCCTCCACCAAGTCTTCCGGACGGCCGACGCCCATCAAATATCTGGGAGACGATGCGGGAATCATGGGCACCACTTCCTCGATGACCTTCAACATTTCTTCCTGCGGTTCACCAACGGAGAGACCGCCGATGGCCAAGCCGGCGAAGCCCAGGTCGAGCAATCCCTCCACACCTTTTTTTCTCAAGTCGGCGTAAAAACCACCCTGTACGATCCCATAAAGGAATTGATCCTTCCGCCTGTGCGAGGATTTCGATCGTTGGGCCCAACGAAGGGTCCGATCGAGAGAGGCGTCCGTTGCATCATAGTCAGATGGATACGGAAGACATTCGTCGAAGACCATAATGATATCCGCTCCCAGCGACGATTCGATTTCGATCGCCTTCTCGGGTGTCATCAAGTGTTCCGAGCCATCCAAGTGGGATTTGAAGCGGACCCCTTCTTCACCCACACGGTTAAGCGAGCTTAAACTAAACACCTGATAACCGCCACTGTCGGTCAATATCGGACGATCCCAGGCCATGAATCCGTGCAGCCCTCCCTGCGCTTCGATCAAGCGATGGCCGGGCCTCAAATAAAGGTGATAGGCATTGCAAAGGATGATCTCGGCGCCAAGGCCCTTCAGATCTTCAGGACTCATCCCCTTGACCGAGGCGGCCGTACCGACCGGCATGAACGCCGGGGTTTCGATCATGCCATGCACCGTGCGGATCCGTCCCCGCCGTGCAGGTCCGGGATGCGACAAATGGCTCGTCTCAAAATGGGCTTCGGGCAGGGCCTTCTCCGCTTGTAAAGGAGGTCCCGAGGGGCTCAAATCCATCCGGTCGTCGCTGTCCAAAAACTTCAAAACATCTCCCTACATCCGTTCCGGCGCGCCGATCCCCAGGATATCCAATCCGTTCTTCAATACGATTCGAACGGCTGTTGCCAGCACGAGTCGCGCCGAGGTCTTCGGACGGTCTTCCGTAATGATGCGGCAACGGAAATAGTAGCGGTGCAGCATTCCGGCCAGGGTCTGGAGATAAAAGGTGATACGGTGCGGCTCCAAGGCTTCCGCCGCCGATTGCACCAAGTCGGGGTAGCGCGACAACTGCTTCATTAAACCCAGTTCCTCCGGCAGGTTCAAACATGCCATATCCTCGACCTTCGCTTCCCGGATGACCCGATCGACCTCCCAGCCCTGCGCTTCCGCCACACGCACGATGCTGCAAAGACGTGCATAAGCATACTGCACATAGTACACGGGATTATCGTTGGAGGCCTTTTTCGCCAACTCCAGATCGAAATCGACCGCCGTGTCCGACCGCCGCATCAAAAAGAAAAAACGGGTGGCATCGACGCCGACCTCGTCGATCACTTCTTCAAGCGTCACAAAGGCGCCGGCCCTTTTGGACATACGCACCGGCTTTCCGTCACGAAGGAGATTCACCAATTGATGCGTCAAGATATGGAACCGCTCAGGGGCATAGCCCATCGCCGCCACGGCCGCCTGGATCCGGCCGATATAGCCATGATGGTCAGCACCCCAAATATCGATTAAGCGATCGTAGCCCCGCTCGAACTTGTTCCGATGGTAGGCAATGTCGGAAGCGAAATAGGTCTTCCGGCCATCTTGCCGGATGACGACCCGATCTTTATCGTCCCCATAGCGCGTCGTCGCAACCCACGATGCCCCCTCTTTTTCAAAAAGAAGTTGTCTCGATTTCAATAAGGCAAGGACCGCCTCGATTTCCTGACTCTCATGAAGCTCCGCTTCGGAGAACCACCGATCGAAAACCACCCCGAATCGATGCAGCACTGTTTGGATCCAATCGGCAATGGTTCGGTAACTGTAGGTGGTAAAAAATGGAAGATGGGTCGCCTCGTCCGCCTGAAGAAAACGGTCGCCTTCGGAGGCTTTCAGCATCTTGGCGATGTCGGCCACATAAGCCCCACGGTAGCTCTCCTCGGGAAAGACGACCGTTTCTCCGAATAATTCTCGATAACGAAGATAGGTCGATCGGCCAAGCAGGTCCATCTGCCGGCCGACATCGTTCATGTAATATTCCCGAGAGATTCGATAACCCACCGATTCCAGCAGGCGCCCCAAGGCATCTCCCAGCGCAGCGGCACGACCGCTGGCCACATGAAGCGGCCCGGTTGGATTGGCGCTGACGAATTCAATGTGCACCGCCTTGTCCTTCCCTGCATTCGATCGACCGTAGGACGCCCGTTCCCGATGAACTTTTAGTATGGTTTGCAGCCAAAAGGCCTTTGTCATAAAAAAGTTGATATAGCCGGGTCCCGCAACTTCCATTCTTTCAATCGATGGGCAACGGCCTTCGAGGAGGGAGACCAGAAGTGTCGCGACTTCACGAGGCGGACGACCTTCCCGCTTGGCCAGCGAAAGGGCCAAAGTGCTGGAAAAGTCGCCTTGAGTGTCCCGTTTCGGCACCTCAAGCGAAATCGGCACCCCCGAATCGCCTGTCTTAAGATGCCCCAGGGAATGGGCCTCCGCCACAACCGCTTGAAGATGATTTATGAGCAGATCCTTCACGCCGTGTTCCAATTGACCATCGGAGTTACATTCAGCCAAGCAAGCAAAGCAAACGGCTCAGTATAGTGTTTCCAATTAAAATGTCAAATTTCATCGCCTGATTTCAAGGCCGACTGAGTCGCGAGGCGAAAATCCATAAACCGGCTCACTGGATGCCCGATCGATACTCGGCAGTCGCACCGGACGCATTTATTTTCACCCGGTTCACTTAAAAATAGATCTTAAGATCGATGACACGATAATATAGCGCGTTTCACGAACATGAAACGGCGTAATAAGGACGACGAAGACAACGTTTTCGTGTAAGATAGAAGACAAGGCGCTAAAGTCCAAACTCATCGATGAAAAAATATCTCGAACTTTTTCGAAAACCTGGATTTTCTTCATTTCTCTGGACCCAGTTCCTCGGGGCTTTTAACGACAATGCCTTTAAGATCGTCATTTCCATGTATGCGATCAAAAACCAAAATGCCTTAAGCGGTGTCTACATTTCCCTGATCGGCGCGATCTTCATGATCCCCTTTTTCTTTTTCTCGGGCTATGCCGGTTATGCCGCCGATCGAATCAATAAACGGTCGATTTTAATCTGCACAAAAGGCTTCGAGCTTTTAGCCATGATCATGGCCTTTTTTGCTTTTTTAAACGGTGGAATCGAATGGATGCTGTGGGTGCTCTTTTTGATGGCCCTGCAGACCACCTTTTTCAGCACGGCAAAATACGGCATCCTTCCCGAGATGTTGCCCGACATCGATCTTTCGCGCGCCAATGGATTGGTCGAAATGAGTACCTTTCTGGCCATTATCCTCGGTACTTCCTCCGGGGGTTTTCTTTTCTCGCTTTGGAACCAGGATTTGCATCTCATCGGTCTGGTATTGATCGGCTTTGCGGCCGCCGGTTACGGAACGAGTTTCGGCATTGCAAAAGTGCCCCACCCGCAAGGCAAGCCGCAATTTCGAATCAACCCCTGGAGTGAAATCGGCAAGGGGATCAGACGGCTGACCAAAAATCGAATGCTCTGGTCGACGGCCTTGGGGATCGCCTATTTTGCGTTTTTAGGCGCCTTTCTGCAAATGGGTTTTCTCCTATTCGGGAATGAAGTCATGCAATTGGATGAATTTTCGATTAGTCTGCTTGGTACGTTCCTGGCCGTCGGCGTCGGTTTGGGAAGCCTGCTCGCCGGTCGGCTTTCGGGCGACAAGGTCGAGCTTGGATTGGTGCCTTTGGGGTCGATCGGCATGGGGATCTTTTCCATTGCACTGGCCTTCTCCGGAAACTCGTTTCTTAAAACGAGTTTCGTTCTGGTCCTGCTCGGATGCGCCGGAGGACTCTTCAGTGTTCCCTTATATGCCATGTTACAGCAAAAAAGCGGGAAGGAAGAGCGGGGGCAACTCATCGGAACCGCCAATTTTCTTTTGACGGTCGGCATCCTCTTCGCATCCGGATGTCTTTGGTTTTTGCACGATTTTTTTTCATTCGCGCCCGACCAAATCATCCTGATACTCGGTCTATTCACGCTGACGATGACACCCTATGTCATGAAGATTGTGCCGCAATATCTCATTCGCTTCTCACTTTGGATGTTGACCCACACCATGTTTCAAATCCGAATCCAAGGACAGGAACATGTCCCTTTTAGAGGCCCGGCCCTGCTTGTTTGTAATCATGGTTCATTTGTCGACGGCTTCTTGGTCGGCGCATGCCTTCAGCGATTCATTCGGTTTATGGTCCATCGCAGTTTGTTCGATATCCGGGTGATCGGCTGGCTTTTGAAAAAAATGAACGCCATCCCGATTCACGAAGCACAGGGTGAAACGTTTCGCGCGCTGAAGATCGGCCGCACGGCGCTTGAAGAAGGACACGTGGTATGCCTCTTTATCGAGGGAGCATCCAGTAAAATAGGGCATATGTTTACCTTCCGGGAAGAATTCGAGTGGATGGTTCAAGATAAGAATGTGCCGGTCATCCCGGTTTATCTGGAAGGCCTCTCGGGATCGGTTTATTCGACGCTTAAAGGACCTTACAAACCCTTTTATCCCGTATCGGTCCGCTTTGGCCCACCGCTTCCGAGCAGCAGTACCGCAAAGGATATCCGGCAAGCGGTTGCTCAAATGGGAAGCGGCATGGAAGCGCGCCCATCGGCGCTGGAGCCCAGTCTATTCAGTGAAAACGATGTCAACTAGAAAAGACCTGCCGCGTTGTCCTTGGGTCAACCCAAGCAAAGCCGATTATGTCGCGTATCACGATCGGGAATGGGGCGTTCCCGTCCACGACGACCGCCTCTTGTTCGAATATTTGATCCTCGAAGGGGCGCAAGCCGGTTTAAGTTGGTACACCGTCCTTCGGAAGCGCGGCAACTACCGGCGCGCCTTCGACCGCTTCGATCCGATTAAAATCGCTCGATATGATAAAAAAAAGATCGCATCGCTCATGGCCGATACGGGTATTATCCGAAATCGGCTCAAAATCCTGGCGGCAGTCAACAACGCCGCGCGGTTCTTGGATGTCCAGAAGGAATTCGGAAGTTTCGACGCTTATATCTGGCGCTTTGTCAAAGGGAAACCCATCGTGAATGCGATTCAACACATGGACGATTATGCATCAAGAACGACAGAATCGGACGCCATGAGCAAGGATCTCCGCAAACGCGGCTTTAAATTCATCGGATCGACCGTGTGTTATGCCCACATGCAGGCCACGGGCATGGTCAACGATCACAGCCTCGACTGCTTCCGCAGAGCAGAGATCATCGCCTCATATTCCTGAGGAATGGAGCCCAAGCGAGAAGGCGGCGGCGACCGTTTTATCCACGGCCCCCATCATGAATGCCATCGAATAACATGCCGAATACGCTCGCACATATGGGAATCCAGGCCCTTGCCACCCAAGCCGTCTACAAAAAGGCCGATCTAAAATGGGTCTATCTGGGCGCCGTCATCCCCGACCTGCCCTGGATCCTCCAACGGCTCATCCCTTTCGTATGGAAAGACATCGATCGACTCGACCTTCGACTCTATGCAATCGTACAGGCCTCTCTCTTTTTCTGTCTGATTTTATGCGCGGGCTTCGCTCTCTATTCCAGTCGCCCGAAAAACACCTTTTTCATTCTCGCTTACGGCGCCTTAATTCACCTCCTCCTCGATGCACTGCAAATCAAGTGGGCCAACGGTGTTCATCTTCTCGCGCCATTCAATTGGCGTCTGCTCAACTTCGCCCTGTTCTGGCCGGAAAGCCTTCCGACCTATCTGATCACCGCCTTTGGCCTCCTCTACGCCCTCCTATTTTGGAAGCGCTCGGCCGGCGCGCCTTTTTTACTCGCCATTCGCACAGCCAAGGAAAGCGCCGTCGGCATCCTCTTCGTACTGACCTATCTCCTGCTTCCCCTGGCCCTACTGGATGGACCCGAAGCGTCCGACAACCACTTTGTGCTCACACTCCGTTCCATCGATGACCGGCCGGGCAAAGTGATCGAAATCGACCGGGCCGACTACGAACACCACCCAAAGGGCGGCAGCCTCCATCTCTTTAATGGAGAACGCTTCAAGGTCGACGGATTCGATCCCGGCCGTTCCGGCCTGTTTTCGATCAAGGGTTTTTTTTCGCAACAAGACCGGATTCAGGTTCGCGAAAGCCACAGGCATCGCTTCTTTCGCGATGCGGCATCCTACATGGGTTTGGGCTTCATCGCCTTACTTTGGACTTGTTCAGGGTTGCGCGCGTGGCGGCGCCTCAAAACCAAATAAACACCCAAGATCGGCGATTGATCTTGGGGTAAACCGCCAAGTCGTCTGAAAGAC
>JBHHXH010000066.1:0-15304 GCA_046756925.1 Nitrospiria bacterium
GACAGATTTAGAAAGCCAGGATCCATATTTGTCGGCTTGCCCGTTCAGCTCCGCCACTTCGGCAAGAATGGTTACCAATACTTTTTGTACATCTTCCCGAAGTTTCCTCAGTTCGTTTTCGTCCTTTTGGGAGCAAAAACGATGATAAAGCATTTCGTTTCTTTCCTCCGTAAACTTTTCCCCCTTCTTAAGAATCACATCGATGGTTTTGCGCAGTTCTTCATTGCAAGAAACATATTCGTACCATACCGCGTAATTCCGTGGCGTTACGGGTATTCCATGTTCGGACATCAGCGGTAGCGCAAGACGTGCATAGGCATAACATTCATCGATTAACTCTTTCTCACTCATCGTCTGTCCTTTTCTCAGTGCTATGAATAAGTGAATAGTATGATTGTGAACATAAAAAATACCATCTTGAATATCTGGGATAAAAAACCCCTTTTCCAACGATGGCGGAAATAAGTAGACCTGATCGGATTAGTATGCCCTGAACCTTCAACCCCTGAATGATCCCCCTCGATGGTTACATGAGATAGATGCTATGTATGGATTACACTATAAAGAAACATTTCTCCGATAGATGACTGGCCCGGATTTCCATGACACTTATGATGATCTCCTCCTTTGGGATCAGGATGGTGGTTGCGACCGCTGGCCTGTCTCTCTAGATAAGCAAACAAAGGATTGCCGGAATTGTCGTTCCCAACCAACCCTACTATATTACAAAATTGCATAAATAGATAACCACCTCTAATCTATTTTATAAGCCTATGACAAGATAAATCATGTAACTTCTTAACTATTTACACAGACAAAGCAAAAACCTCTGAAATAAAGTTTCATTTTTATGAAATCCACCACTATGTTCCCCTCGGAAGCGTGGGGATAAATGGCTGCCGGGAGCAGCGGAGGCAAACGCTTCCTTCACTTGACCACTACATCATAGCCCTTACAATCAATGTGAACAGCCAAACCGACGACATCGAGCATCATGATGATTCCGAAATAGGTATGTGAACATATGAAAGAGTGCACTTTTTTACACATGGCTTGATTGGTCCACTACCCCAAAAACAAATAGCGAACGATAAATAAAACCGCCAACAGGTGGATGATCCAATGCGCCTCTTGAACCCGACCGCTCATCCACTTTAAAAGAGAATAGGCAATAAAACCGAAGGCAATCCCTTCCGTAATGCTGATGGTCATCGGCATGATGATGATGGTCAGGAAGGCCGGTATTGCTTCCGTGAGATCTTCCCAATCGATGCGGGTCACCCCTTTTATCATGAGAAAACCAACCATAATCAAGGCGGGCGCGATCACGGGGTGAAGGGTCATTCCCTCATAAAGATAATCGCCGCCGATCATCTCCGCGAGGGGGCTCAAAAAAAGGGCCGTGATAAAGAGCAGGGCCGTGACCATGTTGGCAAAACCGGTTCGCGCGCCTTGTGCGATACCGGTGGCGCTTTCGATGTAGCTGGTCACCGTTGAGGTCCCTAGCAGCGCACCACTGACCGTGCCGACGGCGTCCGCCAACATGGCGCGGTTGACCCGGGGAAGTTTTCCGTCCTTAATATAACCACATTGGCTGCTTAAGCCCACCAGTGTTCCCATTGTGTCGAAGAGGTCGAGGAAAAAGAAGACAAAGACCACGGCAATCAAACCGCTTTGTAGGGCGCCGAGGACATCGAGCTGAAACAAGGTGGGGTCAAGGCTCGGGGGGGGGGCCACAATCCCTTGGTAGCTCACCACGCCCATCGGCAGGCCGAGCAGGGCCGTTGCGAGGATGCCCCAAAGGATGCTCCCCGCGACGCGTCGCACCATCAAGACGGTGATCAGCCCCACGCCAAAGAGGGTCAAGAGAGCGGGCGGGCTGGAGAGTTTCCCCAGCCCGACGAGCACGCCCGGCGTATCGACCACCAGACCGCCGTATTGCAAGCCGATGAGCGTAATCAGCAGACCGATCCCGACCGCGATGGCCTGCTTCAAGCTGTCCGGGATGGATTCGACCAGATGGGCCCAGGCACCCAAAACGGAAAGACCGATAAAAAGAATTCCCGAGATAAAAACGGCCCCCAGGGCGGTCTGCCAGGGGTAACCCATGGTGCCGCACACGATGACCGCAAAAAAGATATTATGCCCCATGGCGGGCGCCAAGGCGAAGGGGTAGTTGGTCAGCAGCCCCATCAAAAGGGTCGCGATCGCGCTCGATAGACAAGTCGCCACCATAACCGCACCCTTGTCCATACCGGCAATCGACAAGATCGCCGGTTGGACAAAGATGATATAGGACATCGTCATGAAGGTGGTCAGTCCGCCCCCGATTTCCTTTTTAAGGTTGGTATGGCATTCCCGAAAACGAAAGAATTCCCGTATTGTCTCTGCCCACGCCCGCTTCAGACCCCGGCCTTCGAATGATCGGGTTTTTTCGGACTTGGCGGTTTTCGTAAAAAAGGATGGAGATGGAGACTGCGCCTTGGGGGGGACTCCGGCAGCCGAATCGATTACAGACTTTTGGCCATGCAGTCGAGATGGCATCTTCATCGACAGGACCCTCGGATCTTACACTCTTTATTTTACACCGGCATCCACACACATTACCAGGGGCATGAAACGCAAAGACCCATCAGCTTTTTGATCGTTCATGACAAAAATAAAGAGGGGAATAGAATGTACTTTTTTCAACGGGTTTTTATCAAAAATGAAAGAATCCATTTCGGAATATTACTGGTTCTTGTTCCGTTCGAACAGATTTTCGTCGATGGTCTCATCGCCCCTGCGGATGGTCGGGGTCAGGAAGATCATCAACTCATTCTGGGTGTCCAGCTTGGTTTCTTTTTTAAAGAGCCAGCCAAGCACCGGAATCTTTGAAAGCCACGGTACGCCGGCTTCGCTATCCGATTCGTTGTGAGTAAAGATGCCTCCGATCACAATGGTCTCTCGATCCTTTACCAAGAGATCGGTCTCCGCGGTTCGGGTGGTGAGCGGGGGAATACTTTGCACCTCGCGGCTGAAATCGACGTCTTTTTTATCGACCTGGACATGGATCATTATTTGGTCGTCCGCCGTCACATGAGGCGTCACTGTCAACTCCAGTTTGGCATTGATTGTCGTCACACCGGTGTTCGCAGTCCCTCCGGAAGCGTCGGCGGAAGACGAGATCGATGTGGTGACAATGGATGTGGTCGGAATCAAAATTTCGGTGCCGCTGGAGATCCTGGCTTCTTTCTTATTAAGGGTCATAATGACCGGGTTGGAAAGGATCTTTCCATTTCCTGCATCCTCCAGTGCAGAGAGCTGGACATCGAGCAGGCGGGTATTGGCGACATTCCCGATTGAAAACCCGAAGGCCCCTCCCCTTCCGCGCCCGATATCGGCAGGGAGGTTCACGGCAAAAGGGCCCCCTGAGACACCGATCCCGCCGCTTAAGGGCTGCGAAAACAGATCGTCGGATTGATCTTTGAACCCGCCGCCATGAAGAGAGGTTGTGGTGTTTCCAGAGCGGCTTGAGAGTTGTCCGCCCCATTGGACGCCGAGTTCCTTAGAAAAGTTGGTGTTCACCTCCACGATTCTGGCTTCAATCATGATCTGCGGAGTCTCGCTGTCGAGTCTTTGGACCACCTTGGCAATCTTCTCTAAATAGGAAGGGAGATCCCGAATCACCAGGGTATTGGTCCTGGCGTCGGCCATGACAACCCCATTTTTACTTAATATTCCTTTTACGGTTGCCTGGACTTCTTCAGCAACCGCAAAATTAATTCCGATCATCTTGGTCATCAGCTCCGGTTCTTCAGCCACGATTCTGGCTTCAGTCATGATCTGCGGAGTCTCGCTGTCGAGTCTTTGGACCACCTTGGCAATCTTCTCTAAATAGGAAGGGAGATCCCGAATCACCAGGGTATTGGTCCTGGCGTCGGCCATGACAACCCCATTTTTACTTAACATTTCTTTCACGGTTGCCTGGACTTCTTCAGCAACCGCAAAATTGATTCCGATCATCTTGGTCACCAGCTCCGCTTCTTCGGCGGAGAAGGGGGATTTTATCACGCGAACGATATTCCCCTCACGGTAGGCATTTAAATGGTACATTTGGAGGATGGCATTGAAGGCATCATCGAAGGTCACGGCTTTAAAGCTGAGGGTAATGGTTCCTTCCACACGCTCGCCAATGATGATATTTAAGTCATTTTCCTGACTCAAAGCGCGTAATACATCTTTAATTTCCGCATTGCGAAATTCCATATAAAAAAGTTCACCTTGCCTCCTTAAAGAAATGAACTCTTCCAAGAATTCACCACCCTCTGGCACAGGTTTGCTTAAGGCCTCAAAGGCTTTTGAGATGTCTTTTCCGGAATCAATTAGATTGTTTTTGGGGGGAATCGCCTCTTCCGACAAGCCTTTTTCGCCTGCCGTTGGTTTCTCCAGGCGTTCCGGCGACGAAGCCGGGGCCTCCAATGTTTCCTGATTTGGAGGACCTTCGGGGTCCGCCAAGGGAATGGGGGGCGGGGCGCCCTCAAATCCTTCTCGGTCATCGGCTTCAGACGCCAAGGAGGTTTCTGTGGACACGGTCTGAGGGGATTGCAGTGCTTCCCCCTTGCCGACATTCGTACGCAACAGCGCTTCGGCGCCGATGAACATGAAGAGGATGAAAATCCTCCAATAGGCTTTCATGGGACCCTCCTTATTTCTTCCCAAAGGGCCGTACGCGAAGCACGACCCATCGTTCTCCTGCCAGCAGCACGACTTGATCGCTCAAGATATCGCTGACGATGATTCCTTCTTCGAGGGTGTCTCCCGGACGAACAATCCGATCGTTGATGATGGCTGAACCGGAAGTCCCTCGGAAAATGATCGCAGAAAGGAACAGGTGATCGGACGACATGGGCGTCTTATCAATGGTTTCTTGTTCAAAAACTTCCGCCGGTTCTTCGGCTGTTTTCGGTTCGATCCGGATCTTTTCCGGAGGCCTTTCGCGATAAAACGGGTCGCGCCCCCAGCGCAGGTTTTCTTTCCGCGCCAATAAGCTGGCATCTCTCCGTCCCTCAGTCCCTTCCTCAAAGGACGCGCCGGATGCAGGCACCATCGCCAAAATCAAGCTAGATACGATAACGGCGGCCCGCAATAAAACCATCATGCACCTTCCCGGATATAAAGCGTGAGTTTCAATCTCGCCAGCAAGTCCGAAGAAACCTTCGGGGAGGGCGAGGCGACACGTGAAATCCGGAAACCGGTGACCTGGAGGGGCCTCGGCAGACTTTCCAGAAAACCCAGGTAATTCCCGATCGACCGATAAGGTCCTTGTACTTCGAGTGTGACCGGTTGTTCGGTATAGTCCTCCTTGATGGTTGGATCTCCGGGTTCGATCGAGACCACGACGAGGGACTTCTCTCGCGACCATCGGGTCAGATCCCTTAAGAACTCAGGGACGGAGTCCGGCCAAGAAAAGCGCACGCCCCTGCTTTCCAGACTGCGAGGGGAAGGCGGTTCGGGCATGGCTGAAATTTCTTTCTGAAGGGCGGCCCTTTGCAGATTGAGGGCTTTGACCTCCTCCACGCGGAGAATATAGAGGTAGGCCACGCCGACCCACATGGCAAACAAGATGAAGGGCATTTTATATCGCACCGCCAGCTCTCTCACGCCGCCTTCTCCCTTTTGAGGTTGATGACAATTTCAAAATGGACCTCTCCAGATACACGCCGGGCATGGGCAAGCCTTGCGCCATTTAAGAGCGGAGACCGGTCCAGTGTTGACAAAAACAAGGTCAACTGCGCTTGGGAGATCGCCTCTCCCAGAATCTTGATCTCCGGGCCTTGTTGCATGTCGTTTGCGTTGCCGCGGGCATTGGGTTTCCGTGGATCCTTTCTTGACGCGACACTCTCCCATCGCGTGGTCCACACCCCTTCCGGTATGATCAGGCTGACTTCCCGCATCAACTGTGACCATCGAATGCGATTAGACAAGGTCACGGCGAGGGTCTGCACCACATCTTTCATGGCGGCTTCCGCAGCGCCCATTTCCTGCACCAAGAAAGCCTGTTTATCCCGAAGCCCTGCGATTTGATCGTTTAAATCCGAAATGTCCGAACCCTTTCGATAAAGCCCAAAGACCGTTAAAAGGATGAAAATCGCCATGCCCCACGAAATCCAGGCCGGCTGCAATCGAAGATCCGAGGGCTGTCCGATGGACATCGCCTGCAACAGATTGATCTGCTCGTGAACCATTATCGCTTCCTCTATCCCTTCCTTAAGGCCAAACCCGTCGCCAAGGAAAATTGGGGTGCGATTTCCCGAAGCATGGCCACCTCAGGCCCTTCGCAACGCATCATGGAAAAAGGATCTTCGATTTCAATCGGCGCTTCAAAAAACCGTGAAAAATATTCCAAAAAACCGGGCAAGAGGGGCATGCCGCCCATCAAAAGGATTTTGTCGATCCCGTGCGCCCGAGATTCCGCCCGGTAATAATCGACAGACCGTTGAATTTCCACGATAAAGCGATCCACCTGTTCCAACACCGCTTCACGCATGGAACCTTCGGTTAATATGCCTTCTTTTCTTTTCCTGCTCTCCGCATCCGAAAAGGACCAACCAAAGGCCTCGCTCAGCGCGAGGTTAATCGCATCTCCTCCCATCATGACTTGCCGCGTGAATCGAAGGACACCGCCATTGACAATATTGATCTCCATATTTTTCGCACCGATATCGACATAGAGCAGACAATCCGGAAGCTGTTCCGAAAAATGCAGCCGAGCGGTGTTGAGCAGGGCCATGGGGGCGACATCCACCGCAATCACGTTTAAGCCACATCCGTTTATTTTTTGGAGCTGATCTGCCAGGGCCGCCCGATCGACGACCACGATCACGACCTCATGCTGCCGAATCCCGTCTATCTCCCGTTCCCTCATCGTCAAAAAGTCCACAACCAAAGCTTCATTTGAAAGTGAGCTCGATTTTCGCGCCTCCCAGTGAACGGCTTCGATCATTTCCTTTTTGGGCATCGACGGGAGCGATAGCGTTCGGATTTCAGGAGAGACACGACCGGAGAAGTGAACCGCCGCCCGGGCCTTGGCCAGCGATTTTCCAAGAAGCAACGACAGCCCATTGGATAAGGCCCCTTCATCCTCGGATATCTCGACGATCGCCGCATCTTGCAGTTGAACCCCGTGCCGTGTGCGAGACAGCTGCACGCCCTTCACCGAAGACGCCCCGATGTCGATACCCCAAAAATGTTTTCTGTTTGCGAAAAACACGATTAGCTCTTCCCTTACTTGCTCCCGAAATCCTCCATGGCTTTTTGGTAGGCCACTTTGTGCTTAAACCCTTTTTTGAGATATTTCCAAATCAAACCGATTTTTAAGAAATCTTCACCGGTATATCGTCGCGCCTCTAAATCGCCCATGGGAACCCGCCGGGGACTGACATAGCCCTTTTGCTCCAGATAGTAGAGCTTATGACGTGGAATATCGATTTTATTGATAATGTCGGAAGTATTCATGCCGTCCTTCTTTCCTTTCCCTCCTCAACTCGAAATTCAAATCCAACTTTCTAGGGTGTCTTCTAAAAAAGCTCTCTCCAATCGATCATGCTTGTCACCGTACTGGGTGCGGCGAATTCAACCACAAACCAGCCGATATCCGCCGTGGCGGCGGCGTTGTTCCGCTGCATGACGATTTGATTCGATTGAAGGGCCATGGTCACCGAACCCACGCCGATGATATCGTCACCCTCATAGGGAGAACGCCCCATATTCTGGCCGCCGACAGGCTGCACCGAGGCAAAGGCGATGGCCCGTGTCGTATCCACCGCCGAGATGGGGACGTTTTGCGTCAAGCTGCCCCCGGGAAAGTTCCGGCTTCCATGTTGCGTGCTTGCGTTGTTCAGTTGGACCGCTTGCCAGAGGATCTCGTCAATCCGATCACCGCCTCCGCCCGCGACACTCCGGTCGATCACGAGGGTTGTCGAATTGGTCAAGCGCGCACGAAGCATATGCCGTCCCACTTCCGGATCGCCGCCGTCGCTTCGGTATCCGACCAGGACAAAGGTTTTGTCAACATCCACCGCCGTCCCCAAGGTAACGGTGGTCGATAAGACGCTGTCCATCGACGTCGATCCTTTTTGGACAAGAATGTCGGCGGGGTTTGTAAACTCAATCACCTGCCACCAAATGGTGTGTGAGGATTCCTCTCTATTGACGCGAAACTGAAGATTGGACAGGGTTGTGAGTTCTCCTAATATTGGGCCCGTCCGGTCCCAATCGGTATCAGATGCGGCGGGGGTTTTCGACCAAGTCACAAAGGCCTGGTTCAAAGAGGCCACCGGGGTGATCGGCACATTGATCGTCGTCGCCGTTTGGTTGACCGATCCGCGCTGCACATTAACCCCGGAAGCATGTTCGACCACATGCCATTGAATGGTGATGGGAACGGGCGTGCCTTCGTCGGTGACCCGAACGAATTCCAATGTGCTTGCATTGGCGATTCTGCCCCGCACCATGGAGCCGACCGGTCGTTCGCTGTTGTGGCGTGTATTAAAAATGAGATAAGACCGCGATAGGGTCACCGGTGTCGGGATCACGACGTTGAGCGTCCCGTTTGCGGTACTGACTGCGGACCCGCTTTGAACCGTTGTACCCGCCGTGGACGATTGCACGGCACCCACCTCGATCACCCGTTGGGCGCTTACGGGTACCCCTGAAACGTTGCCCGTCGACCGGATAAGACATTGGTTCTGTGCGACCGCGATCCCCGAAGCATGCGTTGCGGCAGTTGTCCCATTCACCCCGCGCTGGGCCCCGGTTACACAAGGCGCGGCAAAGGGGAGGCAATCGGCCGGCAGGGTTGTGCTCGTTGCATAATCGATTTCCTCTGCTTCGATCGCAACCCGGCCGTGCGGGGCGTAACCGGCGATCGACACCAATGGAAGGATAGTGTCGCCAGCGACGACAGCGGCGGAGAGCGTGGTTGATACCGGGTTGTAGAGGGTGCCGTTGGTGGCATAGTTTCCCGCCCCGAGGGGATCGTTGTAGCTGAGGGCGGCACAGGCCGTGCCATTTGCGAATGCATACTTGGCCCGCTCGATGCCGGCTTCGGCAATATAATGCGCCTGGCTGGACCGCATCTGGTTGACTGTGGAAAAATTTTCCGTTCCGACCATAGATACCAAGACCTGCCCCATGACGGAAATCAGGAGCATCATCAGGATAACGCCCACGATCGAGACGCCATCTTGCCCACTGAAGATTGTCATTAGACGCCCTGCAGGTTTCGAAGAGTCACCTCGGAATCGAGCGTGGCTGACTCGCCATTCTCGGTCACGGAAAGCCGAAGCAAGACCCGTCGAACCGGTGCAACCGTGTTGCAGGCCACTGCCACATTGGCTCCATCGTAGCAGGTCACCGTAAAGACGGAGACGTTCACCACCAGGTTGTCGGGTGCGACAACGGCCCCACAATCGCAGGTGCTGCATTCTTCCAGAACGCTTCCATTCAGATTAAAGGTATAATTCCGGTCGTCTCCTGTCGTAAAACTCAAGCAACTGGCCGTGGAATTGACCGATATATTGGGTGTGTTCGCGGCCAAGCGTTGCGTATTCCTTAAAATCCGAACCATTTTGTCCATCCCCAGCCGCGCCAATTGCATGACATTTTTACGGCTGCCGATTTGCCGCCATCCCTTTCCGGTTTCGATCATGGGGGTAACCACCATGACGCTAATCACACTTAAGATGACCATTACGATGACCACCTCGATCAGGGAATATCCGCTTTCGTTTTTAAAGCCTTGCATCGTTTAGTTCCGGCGGTTGGAGAAAACGCTGACCAGGTTCACCTGATCAGCGGCCGACCAGGATATCGTCACGGACACCCGCTTAAAATCCGTCGGGCCAGCCACGCAGGTATCAAGGTCGGCGGCATCGACATAGCAGACTGTAGCCTGCTGGGTAAAAAAGGGGAAGGCGCCCATCCCGACACCCTGGGAATCTTCCGGCGGTGTATTGCCTCCGGCTGGCAGGCTGTTGAAGTCGTCCACATCGTCGTAGGCCGCACGGGTTTCCCCGCCGTCCGAACCAATAATGGACGGGGTGACCGAACCCGAACAAGGGGGGACCGTGGTTGCGCTTTCATCCCAGCATTTCGACCGTATTTCCTCCATCAGGTCTTGGGAGAGGGTCGTGGCGGTGGACACATTGTG
This sequence comes from Nitrospiria bacterium, assembly GCA_046756925.1. Lineage (GTDB taxonomy): Bacteria > Nitrospirota > Nitrospiria > SBBL01 > JAADHI01 > JAJDBU01. The sequence continues at coordinate 10,193 of JBHHXH010000066.1, forward strand.
CGCATAGGCACTGTCCTCTGCAGCTTGAGTGATATAGCCGAGGACGCCCGTCAGCCCAACGGCCAGGATTAAGATCACCAAAACGACCTCTATTAAGGTAAAACCCTTGTAATTTTGCATCTGCTCTTCCCGCTAATTCACCAGCACGACGCCGGTATTCGGCACCACGGTGACGGTTTCGACGACCGAACCGGATACGAGCAGGTTAATGGCGTTGGCCCCCGCCGCGACCGGTATGGGGACGACGCTGCCGTCGAAGGGGCGGCCGATCGAGTCAAACTGCGCCTTCGGCGGCGCTCCCCCTAAGCTCGTGGTTAAAGAAACACCGTTGAAATCTCCTGTCATCGAGATAATGTAAGGGGCTCCCGTCATCGGGTTGCTCACGGTGGTCCCGCCCCCGCCATCGTCCTGAAAAACACGGTAGGAGGTCCCATTGGTGACTTCCACCCCGTGCCGGATACGGCTGGCATTCGCCAGCTGCTGGGCATAACGGAGATCCGCTTCCAGCTTTTTGGCAGCAGCTCCTGCCCGAGCGTTGCTCAGATTAAATGGAGAAACGACCACGAGGGCCAAAATCGCCATGACCAACATCACAATTACGACTTCGATGAGGGTAAAACCTCGCCGTGAAACCTGCATTCCTACTATTCTAGCAATTGTGGGTCGTCGGCGTGCTGCAGGAGACGAATGTGGGATCTCCAACCGCTGCTCCCGCGGTCAGCGTCCAGGTGACTGACGTCGGCACGCCGCCGGCAATCAAGGGAGCGACGCCCGTCCAGGTCGTGCCGGTCCCCGGGGCGGTCAATGAGCCGGGCATTGATGAGCCGGTAATGCATCCGTTAATCTCGCCGACGGTGTCTCCAGTGGCTGGAAGCGCCGGTCCCGTAGCGGTCGTGGCTGAGGGCGTTAATGTTTTACCAAGTCTTTCACCCGCAAAATTCATGGCCAGACAACTCCTTAATCCTCCAACCCACGCAACATTGGCTCCGGCCTGCGCATCTGTCTGCATATTCACGAATTCCGGAATGGCTGCAACCGAAAGCAGGGCAACAATGACAATCATGACGACCAACTCTATTAAGGTAAAACCTTTCTGGTTTCGAAACGATTTCATACTTGTTCTCCTTTTATAATGATGATCAATATTCCTTACCACTGATTGGCAGGAATTCCTCTACTATCGTTCGGTGTTTCCTGGTTGACATAGAATTGACCTGTCGCTGCATCATAAGCCCATGCTCCTGCTTCTGTTTGCAGGATACGGGCATTGGCTTCGGATGTTGTGACGACGACAATTTTCCTCCGCTCATTCAAGGTTCCTAGCGTAGAAATAAAACTTTCAGGCATGCAGGTCAAACTGCATACATCACCGGAAGGACCGTCGATGATTTTAAGATTGGCCAGCGAAGGCGGTCTGGAAGCGTCGAGCGCATTGTTGTTTAATTCCGTTACGCTAGGCCATTCCGGATTGGTTTCGCTCACACCGAATAAGATCGTCTTGGCGTGGATCAGCGTAATGCCCGCCCGGATGGTTCCTAAATTTCCCTTGCTGGCAGAGACATTGGCCTCTTGCGTCAGGTCATGATAACGTGCGACCGCCAAGCCGGTTAGGACGCCGATCATGACCATGACGGTGATCAGCTCAATTAAGGTATATCCTTTTGTCCCAATTTGCATCGATTTCTCCACGATCCATTCCGATATCCTGAAGCGTGCCTTTTTCACAAATCCGCTTGGCTGAGCGGATCTTCGATGATGATCATCCCTCCAGCTCATATTCGGGATCCTAAACATAGAACCTCAAAGTCCACCTGATTTAAACACCTCCACCATGTTCCACCACGGCATGAAAATCGCCAGCGCAAAGAACAAAACAATGGCCCCGATCAATATGAGGAGGATGGGCTCCAAGGCGCTTGCAAGGTTCCGTATGGCATAGTCCACCTCACGATCGTAATATTCCGAGACTTTATTCATCATTTCATCCATACGGCCTGTCTCCTCCCCCACGGCAACCATCTGAATGACGGATACCGGGAAGACACCGCTTTCCTTCATTGGATGAACCATTCCGCGTCCCTCCCGCGCGGCACTTCGAACATTAAGTATGACACCGGAAATCATTTTGTTTCCAACAACACCCGAAACGATTTCCAGCGTCTCCAACATCGGAAGACCGCTACGGGTCAAAGTTCCAAAAGTATGAGCGAAGCGGGAGAGGGCAACCTTGGAATAAATAGATCCAAATACGGGGAGCTTTAGCTTGAACCGATCCAAGGCCAGTCTTCCCGATTTCGTCCGGATATATCGAAGCCACGCCCAAATCGCCGCCACAGTGAACACCAAAACAGCAGGCCAATAGTGATGAAACAGGGCGTTGGCTCCGATTAAGATCCGGGTCGGCAAGGGCAGGGCAACATTTGACTTCCCGTAGACGGCTTGGAATTTTGGAATCACCCAGGTCAGGATAATGACACACCCAAGCAGAAGGGTTCCCAAAATAATCATAGGGTGAACGGTTGCCGATCGAATTCGTCCGCGTGTTTCAGCCTCGTGCTCCGACACGGACGCCAAGCGGTACAAGACTTCATCCAATACGCCCCCCGCTTCTCCCGCGCGGACCATACTGATATAAAGCTGGGAAAAGATATCGGGATGCCTTTCCAGCGCATCGGATATGGAGTTCCCCTCTTCCACGTCCTGACGAATACGGATAATGGCGCCCTTCAGCCGTGTATTGGCGGTCTGTTCGATCAAGGAATCAAAACTGGAAAGGATCGGAACGCCGGCGCCGACCAAGGTTGCCAACTGACGGGAAAAGACAATCATCTCCTTTGGCTGGATCCGTTGGAACCGGCTCAAGAAGTCCTTTAGGTCGATGTGAAGGCCATATCCGGCCTCCTTGATGGACACCGGGTAGTAGCCCAAGCCGTCCAAATGGTTGGCCACCGCATCTTTGCCGTTCATATCGATGGTTCCCGAAAAAAGGGCTCCGGTCTTATCTCGTGCGCGATATTGATAGTTTGGCATAATCTTCTCGCTTCGTTAGCTAAGCAACATGTATACCGTGCAAAAACATATAAAAAAAGCATAGATAAACGTAATAGATTCAATTACTTGAAAATCTGATTGGGGAGGGCGATCTGTAGAAGTTTAAACTTATGACGGAATTTGCAGGGCTGTGTGCCAAATATTGTCAGTCTTACAATTCGACCTCTTGGGTCACTCTCAGGACTTCTTCCAGAGAGGTCTGGCCCTGCAGCGCTTTCGATATGCCATCGCTTCGAAGCGGTTGAAAGTTGGTCTTGAGGGCGGCTTTTCGGATTTGGGCCGAAGACGATCGCGTGACAATCAAGTCTCGAACGGCTCCGTCCACCGGCAGCAATTCATAGAGCCCGATTCTTCCCGCATAGCCGGTCCCTCTACAGTCCGGGCAGCCCGATCCTTTCTGAAAGGAAGGCTCCCGGCCGGCTTCCAGTCGATGACGCAATCCCAAGCGATCGATCAAATCTTCGGGCGGGTTATAATCGGCAGTACAACGACTGCAAATTTTTCGGACCAATTTTTGAGACACGACCGCCGTCAGGGATGAGGCGATGAGAAAGGGCTCCGCGCCCATATCGATCAGACGGGCGATCGCTCCCGGCGCATCGTTCGTATGGAGGGTGCTTAATACCAAGTGCCCGGTTAATGCGGCCTGAATGGCCAGGTTGACGGTTTCACGATCCCGAATCTCTCCCACCATGACAACATCGGGGTCTTGACGCAGGATCGACCGGAGGCCTTTGGCAAAGGTCACGCCGACTTTTTCGTTGACCTGCACCTGGGTAATCCGCTTGAGCTGGTATTCCACCGGGTCCTCGATGGTGACGATGTTTTTTTCGGGGGTATTGATGGTTTGCAACACGGAATACAAGGTGGTCGTTTTGCCGCTGCCGGTGGCCCCCGTGACCAAGATCAGTCCATAAGGCCGACGAAAATACCGGTCGAAATCGCGAAGCGTGTCCGTATTCCATCCCAATTCTTCCAGGCCGATGAGCACGCTGACTTTATCGAGCAGCCGCATCACGATCTTTTCACCGAAACCCGTGGGCAGCGTGGAGATCCGGATATCGATATCCTTATCTCCGACCTTCATTTCGAAACGCCCGTCTTGAGGCACCCGTGTTTCGGCAATGTCCATGCTGGCCAGTATCTTGATGCGAGATACGACACCAGCCTGCAGCGACTTGGGCGCGGTCATCACGTCATGAAGCAGGCCGTCGACACGGTAGCGAATTTGTACGATTTCGCCGTCCGGCTCCAAGTGCACATCGCTGGCCCCCTCTTTAACGGCTTGTCCGATCAAGGTATTCACGAATTTCACCACGGGGGAATCCTCGGCACGCTCGCTTTGCTCTTGGACCAAGGCCTCTACGTCCGCCATCGCTTTCCGGTCGGCATCTTGAATCGCGGCTTTCATGGTGCCGGTACCGCGATAGAAACGCTCGATCGCTTTGAGGATTTCCCGTTCCGTTCCGACCACCGGCGTGATATCCAGACCGGTGATTTGATGGATGTCATCGATCGCGAAGACATTCAAGGGGTCCACCATGGCCAAATGAAGCGTTTTTTCTTTTCGAAAGAGGGGAAGCACTTGATGGCGTCGGGCTGCAAGTTCGGGAATAAGCTGTATCACTTCCGGATCGATCACCATGGTCCCCAAGGAAATGTGGGGGATGCCCATTTGCTTTCCCAAGACCTTGATAACGCCGTCCTCGGTGACATAGCCCAAATCCAGAAGGACTTTACCCAGACGGCTGCCGGAGTTTTTTTGCGCACGCAAGGCCCGTTCGAGTTGCAATTCGGTCACAAGACCTTCCGCGAGGAGCATTTGACCGAGACGTTTCTTTTTTTGCTGGGGTTGGGGCATCGGTTTCCCTGAAAGGCGCAATAAAAATATACCGAAGGCCCTGGTATCTGTCAAAGAACCCCCAAGATGCCTAAAAGCGTAAGATATAGCGCTTATTGAAAAAAAACCATCTTTCCCATTGGCCATTGCAAACCTTTCCCCATCACACCCTTTCCTTTATAATCGTTCTATGTCCCTTGCAGCATTTCACCCCGTTATTA
>JBHHXH010000067.1:0-15025 GCA_046756925.1 Nitrospiria bacterium
AATACTGCGTTCTCGGCGATTTTGCTCCTCACCGTACGGGTGAAGTACGCCTCGGGCCTTGTCTTTCGGACGACTTGACGGTTTTTCCCAAAATCAATCGTTGATTTTGGGGTAAGTTTAAAGCGGCCGGTTTTGCACAAATGGCCTGATTCATGAGGACCATCATCTCTTGAACGTTTCCTTCAAGGAAAATTCCGGTATTGATTTGTTAAAAACGCTCATGTATTTTCCCGGTCGAACTTGGAATTTACAAAGATGATTGATCGAAAAAACAGACCTAAAAAAACGGGTGCGAAAGGTCCTCAAGCGCAGGATGCGTCCAAGGCCCCTCGGATGAATGAAGTGCAAGGCTATTCCGTCGATCGCGATGTCCTTGTCAGGGAGGTGGTGATTCATACCTTTCGTGCAAGCGGACCGGGAGGACAACATCGCAATGTGACAAATTCGGGCGTGCGGATTGTGCATCCTCCCTCGGGTGTTGTCGTATCGGCGACCGAGTCCCGTTCGCAATTTCGGAACAAAGAGAAAGCCCTCGAACGCCTGATCGCAAGATTATCCGAGCGGAATCGCGCCCGCAAACGGCGTGTTCGAACCATGAAGCCTCGCGCTGTACGCGAACGCGAACTTGACGAAAAACATCGCAGACAGGAAAAAAAACGCATGCGGAAGCAGCCGGACCTCTCAGACTAGTGGCCGGTCACGATTAAATTATGTTTCGAATCGTATTGTTTCAGCCGAAAATTCCGCCGAATACCGGGAATATTATTCGACTTTGCGCCAACAGCGGGGCGGAACTCCATTTGATTGAACCCCTGGGTTTTACACTGGACGATAAGCGGCTGCGGCGGGCGGGCCTGGACTATCGAGAATTCGCTGCAGTGAAGGTGCATGCTTCCTTAAAGGCGTTTTTGTTTTCGGCAAAGCCGCCTCGTCTTTTTGCCTGCTCAAAATTCGGACGACGGGCGTACAGCGATGTCGATTTTCAATGCGGAGACGCGCTTCTGTTCGGTTCGGAAACCGATGGTTTGCCCCGTACGCTTCGAAACGATATGCTCGAATCGCAACTGCTTCGTATCCCGATGCTTCCGGACAATCGTAGTTTAAATTTATCGAATGCCGTGGCGGTGATTTTATATGAGGCCTGGCGTCAAAATCGTTTTGGTGGGTCGGAGCAGGCATAGCACTGTGTTGATCGTGGTCTTCCTTTAAGTATGGTGTTTCGATCCCATGACTTAGCGTGTCTTGACCCCCTTATTTTCTTAACCTATAATCCGAGGATGTTATTAAGACAAAGTTGAGATCCCTTTGCATAGGGCTCCATCTCCCCTTCTATATTTATTTTGGAAAAGACGATTTGCCTGCCATCCGACTTGTACGACTGATTCGACTCCTGCCTTTTTTACTGGTTTTTTTTATTTTGTTGTCTTGTACGGCGGATAAAAAGAAACCAACGCCCGTTACCAATAAGCTGGCGCACGTCCGTGGCCGAATTGAAAAATTGCGGGAATTCTACGAGAAAAAAGATGATGAAGGTTTTTTTTCCGGATTGGACCCGTCTTTCGAAGGGCTTCAGGTCTTTCAAAAGCGTGTTCGTCAAGATTTCAGCCGGTTCTCAAAAGCCGAGATTTCGGTCATCATCGATCGCGTTGAGATGGACGAAGACACGATTAAAACGGCCGTTCGATGGAGGGGGCTTTGGGTGTGGGAGGAAGCGCCTCCCCTGGAAAAAAATGGAAGCGCAACCTTTATTTGGACGTCTTCAAAAGATTCCAAACTCGTGGGTGTATTGGGGGAGGGACCCTTTGGCGTCATTCGTCCATAACACGGCCTCCAATCGATGAAATCAGTGGATATCAAAACGGATTTTTTGATTGTCGGAGGCGGGATTGCCGGACTTCGAGCCGCGATCGGCGCGAGTCGTTATGGGAAGGTCGTGATCCTCAATAAGGGTATTAAGGGAGAGTCGTGTTCCGAATTTGCCCAGGGAGGCATTGCTGCGGTTCTAAACGATGAGGAGGGAGGTATTCAATCTCACTACCAAGATACGCTGGATGCCGGTAAGGGACTTTGCCGTGAAAACGCGGTCAAGGTTCTTGTCGAAGAGGGGCCTCGGCGTATCCATGAATTGTTGGATTGGGGAGCGGAATTCGACAAAGACGGGGAGACATTTGCATATGCCAGGGAAGGTGCGCATCGGCATAATAGAATTTTGCGTGCGAGGGGAGACAGCACGGGAAACGAAATCGTTAAAACCCTTGTCAAGACGATCGGTGCGAATAAAAACATTACGATTGTAAATGGACAGTTTACGGACAACCTCTTGGTTTCGCGAGGGCATTCGGAAAAAGTTTGTTTCGGTGCATGGGTTTTAGATGAACGTGAAAAAGAATGGCGACGGTTTTTTGCGAATGCTGTGATCCTGGCCACCGGCGGCGCCGGGCAAGTCTACAAGCGCACCACCAATCCGCCGGTATCGACTGGGGATGGTATTGGTATGGCGCTTCGGGCAGGCGCCGAGCTAGAAGACATGGAATTCTTCCAATTTCATCCGACGGCCTTGTTTCTTCCTGCGGCACCTTCGTTTCTCCTGTCCGAGGCGATGCGGGGGGAGGGAGGCCGCCTTCTCGATGAGGACGAGAAACCTTTCATGGACCGCTATCATCCCGATGCCGAATTGGCTCCGAGGGATCTGGTGACCCGCGCAATCGTAAGTGAAATAGAAAAGATGCGGCGTCGTCATGTATTCCTTGATATGACCCGTTTAGATCCTTTCTTTGTCAAGAAGCGTTTTCCAAAAATATACGCCACCTGCCTTCGGTTCGGCATCGACATTACCAGTGATAAGATCCCGGTCGCTCCCAGTGCCCATTATATGATGGGCGGAATCAAAACGGATCTCTCGGGGAGAACCAATATCGCGGGTCTTTACGCTGTCGGAGAAGTGGCTTCTACAGGAGTTCATGGCGCGAATCGTCTGGCCAGTAATTCGCTTTTGGAAGGTTTGGTTTTCGGGGCCCGCGTCGGTGATGCAGTGGGTTCAGAGGCATCCGAGAGACAGATTGATTCACATCATCTTGGAGATACGATGCAGATGAACGCTTGGGGGGGCTCCACTCGGGCACCCGAAACCTATCTCCTTGTTCAAAAGCAGTTAAGAGAGGTTATGTGGCGGCGGGTCGGCATTGTTCGAAGCGAGTCTTCGCTCCGAATCGCCGCGGATGCATGTCGGAAATGGGAAGACATCCTAAAAAGACCGGGTTCTTCAAGGCTTGCGTTCGAAACGAGAAACATGTTGTGCTGCGCGTCCGCGATGATGGAATCGGCGCTCCAGCGACGTGAAAGCGTGGGCGCCCACTATCGAGAAGATTGTCCCGAAGGCGGAGAGCAGAAAACGTTTCGGCATATCTTATTGACCCAGACCTCTCTGTCTCAAGCCTTTCTAGAGAGGTCTTCATAACACCCTCCTAAGCACCACATAAATTCGAAACAATCCTTAATAAATCCGGTTTTAGTCGGGTAATGATATATGAGCAGCCGGAATATTTTTTACATTTTATAAAATGTGGTGATATGTCGCTTTACTTCGGACGGTTTGTGAAGAGGATATTACCGTCCGGACTGATTTCAGAATAAGCCAAGACATTTCGGGCTTCTTTTTTGACATATTCTTCGTAAAAATAGTTCACCTTTGAAATATATGCGGTCGTTTCCTTAAAGGGCGGAACCCCACTGAATCGGATGACACGATTCGGACCGGCATTGTAAGCGGCCAGTGCGAGTGTTAAATCTTGACCAAACCGGTCTAAAAGCGAACGAAGGTAACGCGTTCCGCCGTGTATGTTTTCTTTGGGGTCAAAAGGGTTTTTGACGACAAGACTTTCAGCGGTTTCCGGCATGATTTGCATCAATCCTTGCGCACCCGCCGAAGAGACGGCTCCGGTATCGAAATCCGATTCGACACGAATGATGGCTTTGATGAGTGCTGGATCGACTTGTTGAGCCCGAGATGCTTCATTGATTATTTCCTCAACAAATTTTTCTCGATCGCTTCGTTCAAAGTGCTTTGACTGCTTTGAGGTTAGGGCCCTTCGTCGATAACGGGGATCGGTGGGTATGTTGGTGAAGTGTATGGTCCCGGAGGGATCGGTAAATTGATATATTTCCATTGAAAGGACTTCCAAGGGAAATATGAAAAGTGGTATTAGTGTAAAGAAGCTTGAAATTAATAGAGCCATCTTTCCATAAAAGATACCATCGGCTCTTGGGTGTGTCAATTGAGGTTTTCTTACCTAAATCCCATGATCGCGGGATTTGAGACCCTCGATTTGTCTGCTGATACTGTGTTTTCGTTTATTCTTCTCTTTCTGCGGGTGTGATGAGTATGCGCCGATCGAATCATTGCCTCAGACCTTGAATCTCTAGCGCATTGAGGGTTTATCCCAATATTAATCGTCGATCTTGGGTTCTTGATATGTTCGAAAAAGGCATTATATATTGCATATAAGAGACCGTAACGAGAGGAAAGAGGATGCAAGGAAGTCGTTTTACACTGATGGCGCAGGAAGCAATCGAATCCGCACAAACCATAGCGGCATCATCGGACCATCAGCAAATCGATGAGGTCCACCTTGCTCTGGCGTTGATTGATCAAAGAGAGGGGGTGGTAGAGAATCTTTTGGATAAAATGGGTGTGTCGATCGGAGCCATCCAGGGGAGTCTCAAGGATATTGTCAAGAAAATACCGGCGGTTTCCGGTCCGGGCGCTGTCGGCACCGTATATATTAAACCACAAGTGGCGGCTTTGTTTAAGCGAGCGGAGAATGAGGCAAGCCGGTTGAAGGATGAATATATTAGTACGGAACATCTTTTCCTGGCGCTGCTGGGACAGAAGGGGCCGGTTGCAGAGGCATTCAGCAATTCCGGTATTTCGAGGGAGAAGACATTGGCGGCGCTTGCGAAGGTAAGGGGCGCCCATCGGGTCACTGATCAGAGGCCGGAAGAGAAATACCAGGCCTTGGATCGTTATTCCCGAAACCTGAACGTCTTGGCTCAGACAGGTAAACTCGATCCGGTCATCGGGCGTGATGAAGAGATTCGTCGGGTGATACAGGTGCTTTCGCGCCGTAGAAAAAACAATCCTGTCTTGATCGGTGAGCCGGGAGTGGGGAAAACGGCCATTGCAGAGGGACTGGCCCAACGGATTGTTTCGGGTGATGTTCCGGAAGGCCTTAAGAGCAAAATGGTTCATTCCTTGGACATGGGGGCCTTGATTGCCGGCGCGAAATTCCGTGGAGAATTTGAAGAGCGTCTCAAGGCGGTGATCAAAGAAGTCATCAGTGCGGAAGGCAAGGTGATTCTTTTTATCGACGAACTTCATACGCTGGTGGGAACCGGTTCGGCCGAGGGAGCGATCGATGCATCGAACATGCTGAAGCCAGCCCTGGCTCGTGGGGAGCTTCGGGCCGTTGGCGCAACGACGATTGACGAATATCGAAAACATATTGAAAAAGATGCTGCCCTCGAGCGACGGTTTCAACCGGTATTGGTTCAGGAACCCACGGTCGATCAGAGCATTTCGATTTTACGTGGTTTAAAAGAACGATATGAAGTCCACCACGGCGTGCGTATTCACGACGCGGCGCTGGTTTCCGCTGCGGTATTGTCTCACCGGTATATTATGGACCGATTCCTCCCGGATAAGGCGATCGATTTGATTGACGAGGCCGCTTCTCATCTCAGGATGGAGATCGATTCCATGCCGACGGAGCTGGACGAAATTGAACGGAAAATCCGACAGCTCGAAATTGAACGAGAGGCGGTCAAAAGGGAAAAAGACGATGCCTCTCAAAAAAGGTCGAAAGAGCTTGGGGAAAAATTGGGTCATCTCCAACTACAGGCCGTTGACTTGAAGGATCAGTGGAATCGGGAGAAGGACGTGATTCAAAAGATACAGGCCCTTAAAGAGGAGATCGATCGTACACGACAGGAGGGAGCACAGGCGGAGCGGAACGGAGACCTTGGGCGGGCGGCCGAACTCCGATACGGGGCCGGGCCGGATTTGGATCGTAAACTTGCCGAGGTGCACGGGTATCTTCAAACGCTGCAATCAAAGAGAAAGATGCTGAAACTAGAGGTCGATGAGGAGGACATTGCAGAGATCATCTCAAAATGGACGGGGATCCCCATTTCTCGGTTGATCGAGGCGGAAAAAGAAAAACTGCTCCAAATGGAGTCACGGCTCCATCGGCGTGTCGTCGGTCAGGAAGAAGCGATCACCGCCGTCTCCAACGCGGTCCGAAGGGCACGGGCCGGCATTGCCGATCCGAATCGTCCCCTGGGTTCTTTTATCTTGTTGGGGCCCACGGGGGTTGGTAAGACGGAAACGGCGAGGGCTTTGGCGGAGTTTCTTTTTGATGACGAAAATGCGATGCTTCGCTTTGATATGTCTGAATATATGGAAAAACACAGCGTTGCCCGATTAACAGGCGCGCCACCCGGTTATGTTGGTTATGAAGAGGGCGGTCAGCTCACGGAGGCGGTGCGACGTCGTCCTTATGCGGTCATATTGTTCGATGAAATCGAAAAAGCGCATCCGGATATCTTCGGCATCCTTCTTCAGGTCTTGGATGAAGGACGGCTGACGGATGGAAAAGGGCGCACAGTCGATTTTAAAAATACTGTGTTGATGATGACTTCGAATATTGGAAGCGCAGAGATTCAGGCAGGTGACGGTAATCTTTTTGAGATGCGGGAGCGAATATTAGAAGCTATGAAATCATATTTTAAGCCGGAGTTTTTGAATCGCATTGACGATATAGTGGTCTACCATCCACTGACGGTGGAACAGTTAACTCGAATCGTCGATATTCAGCTGGATTTCCTGAAACGGCGTTTGGAGACGAAACAAGTGGATGTTTCTCTGACACTGGCGGCTAAAGACTATCTGGCTAAAGAGGGGTACGACCGCGTTTTTGGAGCGCGCCCGCTGAAGCGGACGATACAAAGGGATATCATGAATCCTTTGTCTATCAAGTTACTTGAAGGAAGCATCAAACCGGGAGATACGATTGAGATCGATATGAAGGAGGGATCGTTATTTTTCGTTGACAAAAATTTCAAGGATGTGGTAGAAAAAACATCCTAAGTTCACTCCTTCCCCCGGAGCCCGATGACCCACAATATCTACCTTGTACACGAGGGTGCCAATCTTGCTTCATCGCTCCGCAAGGCGCTTGAAAACGGCAAGCCGGTGACACCCCTCATCGCTAAAGCGGTTCTAAACAATCAAGAAAAAAAAGGTGAAGTCATCGTCATTCCCGTCGGTAACGATTGGGATCACGCCCTGGGAGTCGTCCGGGAGATGAAACAAAGCTGCAAGTCACGATACGCCATCTTTTCGTCACCCACCATGTTACGGAAAACCATCGCTCAGTTTGAGGAATCTTCAGGAAGTAAAGGGTCCTCCAAGGGTTTGCCTCCGACCTCAAAAAATAAAAAAAATACGCAAAAACAGCGTCTCCTAAAGCCGGAAGAACTCTCCTTCGATGAATTAATAGAGGTGAAATTGGCGCAGTTTGTGAAAAAGATCCGGCAAGGCGAGGGAAAGAATCTCTACGATTTACTCATACAAGAGGTCGAAAAGCCGCTGATTAAACTGGCTCTCAAAGAAACCGGCGGCAACCAAGTACAGGCGTCACAACTCCTTGGCATGCATCGCAATACGCTTCGAAAAAAAATGAAGGATTTGAAGATTCGAGTAGAAAAAAAACGTTCTTGTTAGTCTATACGTTTTTCCCTTCAATGCCCTCCTTTTTTCATATCTTTATTTTACTTGCGTCCTGATAAAGGTGGAATGCATCGCCGCCGGTTCGTTCGCTTACATGTGTGTTTGCGTCTTAATTTATAGCCACTCTGTATGGGTATACACGTCACGGTTTCCATTAAGATTTTCAATTCGAGGGCGAAAGGGAGAATTGTTTCAAGATCGATTGTTAAATTATGGGGCTTTAGAGGTTCTTTTTCAGATACTTATAAAGGATTGAAAGAGGTCAGCCACTTTTTTCGCATTCTTAGAATCGATTCGTCCGGGTGTCTGTCTTCCAATGTCAAAATGGGAACCCACGACAAGGCGTTCGATTCATGACTCACATTGAATCGTTCAGACCCGGTCACCTGTAGGGCGAAGCGAACATCATAATGAAAATGGGTTTTTATATCCCCTCTTTTCGGTATGCGGTGAATGTCTAAATCAAATATCGTTTTGCTAAAGGGCGAAATCGCTTCCAATCCGGATTCTTCATATGCTTCTCGCAAGGCGACCGATAAGATATTCGATTGACCATCGGCGTGTCCACCCAATTGTAGCCATTTGTCGAGTTTTTTATGGTGGGTGAGGAGCACCTTGGTGCGGTTTCGGTTGACGAGCCAGGCCGATCCGGTGATGTGCCCGATTTCAAGACTTCTTTCGAAACAATTTGGGTGTGTTTTTACGAAGGAGATAAAACGGCGAACGGTTTCCATTTCCTCCCGATATCGGTCCTGATATTGGTCGATGAGGGAGAGAAGCGGGTTTCGATGCATGTTTTCGGTTATTTGAAACGCTTCATGAGACGCGAGGGTCCGCCGATGGGTGTTTTCGGTGTCGGATCGTTTGTTGAATGTCGGATATCGTTATGCTGGCAACTTCTTTATCTAGAATACATTGTTGAAAGGGATGCATTTATCCAGGATAGTTTATCTTCTTCCCTTCCGCCTCGCATCGATCGTAATATCCTTTGTCGAAGGTGAATGTGTGTGTTGCTTCGTCGTAATTTTTTATCTTCGGCATGACGAGACGACGATTCTTCAAACAGCCGTATTCGAGATGTTCGACGATGACCTCTGGAAAATTGTAAAAGATGCTCCCAATTTCGATACCTTCTTCAGTACAGAGATAACAGTGTCCGGAGCCCTTGATGTGTTGGCAATCGTCTAGAATCGCCATGACGGTTTCTTCGGTCCCTTCCCCTGCCTCGAGGAGCTCGAGGTTGCGCGTGATGCGTCCCGTTCCCGCTTTGCAAGAAGTACATTGGCCGCAGGACTCCAGGGCGAGAAAACGAGAAAAAAGGAGGCCCATTGTCAAAACGCAGGCTGTATTGTCTAGAACCGTATAACCACCGGATCCCAATCCCGATGGAATTTTACGCATGGAGCCGAAATCGAGTGGCGTGTCGAGTTTGTCCGCCGGAATCACTGCGTTGGTCGGACCTGAAAAAACGACTTGCACATGGCGTTGCATGAGCGGACCGCCGCCGTAAAGATTAATCAATGTTGAAAGCGGTGTGCCCATTGGGAGTTCGTACATGCCCGGTTTATTGACATCTCCCGTGAGCGTGAATATCATGGTGCCGGGCGAATCGGCCGTTCCGATCGATTTGAACCAATCGGCCCCTTTTCGAATAATATAAGGCACTGTTGCAAGCGTTTCGACGTTGTTGACGACGGTCGGCTGACTATAGAGGCCGACGTATACGGGTATGATTCCTTTCGCACGCGGCCAGGCCGGTTTTCCTTCGATCACCTCGAGTTGTGCGCGATCCTCACCCAAAAGATAGGAATCCGGTCCGAAGGTCAGCTCGAGTGGTAAATCGTGTCCACTTCCCATGACGTTATCACCCAGGTATCCGGCTTCCAGACATTCTTCGATCGCACGATTGAGGATGGCGATTTCTTTCGAAAAGATTTCCTTGATACAGATCAAAGCATTCACCGTGCCGATTGCGTAGGAGGCGATCATCATGCCTTCGATGAGCGCATAGGGGTTTTTTTGGGTTAGGAAACGGTCTTTGTAGGTGCCGGGTTCTCCCTCGGAAAAGTTGCAAACCAAGTATCTTTTCGGAGAAAGCCCATGCGCTCCCGTAGTATTGTTTCTGACCCCTTCCCACTTGATGCCGGCCGGGAATCCAGCCCCGCCGCGACCGCGGAGTTTGGATCGTTTGATTTCGTCGATCACTTGCATCGGTGTCATCGAAAGCGCCTTTTTAAGGGCTTGAAAACCTTCAATGGCGAGGTAGTCTTCTAATGTTTCCTGTGGGGTGTCGTGTTGTAGTAGAATTTTTTGGGCTTCCAAGGCTTTTTGCTCGATCATTATCTATTCTCCGAAAGCTTTGCGCAGAGTATAATCAATCCATCCTTTAAAGGCAACTCGAAGGTTTTATACACCGGCTGGCAGTGTGCCTAGCCGTGCTCGGGCTTCGGCGCCATAAAGACGAGGAGCACCAAACGTTTGGAGGAGCGATTTTTGACCCCGTGGACTGATCCCGAGGGGGCGAGCACCGCGGAGCCCTTCGCTACGGTTTTCTCTTCCTCATCGACTTGAAAGCATCCTTCTCCTTCAAGGACGATGTAGACTTTGTCTTGTCCATCATGGGCGTGCGGTTTTTGAAATTGTTCCGGTTCGAAACAGTAAAGGTCGCAAAACATCCGGTCCGTATCGAATAGCTTGGTCTTTTTCATTTTTTCGGGTGAGAAGATCTTCATCTGTTCGATGGTCGATATTTGCATCGATGCCTCCACAATAAACAAAGCGTTTTAAAAACGCCGTACGAATGACTACATTACAAGATACCTGCATCCACCAAGAGGAAAAAACGGGAGAATATTTCTCCGATGATGATCATCATCATGGCCACATAAAGTAAACCGGTTGCGGACATCGTGGCCCTTTCCTTGACCGTTTGATGGATCATCGGAGCCAGGATCAAAGGACCTAAGATGCCGATCAATATTCGGATCCACAAATAGAGGCCCTCGAACGACCGCAAATAAAGTGCGTTTTGCAGGCGTTGCGTCGGTGCCAACACAATGAGGCTGGCGAGCGCAAAAGCCGCTTCGATAAAAACAAGTATCATAAATAATTTCGCAAGATTTCGAAGTGGAACGATCGAGAGGTCCGGGCGGGTCAGGTAACTGTGGCCCAAGAGCATCCCCAACACACCGGCCCCCAACAGCAGGCTGGAAATCAAAAAATAAGCTGACAGGGACAAGGTCCTCAACCAGCCGGAGGATTGCGGAAGATAATATCCGGCCGTGGCGACAATGGCAATGGTCCCGAGTGCCGATGCACTGTAGAGCAGGAGACGGCTGTGATAAGGGTGATGGAACCAAAGCCTGAGATTATAAATGAACAAAATGAAACTAAAGGCCAGAAAAAAGAGAAAGATGATCCCGAATGCGTCAAGGTGTTGGAAAACGGCGGTCCATTCCGACCATTCGATGGGAAAAAGCGAAAGTCCGAGCACCACGGTCAGAAAGAAAACCAATCCGTTGGTCCGGAAAAATCCGATGCCCACGGTTTCGAGTGATGGCAGGGTCAATAAAAAAGCGCCGCCGACCGCCAATTGTCCGAAGACTAAGAATATAATTTCCTGAATACGCGCCATGTCCTATTTTAATAAATTAGTGGGAATATCAATCGATGGATGGTGTCTTGGTGGACTCTTCGAGAGACAGGAGCGGTGAGCCATGATGGTGGATGATGAGCCAGTCGCCCTTAAATCGCTCAAATAGGTTGGTCGATATGACCCGTCCATCCACCCATTTTCCCTTGTCTTGTGTTGATATGGTTTCGTGACACACGGTCCAAGCCAGGTCTTTTCGTATCGATATATCCAACAGGCAAACCGAAAACCTGATTTCAATGGTGTGATTGAAAATGAGGACCCAGCTGTCACGGACTTCGGGCCAACCCAAGCGGATATCCCAGCCCGGATGAATGCATTTGACATGCGCTTCCTTGACCCAGATGGCGTCCATTTTATGGATGTCGAGGCTTTCAAATGCCTCATAGAACGCATTATTAACTTTGTTTACCGCATCGATGTCGTGACTCATTGTGATGCGCTCCGATTCGGTCGCATGAATGGTGTTCCATATAAATTACAATATTAACCGACAGTTATAGACTACTTTCCCTAGAAGGTCAAATATCAAATACCAGATCGGCCATTTGTGTGTCAGGCTAGATACAAATGTGGAGATGTCATACATGCAAGGGTGCTTTGCGCATTTTTTTTCATTCCTTGATGGGCGATCGAAATCATTATTCGGAGTAGAGATGGCGAGAAGCGCGACCTTCGTTGA
The DNA here is from genome assembly GCA_046756925.1 of Nitrospiria bacterium. Lineage (GTDB taxonomy): Bacteria > Nitrospirota > Nitrospiria > SBBL01 > JAADHI01 > JAJDBU01. Next base: position 12,121 of record JBHHXH010000067.1, read on the forward strand.
AAAATACCGATCGATGACCGGGATATGCGCTCCAAAGATTCGAAAACAAAGGATTTATTGAGCGTTTTCTTCGTTGACTTTGATCGGTCCATTTAATAGAATCCTGTATACATGTCGGGAATTTCCAAAAATAAAATTGCGTAGGGAGTTTGTGATGCCCAAGGAAAAAGATATTACGTCGGTACTTGATGAGCGTCGCCTATTCAGATCGAAGGAGGATTTCAGCCAACAGGCGCATATTAAGAGTCGTCGGGACTATGATCGACTTTGCAGGAAGGCGAAGCGAGATCCAGAGCGCTTTTGGGCCGATCTGGCTGGAGAACTGTCATGGTTTAAGCCATGGAAAAAGGTTTTACAGTGGAAACCTCCCTTTGCCAAGTGGTTTGTCGGAGGGAAAATCAATGTCGCCTATAATTGTCTGGACCGTCATATCGAAGGGTGGAGGCGGAATAAGGCCGCGATCATCTGGGAGGGTGAGCCGGGAGATTCGAGAACGATTACTTATCAGGAACTCCACCGGGAGGTTTGCAAATTCGCGAATGCACTCAAAGAAAAGGGTGTTCAGAAGGGCGATCGGGTTGCGATTTATATGCCGATGATTCCCGAGCTTGCGATCGCCATGCTTGCCTGCGCCCGAATTGGGGCCACCCATTCGATTATCTTCGGCGGTTTCTCTGCGGGTGCGCTCAGGGATCGGGTGAACGATGCGGAAGCCAAACTGATCGTCACCGCCGATGGCGGGTTTCGGAAAGGCGGGGTCGTGACACTGAAAGAAAAAGTTGATGAGGCCCTCAAAGGATCCCCCAGTATCGAGAAGACAATTGTTGTTCGAAGGACGAATACGCCGGTCAAGATGAAAAGAGGCCGGGATTATTGGTGGCACGATCTGATGAATGGGAATTCGATACGCTGTAAGCCGGCTTCCCTCGATTCGGAGCATCCCCTTTTTATCTTATACACCAGTGGGACCACAGGAAAGCCGAAGGGGGTTGTTCATTCTACTGGAGGTTACCTTCTTGGAACGACCATTACATCAAAATGGATTTTCGACTTAAAAGACACGGATACCTATTGGTGTACGGCCGATATTGGTTGGATCACCGGGCATTCCTATATCATCTACGGCATCCTTTCGAATGGTGCGACGACGGTGATGTATGAAGGGGTGCCGACCTATCCGGAACCGGACCGATTTTGGGAAATTGTGGAGAAATACCGTGTAAGCGTTTTCTATACTGCCCCGACGGCAATACGATCACTGATTAAGCTGGGAGAGAAATGGCCGAAACGACGAGATCTTTCCAGTTTGCGTCTCCTTGGAACCGTTGGGGAACCGATTAATCCCGAAGCCTGGATGTGGTACCACAGGGTTATCGGCGGCAGAAGATGTCCGATTGTCGATACCTGGTGGCAAACGGAAACCGGGGGGATTATGATCACTCCGCTTCCGGGGGCGATCCCGACCAAGCCGGGTTCGGCGACACTCCCCTTCCCGGGGATTTCAGCGGAGGTGGTCAGCCGGGACGGCGTCCCGGTACCGACGAACGTTGGGGGCTATCTCGTGATCAAGCGCCCCTGGCCCTCGATGCTTCGAACGGTATGGCGGGATCCGGCCCGGTTTAAGAAGCAATACTGGTCCGATATACCGGGAGTATATTTTACCGGGGATGGCGCCAGACAAGATGAAGACGGGTATTTCTGGGTCATGGGACGGGTGGACGATGTCATGAATGTTTCCGGCCATCGCCTGGGGACGATGGAGGTGGAGTCGGCGCTGGTTTCTCATCCAGCGGTTGCCGAAGCGGCCGTCATCGGCCGTCCGGATGAAATTAAGGGAACCGGCATCGCGGCCTTTGTGACCTTGGAAGGCGGTAGAAAGCCGGCGGATAAGCTAAAGGGCATTTTGAGGGCCCATGTCGCCAAGGAAATCGGGACCATTGCACGGCCGGACGATATTCGATTTACCGACCACCTTCCAAAGACGCGAAGTGGAAAAATTATGAGGCGGCTCCTCCGGGATATCGCTTCAGGTAAAGAAACCGTAGGAGATACGACAACACTGGAGGATTATACTGTTCTAGCAAAACTTCGCGGAGAAGAAGCCACATAAATCCTCAATCGTCACGTTCCATTGCAATCTGTAAACCATTGCAATCTGTAAAGAATCGTTCTCATCAAGTGTTCCTGTTGACCTGGGATACATATCCAATTGACTATCTACTTTGATGTTCTTTTTTCGTGGGAGATCATATGAAAATAAAATCAAAAGTGGGGTTGTTCGCGGCAATCCTTTTTTTATTTGCAAGCTCCGGTTGCCGGACAGCGCTATTTCAACCGCTTCATTCGCCCGAAGATCCTGAGCTTTTAACGGAAATTCGAGAAAATCCGAATCGTCATAAGGGGAAGCTTGTTCTACTCGGGGGAACAGTGCGTCGGCTGCGTTACCAAGAATGGAAAACCGAGCTGGAATTGTCTGAAATTCCGCTCGAAAACGGTGTTCATCCGAGTTTGGGGCACCCCCCCGGAGAACGTTTTTACGTCATTTTTCCCGAGCGGCTTGACCGTTTTATGTATATGAAAGGAAAAGTGATGACGATTTCGGCACGCGTCATCGGAACGCGGTCCGTCGACGGAGATCAATTTCCACTGCTTGCGTATGAAAAGGTGCATGTCTGGAATAAACTGCGGCAAGACCGATTTCCGTCTTTTGGGGCATTACTGGGACGTCCATAAAGAATGCTGAAATGCCGTCAAAATCCAGACGGGTGATCCTGCATTGTACACACGTCTCGAAACCCTCGTTCTATAAAGAGGTACTGCCCCCGTAGCTCAGGTGGATAGAGCAACGGTTTCCTAAACCGTGTGCCGGGTGTTCGAATCACCCCGGGGGCACTCCCTTCGATTT
>JBHHXH010000068.1:0-14980 GCA_046756925.1 Nitrospiria bacterium
GGCGATATCTTGAATATAACCAAGTACGAGGGATGTCTGTTCTCACTGACTGGATTGATTGGTTGGGGGGCTACCCTTTTCAGGTCGCCAAACCGGAACAGATTTTTAATTTTTATAAAAAAAAAGGCTTTATCCTGGACCGCCTTAAAACGCGGGGAGGTCGCCTTGGTTGTAACGAATATGTTTTCTTCAAACCAAATTGATTATAGATATACCAGTAAAGAGGCCTATTTTAATCCAAAGTGTTGAGGCAAAACAGGAATGAGCGCTTTTCTTAAAAAAGAAAACCGGCATGATTTATTATGGCACAACACGTTGGTTCGTCAAACTGGAAGAACATGATCTATCGATAACATACTGCTTAGGAAGCGCGTAGATCCATGAAGTCGGCATATAGATCAAGTCTCGTAATCGGTTTGATCATCCTATTGTCATGTGCTCAAATATACACTCAGAATCGGCTTGGCACATATCGGAATATAGAACAAGAATCTCTCCTCTACCTTCCATCCGGCAAGTATTTAAAACCGATTTCCCTGGGATACCACCACATGCTGGCCGATTTGCTCTGGATTAAAACCGTTTCCTATTTTGGCAGCCACTTTATGACGGATAAGGAGTACCCTTGGTTGTTCCATATGCTCTCTAGAATCATCGATTTAGATCCTCGCTTTGACTTTCCTTACTATTTTGGAGGGATCGTTTTATCCTTGGAGGCGTCACAGGCCGAGAATGCGAACCAGATTCTCGAAAGGGGGATGGAGGCATATCCCGATAAATGGGAGTATCCGTTTTATTTCGGGTTTAATCTCTATTATCACCTAGAAGACCCCCTGAAGGCGGCACTTTACATTGAACGTGCATCCCTTTTGCCGGGAGCGCCGCCATTTACCAAGACACTCACTGGAACACTCTATGAAAGATCTGGAAAAAACCAGACTGCATTAAATTTTTACAAAGAGATTTATAAAAATACAACCGATGAAATCGTTCGGAAAAATGTTGCCGATCGAATCGAAAAAATCCTCTCGGAAAAAAGGAAAGATGGTTCCCGCAATTGAGATCAGGCATTTGACGAAGGTCTTCCGTTCAGGATTTTTGATGAAAGAGAAGAAAGCGCTTTGCGACCTGAATCTGACGGTTGAGCGTGGAACGGCCTTTGGGTTCTTGGGTCCGAACGGCGCGGGAAAAACCACGACCATCAAGTTCTTAACAGGACTGATTCACCCAACATCGGGCGATGGATTCATATTCGGAAAATCCATTCGTGACCTCTCTGTTAAAATGAAGATCGGTTTTCTTACGGAACATCCTTATTTTTACGATTATCTGACCGGTCTTGAGTTTCTCCGCTTTTGCGGAGCACTTTTTGGGATGCCCCGGAAGGCCTTGGACCATCGGATCGATACATTGATCGATTTGGTGCATTTACAAGGCGCTGAAAACATCCAGCTTCGGCAATATTCCAAAGGCATGCTTCAGCGGATCGGTTTGGCGCAGGCTTTGATCAATGACCCCGAATTGGTGATCCTCGATGAACCCATGTCGGGTTTAGATCCCATTGGTCGGAAGGAGGTGAGAGATATTATCCTTCGTTTAAAGGAAGCCGGAAAGACTGTTTTTTTTAGTACACATGTGCTTTCCGATGCAGAGGTGATTTGCGATCAGGCCGGTATTATTGTCAATGGGCGGTTGCGAAGTATCGGGCCATTAGAAGCACTGTTGGATCCCAAAATAAAATCGATCGAAGTCACGCTTGCGGGAATCCCTCAAGAGAAAGTACAGCTTCTAAAGCCGATTTCCGATTCGATCAGAACGGGAAACCATAGAATATTGATTGCCCTTGCTGATGAGCAAGACCTTCAAAAACTGATCTCTTGGGCACAAAAGGAAAAGGGGCGGATCGTATCGATCGTTCCAAGGAAAGAAACCTTAGAAGATATCTTCTTGGAGGAGATCCGGGAGGCCCAAGCTTGAAAGCCCTCCGCGCCATCGCCGTGAATACTTTCAAGGAGGCTGTCCGTAACAAAATCCTCTACAGCCTCATCTTCTTTGCTTTTGTGATGATGGCCGTCTCCTTGGTCCTCGACCAAGCCACGGTCGGTCAGCGGAATAAAATCATCAAGGATATGGGGCTCGGAAGCATTAATCTTTTCGGTGTGATGATCGCGATTGTCGTCGGTATCAACTTGGTTTACAAGGAAATAGAAAAGCGGACGATCTATCCCATACTGGCCAAACCCGTGAGGCGTTCCCAGTTCTTAGTCGGGAAATATATCGGTATTCTCCTCACGCTGCTGGTTGAAACGGTCCTGATGTCGTGTTTCTTATTTTTGCTCGTATTGTTGTATGAGGGTCTGCTCGATTTTTATCTATCGCTGGCGCTGGTCATGATCTTTGTCGAACTCTCCGTGATTTCCGCGGTCGCGATTTTTTTCTCTTCCTTCTCCACCCCGTTTTTAAGTGGAATGTTCACGTTTGCTGTCTATGTGATTGGGCATCTGACAGAATATCTCAAGCAATTCGGGGCCGATTCCGGCAGTTGGATGATCGAGCGAATCACCATTTTTTTCTATTATTTCTTGCCGAACTTGGAATTGTTTAACCTCAAGGGGGCGGCCGTATACCACCTTCCCGTCGAAAGTGGTAAAATAGTGCTCAGCATCCTATATGGTTTACTCTATATTTCCATTGTCATGATCGTTTCCGTGATTTGTTTCGAGAGGAGAGATTTTAAATAATGACCCAAGACCAGGTTGTCAAAAAAATCGGCATCGGGGCGCTTTGTTTCCTGGCGGTGATCCTGCTGATCGTCATCAAGGTCTTTTTTTCCTCAATGAAGGAGTACAATAAAGCGGAGGCGGCTTTTTCCGAACGGGACTACCGAACCGCCATCACCCACTACGAACGTGCGATTCTTTGGTATTTGCCCTTTGGCGGCCATGTCGATCGGTCGGCGGCCCAACTATGGGCGATTGCAGAGATTCTAGAGGTCCAAGATAAACCCCTGGCCTTGGAGGCCTATCGCTCGCTTCGAAGTGTGTTTTACGCCACACGGAGCTTTTACACGCCGGGGAAAGATTGGATCGATCGGGCCAACCCAAAAATTGCCCGTCTCATGGCCGAGCAAACCATCTATTCCGAGGCGGACAGAAAGAAGAGCATTGCGAAAAAAACGGAAGAAGCGCTGGCCATCCTTCAGCGGCCGATGAAGCCCGATGCCTTTTGGTCCATCGTCCTGGAGATCGGTTTTCTGGGCTGGGTCGGAGGTGTCCTGCTCTTTATTTGGCGGGCTTTTCGGGAGGGCGGTACCCAAATTATCGCGAAACGCGGCCTTTTTTGGGGCAGCATTGTCATCTTTTTTTATGCCCTTTGGATTGTCGGCATGATGAAGGCATGAGTGTGATGCCATGATACCGGTTTATATCTTCATGATCATCATCGGAATCGTTGGTATTGGTTTCGGTTTTTGGGGCCAGGGTGCTTTGAAACCGCCCTATGACACGGCGGCCGCACTTGCCCTGCCTTTGAGTCTCATTTTGGGACTCCTCGGTGCCCTTCTTTTGTGTGTCCCGCAATTTTTCAGTTAAGGTGTACCTGAGCCAGCCGATCCGGCTTGACCTATTGCAATGGCTGGGCTCCCCCGCTAAACTATAAAACTAAGCATTTTCCGGTAATATGGCCCTGGTGAGCTTCAATGATGTTCGCGATTTTAGGAGTAATCGGATGAAAAAGACCTTGTTTTGGATGTTCTTGACCGGACGTTTGATGCTTCTTGGTTTGGTCATATTGGGAGCCGGACCTGTGTGGCGTCGTCCTGCCCTTGCGTCTCATATCACAGCGTCGGATGTCGAGCGCTATGTCCGTGCGCGAATCGACATCGGAGAATCGATGCGGGCGTTTTTTCGAAACCGGAGGCCGCCGCAGTTTGGACCCGAAGGTGGCCCGTCAATGGAGGAACTCAGGAAATTGGAAGCGGAGATCAACGACCATATCGCCGGTATCCTATCAAAATACGGTTTGACGATCGAGCAATACCAGTCTGAAAGCCCGGATGTGTTTGCCGAGGAAGCGGGGGTCAAACGCTTCTTGTCGGCTCATCCCGATCTTAAAAAAAGGTATGAAGCGCTCCCGCAAAGTCCCCGACGGGGACCCTAACAGACTTGATCAGAGATTCCTTAAGAGACCCCTTCCCTTAGTGTCTCGATCGGGGATATTTGAAACCCCTCGCCCTTAGGCGAAGGTAAAATTGGCGTTGTTGTTTTGCGATTTGTCATTTCGAGCGAAGGGAGAAATCTTGTTGTTCGGCATTTGTCGTTTAAGATTTCTCAGTCACTTCGTTTCTTCGAAAAAACAAGCAATGTTTCTTGCTGTTTCGAAATCAGAGGAAGTCGATTGCAATCGACCCTCCGCGAGCTCTTAGACTTAAAGTCGGAGGCCGCCTAGTCCGTTAAGAGGAAATTTAATATGACAGAACAAACATTATTGGAAACCAAAATCGCTATCATCGGCTTAGGTTATGTGGGGCTGCCCTTGGCCGCGGCGTTTGGAGAAACATTCGAGACCGTCGCCTTCGATATCGATAAGACACGTATCGAGGCGTTAAGGGAAGGGATCGATGCGACCTTGGAAGTGTCCGAAGATGCCTTGAAGCATGCGACAAAGCTTCGATACACGACTCTGATCGAGGATGCTCGGACCTGTCACTTTTTCATCGTGACGGTGCCGACTCCTATCGATGCTTACAAGAGACCCGATTTAAGCGCCCTGATCAAGGCGTCACGAAGCGTCGGTTCTGTATTAAAAAAGAACGACATTGTCGTTTACGAATCGACGGTCTACCCCGGGGTGACGGAGGACGTCTGTGTGCCCGTCCTTGAAGCGGCATCGGGATTGCGGTTTAACCATGATTTTTTTGTGGGTTACTCGCCCGAGCGTATCAATCCGGGGGATAAGGCCCATCGCGTGACCCATATCCTCAAGGTGGTTTCCGGATCGACACCCGAAACCCTTGAGCGGATTGATAGGCTCTACAGCGCCGTTATTACTGCGGGAACCTATCGCGCCGAGTCTATCCGGGTGGCCGAGGCGGCGAAGGTGATCGAAAATACGCAGCGCGATGTCAACATCGCACTCGTGAACGAATTGGCGTTGCTTTTCAACCGGCTCGGGCTCGATACCGATGCCGTCTTGAAGGCGGCCGGTACGAAGTGGAACTTTTTGCCCTTTCGACCCGGCTTGGTCGGAGGGCATTGTATTGGGGTCGATCCCTATTATCTGACCCATAAGGCTCAGGAAGTTGGTTACCATCCGGAGGTCATCTTGGCGGGACGGCGGATCAACGACAATATGGGCGCCTATGTGGCTGGAGAGGTTATTAAATTGATGACCCGAAGACAAATCCAAGTGGGCGGAAGCCGCATCTTGGTCTTGGGCGTCACCTTCAAGGAGAACTGCCCGGATATTCGAAATACCCGTGTCATCGATATTGTGGAGTCCTTGTCGGGTTACGGCGTAAATGTCGAGCTGTTCGATCCTTGGGCCGATGCCAATGAGGTTGCACGGGAGTATGGTATTGCATTGCTTCGGGAACCGAAGGAAGGTCACTACGATGCGATTATCCTGGCAGTTGCCCACGATGCCTTTAAGGCTTGGACCCAAGATCGAATGACACGTTTTGCCAAACCGGATTTTGTTTTATACGATGTGAAACACATCCTGGATCGCGCTTGGGTGGATGGACGGTTGTAGCCCAAGGAGGATAAACTGCCCTTGGGTGTATATGGACTGGGGTTTTTGAGAGTATCGGAATGAAATATCTCGTTACAGGTGCCGCCGGATTTATCGGTTATCATGTCACTCGCCGGCTCTTAAATAACGGCCACGAGGTCGTCGGTCTCGATAATTTAAGCGATTATTACGATATTCAGTTGAAACGCGATCGATTAAAGACCTTGGAGGGGAGACCGCATTTCCGTTTCTTGGAGGCGGATATATCGGATCGTGAGGGCATGACGCATGTTTTCAACCAAGGCTGGTATGACCGGGTGATTCATCTCGCGGCCCAAGCCGGGGTTCGCTACAGCCTGGAGAATCCCCATGCCTATGTCGATAGCAACCTGGTGGGGTTTATGCATATCTTGGAGGGCTGCCGGATATCCGAGACGCCGCATCTTGTCTATGCTTCATCCAGTTCGGTTTACGGCGCCAATACCAAGATGCCGTTTTCCGTGCACCATAATGTCGACCATCCGGTGTCTCTTTACGCCGCAACCAAGAAAGCGAACGAACTCATGGCCCACACCTATTCGCATCTCTACCGGCTTCCGATGACCGGTCTCCGGTTTTTCACCGTGTACGGCCCCTGGGGGAGGCCCGATATGGCGCTCTTTCTTTTCACGAAGGCCATCCTTGCCGGCGTGCCGATCGATGTCTACAACCATGGGAAGATGCAGCGGGATTTTACTTATATCGACGATATTGTCGAAGGGGTGATCCGGGTGAGCGAAACACTTCCAAAACCCAACAGGAATTGGTCGGGAGAGGCGCCCGACTCCGCTACCAGCACGGCACCCTATAAGATCTACAATATCGGAAACAACCAGCCTGTCGAGCTTTTGAACATGATCGAAATTTTGGAGCAGGCCCTGGGGAAAAAGGCCGAACGTCGTCTGATGCCCATGCAGCCCGGTGACGTTCCTGCGACCTATGCGGACGTGGACGATTTGATCAAGGATGTCGGTTTTAAGCCCCAAACGCCCATCGCGGAAGGCATCGAGAAGTTTGTCGAATGGTACAGGGGCTATTATCGAGACCGTTAGTTTCGTGTCGAGGATTTCAGAAGGGCTTGTCCTGCCGCTGAGAATTTTAAATGGATGCCGTGGAAGCGCGCAAATTGGGTAACACCATGCTGATCAGCCGACTGGTTCGGGCCGTGCAGCTCGACCCTCAGCTTTATTCAGAGGTTGCTGCCGACAAAAGCGCCTTGGTTCAAGCCCTCGCCATCATTTTTATTTCGAGTGCGGCCATCGGCGTGGGTAGCGCCGGTGGATATCCGGGACAGATCCCCTATATGGCCATGATGGCGCTACTCGGCAGGATGGCCTGGATCGGGACAATCTATATCATCGGAACAAAGCTCTTTACAGGGCACGCGACCCAAGCCGATTTTGGGGCGATCGTTCGCGTTGCAGGATTCGCGAGCGCGCCGGCCCTGATTCGCGTGATCGCCTATTTCCCTCCCTTTACCGTCATCGCCTCGGTTGGGGCAATTATTTGGGCCTTCGGGGCGATGGTCATTGCCGTGCAGCAAGCCTTCGCCTATCGTAGGATATCCCATGCCGTCGGCCTCATATTTTTGGGCTGGTTCTTATTTCAAGCGTTGCTCTTTTTCGCCTGAACTTTTGAAACAATAGCTGTCCATACAACTAGCCGATCCCTTTACCCCCGTGCAATCTTTGTGCTACTTTTTTACACATGATTACAATGAACAAGGTGGGCAAGGTCTACCCGCATCCGACGCATCCGGTGCATGCTTTGCGGGATGTTTCGCTCACCATCGAAAAAGGATCTTTTTGCCTGTTGATGGGACCCAGCGGCTGTGGGAAATCAACCCTGCTCAACCTCATGGGTGGGCTCGATGTGCCGAGCTCGGGCGAAATCCTATTTAACGGACGATCGACCGCCGATTTTGCCGACCGCGATTGGACGGCGCTGCGCCGTTTTGATATCGGGATGATCTTCCAGTTTTTCAATCTCCTGCCCATGTTGACGGCGTTGGAAAACGTCTGCCTTCCCCTTCTTCTCCGGGGCGATCCGCCGGAACGGGCCGGAATGGCGGCATCGGCGGCGCTGAAAAACGTCGGCCTCGATCATCGTGTCGATCATCTGCCGAGCGCCTTGTCCGGCGGGGAGATGCAGCGGGTCGCCATCGCGCGCGCCCTGGCGATTTCCCCGGAACTGTTGTTGGCCGACGAGCCTACCGGCAACCTCGATTCGCATACGGGTGACGGCATCCTCTCACTCTTGTCCGCACAAATGAGGGCATCGGGCGTGACGCTCCTCATGGCCACGCACAGCGAACAGGCCCGTTCCTTTGCAGATCAAATCATCCACATGAAAGACAGCGAGATCGACCGGATCGAATCATTGAAATGAACCAAGGCCTGCTCCTCAAATTTATTTCACTGCGCCACCTGCTTCGCGAAAAACGGTCTTGGCTGACGTTGGTGGGTGTGGCGCTCGGCATTTCGGTCTTCGTGTCGATTCGCATCGCCAACCGAAGCGTTTTGGATGCCTATCGGCAGTCGGTCGATGCCTTTGTCGGTGAAACGACGCTGGAAGTGGTGGGTAAAAGCGGCGCCATTGACGAAAGGCTGTTGATCGATCTTCGGGAAGCCCACGGGATATCGGAAATTTCCCCGATTGTCCAAAGCGTTCTGCCAATGGCACAACCGGCGGTTGCTCAAGGGGAGATGCTGCTCTTGATGGGAATCGATTTATTCCAAGAGCGGCATTTCCGAAGATATGACATCGAAGCGGGAAAAAAGGGCGTCGATCTGACCACGGCTTTCGAAACCTTGCTCGACCCCGCTTCGGCGTTCTTAACGGCGTCCTTTGCAAAACACTACGGACTGCGCATCGGCGATCCCTTTTCGGTCCGAAGCGGGGTCGAACTGTTGCCATTCAAGGTGGCCGGCCTCATCAAGGGCGAAGGGATTGCGCGGACACGGGACGGCAACATCGCCTTTTTGGATATCGCATCGGCACAATGGCGCTTCGATAAAGTCGGACAGCTCAACCGAATCGACCTGATAACGGACGATCGCGTTCCCCTCGATACCCTCATCGCAGGACTCGAAAAGCAGCTCGGGAACGGAGTGCATGTCCGTCGCCCCCAACAACGCAATCGTCACATTGAAAAGATGCTCTTTTCTTTTCAGATGAATCTGACCGCTTTGAGCGCGATTTCACTCTTTGTGGGGCTTTTTCTCATTTACAATACCCTCTTGGTCTCCGTGGCGCATCGCAAAAAAGAAATCGGCATGCTTCGCGCCCTTGGCGTGGATTGCGGTGAGATCTTTCGACTCTTTACCCTCGAGGGCATGGTCATTGGCATCGCCGGTGGTTTCCTCGGCGTTTTAACAGGCGCCTTGCTGGCGCGTTGGGTTGTGCAGGTTTTATCGACCACAGTGACGTCGCTCTACGTTGCCATTCCGCCCACCCCTTTTTCCCTTCCGCCGTTGCTCTTTGTCGAAGGGCTGATTATCGGGGTGCTGGTTGCGACCTTCTCCGCGCTTTACCCGGCTTGGCAGGCGGGGCGTCTCAAGCCACGGGAGGCCATGGAGGGGATCTATCACTCGGAAGGCCCGGGTTTCAATGACCGTGGATTGTTGGGGATTGCTGCCGTTTTGGGTTTGGCGGCTTTTTTGCTGTGCAGCTTGCCCATGCAATGGGGCCTGTCTTGGAACGGCTACATTGCCGCGGCCTTGCTGCTCGCCGCTTTTTCGCTTCTCGTGCCTTCGGCCATCTTTTTCTTTTCCAGGCTCGTCCGCCTCCTCAGCAAAAAAAGCGCACCCGCTTGGCGTCTGGCCCAGGGCCATCTGGAACAGGCCATCCGTCGCAATGCCCCGACGGTTTCGGCTTTTATGGCAGCCTTGGCTATGATGATTAGTGTGGTCATCATGATCGAAAGCTACCGGACGACGGTGTTGATTTGGATCGATCAGAGCATCCAGGCCGATGTGATCGGCTTCCCGGCTTCTTACATGGCCAGCGATTCCGACGAATCGATGCCGGAGTCCATCCTCAATGAAATCGTCGCCCTCCTCGAAGTCAAGGCGGTCGACGGCTACCGTTCGCGGATGATCCTGTTTCGAGACACATCGGTCGAATTGGCCGCGCGCGATTTGTCCGTTCACGCGGCCTACAGCGATTATCTATTTCGAGCAGGGAATCGGGACCGCATCTTCCGTCAAGCCGCCCAAGGGGAGGCCGTCTTGGTGTCCGAAGTCCTCGCCAACCGCTTTGGGCTCCGGGAAGGCGAGCACGTTGCGCTCCCGACGCCGCAAGGTCCAATGGCCTTCGAAATTGCGGGTATTTTTTACGACTACGGTACCGACGGCGGCAAGATGGTGGTTGATCGTTCGCATGTCCAAAACAAGTGGCGGGATCGGCGGATCGATGCCCTTTTGGTGTATCTTGACGAAGAAGCCGATGCTGTATCGGTTCGACAACAGCTGCTTGCAACATGGGGCGCTGCACAAGGTTTGGCCTTTACGACCCAGGGTGATTTCAAAACGGAGATCATGGACATCTTTGACCAGACCTTCCTGATTACCTATGCCCTCGAATGGATCGCCATCGCCGTGGCGCTTTTGGGCATCGCCAATACGCTCTTCGTTTCCATCTTGGAGCGCCGCCGCGAGATCGGCATTCTTCGCGCCGTCGGTGCATCGCGGCCCCAGGTGATCCGCATCGTCATGATCGAGGCCTTTTACATGGGTGTTATCGGTAATGTCATCGCCTTGATCTGCGGATTTTTTCTGTCGCTTCTGCTCATTTTCGTCATCAACAAGGCGTCTTTTGGATGGACCTTGCAATTTTATTTTCCGCCCGAAATCTTGTTGCATTCTTTCCTCGTCGCCGTTGGGGCCGCCCTGCTGGCCGCGTTTTTCCCCGCCTGCAAGGCCGCACGTACCGATTTAAAGGAAGCCATTGCCTATGAATGATGTTGATTTCCATTTTGTGATTTTCAGTTTGTTATTTCTTATCTCTTTGTTTTTTGCGATCTCCCCTTTCACAAAGGGAGGCAAGGGGGGTGGGTACGGCACCCGGCAAAATTACCCTCGATCCCCCTTTTGCAAAGGGGGCGGTTTTGTTGCGATGGGGGTCTTTCTTTTCGTTAGCGTTGGTTTTGTGTGGGCCGAACCGGGCACCGAAGGAACCCGTTTCGAAAAGGCCTTGCCGGGCTACCGCTTTGCCTTTCCAAGGGATCACGGCAGCCACCCCACTTATCTTATTGAATGGTGGTATTTCACGGGCAATCTCCAGTCGAAAAGCGGCGATGCCTATGGTTACGAGTTGACCTTTTTCCGTCGCGGTATCGAAAACACGTTTGTAGAGGAGAATCCCTCTAGATGGACGGTGCGTGATCTCTATCTGGCACACTTTGCGGTGAGCGATCTCCCCAAAAAGCGGTTTTTTTACGAAGAAAAGATCAGCCGGGCGGCCCTCGGAAAGGCGGGGGCGAAAGAAGGCGAGATGGAGGTTTGGATCGACCGTTGGTCCGCCGTTCAAGAAGGCGAGACGATGCGCCTGATTGCGGGCGAGGGTGCATTTCGCATCGCGCTGGAATTAAGACCTGCCAAACCCCTTGTGATTCACGGCACGGAGGGTGTCAGCCGCAAAGGCGATGCCCTCGGCGATGCAAGTCATTATTATTCCTTTACGCGGTTGATGACCGAAGGGAGCATGGTTGCCAATGGAAAAGAAATTGCGGTCACGGGTTTGAGCTGGATGGACCATGAGTTCGGCAGCAGCCTGTTGGGGGCGGATCAAGTGGGCTGGGACTGGTTTTCGATTCAGCTCGATGATGGCAGCGACTATATGTTTTATCAAATCCGTGAAAAAGGCGGCGGTAAAGATGCCGTCTCCAGTGGGACGGCCGTCGCGTTCGACGGGACGGCGCGGCATCTTCGGTCCGAGGATTTTACCCTGAAACCGCTTTCGCATTGGACGAGCTCCAAAAGCGGGGGGGCTTATCCGCTCGTTTGGGAAATCGCGCTTCCTTCCGAAGGACTCGTCCTCAGAGCGGAACCGGCGATGGACGATCAGGAGCTCATGACCGACGAAAGCACCCGCGTCACCTATTGGGAGGGAGCCAGCCGTTTCAGCGGCACGAAACGGGGCGAGACCGTCTCGGGTGCCGGTTATATCGAGTTGACCGGCTATGCCGGGCGTTTAAACGACTAAACCGGTTTTCTCCGGCGTCTCGTGGACGGAACGGAGATTTTTCGTTTCCAAGCTAGGATCAGATCAAGAGAAAGGTTGATCTCCCGCAGGACTTCATGGCATGATTCGGCTTGTGTATCGTTTTCTTGAATGTGGCCGACACCTTGTTCCCAATCCATCTTCAGGGTGTCTTAGCGAACGCATAACCCGTCAATCAAAAAAGGAGAAGCATCATGGCGAAGATCACCTTGAAAGGAAATCCCATCGAAACGGCAGGCGATTTGCCAGGCGTGGGCAGCGATGCGCCCGCCTTTACCCTGGTGAAGAACGATTTATCCGAAGTGAGCCTGAGCGACTTTGCCGGCAAGACAGCGGTGTTGAATATTTTCCCCAGTATCGACACGCCAGTGTGCGCAGGATCGGTCAAGCGTTTCAATCAAGAGGCTTCCAATTTAAACGGCACGGTCGTGCTCTGTATTTCCGCCGACCTGCCTTTTGCCTTGGGGCGCTTTTGCGGGGCGGAGGGTTTAAACGATGTGATTCCCTTGTCTGTTTTTCGCGCTCCCGATTTCGGCAAAAACTACGGCGCCCTTATTACCACCGGCCCGCTTGCGGGCATTCTTTCGCGGGCCATCGTCATTGTCGACGGTTCCGGCAAAGTGACCTACACCGAGCAGGTGCCCGAAATCACGCAAGATCCGAACTTTGATACGGCCCTGGCGGCCCTTTCCTAAACAATCGTCATCCGACCCACCCGAAGCGGCATCCCCGCATCCTATAGCGGGGATGCCTTTTTTGGGAATACGACGTTTCAGGCAATGTCCACAATGGGCCGAGACAGCTTGGTCCGTTCCCTCCGCTTAGAATCCCCTTTCATAATCCGTAAAGCCGAATCCTTTTTGGCGGAGATACCTTAAAAGCCAGTCAACCCCTTCGGGTATCCATGATCGATTGAAGGACGCAGCCGGCTTAAAATAGTCTGCGGGCCAATGCAGGAAAAGACGTTCATGTAGAACGATGGCGCCGCCGCCGCAGTGGACGAGCCGTTCGGCTATTTTTTGAATTCGGTCTTTGTAGGTCAGCGGCGTGGTGCGGACATCGCTGATAAAGAAAGTGATACAGGCAAAACTTCGGCTGTCCAGTATCGCTCGGGCCTGCCCGGCCCGATAAACGCCGTAGGGCGGACGAAAATACCTCGCACGAAAGCCCTCCTCCTCCAATGCTTCCGCGATTGCCGCGTCGCATTGTCTGATTTCGTCATTCAGTCGGCGATTAGACAGGACCGGACCGAATTTATGTCCCATGCCGTGATTGACCAGCAAGTGCCCTTCCCGCCGGTACCGCTTGACCAATTCCGGAGATCCCGCAGCATGTTTCCCGATGAGACAAAAAGCCGCGCGGATGCCCTGTTTACGGAGCACGTCCAGAAGCCCTTTCGTGACCCCGCCCTGCGGATTTGGGCCGTCGTCAAAGGAGAGGAGTACCTTTCCGGTGTCTCTTCCGAGGTCTTTATCGATGATGGTTTTGAGCATGAGGGCAAACGACGATCCAACACATTAAAGAACCGGCAAGCGATGCTTTGGTTTGTACTCAAGCGATTTGTTGGTCGATCATGGCGACGTCATCAGCCGGGAGTCTGAGTCCCATCGCTTCTGCGTTGCTTCGGGTGCTTTCGGGGCGGCTGGCGCCGGGGATGGGAATGATCACCGAGGACTTGGCCAGGAGCCAAACAAGGGCGACCTGGTAGGGCGTCATCCGGTTGTGCGCGGCGATGTCTTGAAGCGCGCGATCCCGCCCGGTGCGCTTGTGCCTGCGGAAGCCGCCGACGGGGCTGTAGGGCAGAAAGGCGATGCCTTTTTTTTCGCAATAGGCCACTACCCCTTCCTTGAAAGCCTCCCGTTCGTAAAGGTTGCATTCGTTCTGCACGCTGACGATTTCGACGATGCCTTGGGCTTCCTTGATTTGATCGACCGACACGTTCGACAATCCCACATGGCGGACTTTCCCCATCTCTTTGAGTTCACGTAAGGCCCCGACACTATCGGCGAAGGGGATTTCATCATCCGGCGCGTGCAGTTGATAGAGGCCGATGCGGTCGGTATTCAAGGCTTTGAGACTCGCCTCGCAGGCCTTTTTGAGATGGTCGGGACGGCCGTTGGTGGTCCAAGACCCATTGGGCCGCTCCATACCGCCCTTGGTCGCGACAATGACCGATGTGGACCCGCCCCATGCCTTGATGGCCTGGGCGATTAATCTTTCGTTGTGCCCGATATCATTGTGATCCAAACAATAGACATCGGCCGTATCGATGAAGTCGATGCCATTGTCCAAGGCCGTGCAAATGGTTTTAATGGATTGGGCTCGATCCGGATGCCCCTGAATCGACATCGGCATGCCACCGAGTCCGATGGGGTTGACGCTGATGCCGGAGTTGCCGAGTTTGCGATGGTTCATGGTGATCTCCCGTATTTGTTTTTGAGTCTCAGTAGAATAAATTTTCTTCAGGATTCTGGCAAAAGTCCTCTCATTGCCTTTACATCAGCTTCCAAAGAATTCAGAAAACAATCCATCTTTTGAAAATCTAAGACATCTACTAAAAAGAATTCATTTTGGGTTTTCTTGTCTGTATCGATGTAGGCATAGTTTACCTCTAGCTGAAAATGATCGTTTATAAGAGAGGGCTTTCCTTTTGACTCGACTTCTACTCTGTAAAAAGAACTAAAATCATTACAGACAATTATTTGTATTAGTCCAGACTTCATCTGACAAAGTTCTTGCAAAAAGAGAGGGTTACCGGTTTTGATGTGGGTTGGGGACTCCCATCAAAACCATAAGGAGGTAACCCTCATGTTGCATAGTAACGAAAAGATCATAAAACATAAAGTCGGATTATTAAATCTGGCAGAAGAGTTGGGGAATGTGTCGAGAGCCTTTTTCGGCGATTAGATCTATTTCTCTTGGTTTATCTGTGGTATTGTCGGTATAGTAGGGACTGATTAATACCGTCCAGCTTTTCTCTTTCAGATGG
>JBHHXH010000069.1:0-14931 GCA_046756925.1 Nitrospiria bacterium
TACAAGGTTAAACGGGCCGCGTGAAGGCGAGAAACACGATGGTCAAGATGAGATATTTAAGGGTGCGTTTCACAGACCAAGTCTCCTAAATCGGTAAATAGTTCCGTTGTAGCGGGGATGACCAGATCGAAGACGCAAGTCCTATCCCCTATCTCGAACGAGGTGCCATAGCGACCCGCATCCAAATTTTCGAGATAGAACTCCCCGTCGAATCCGGTCTGAAATTGAAAAAGATCCTCACCTTTTTTTAAATTGACCAACAATAGTTCGGCGGGCAGTGTCTTGCCCTCTAAACGGTAATGAACGCGTCCCCCGACGGCTTGGAATTTTTTAACCTCGAAGGGGATGATCGTCCCGCTACCAAAAAAGGGAGACACCGTGTCTTTGACCTTGGAAATACTGTAATCGAGGGGGATGTCCCGATCGTCGATGACAACTTTGTTGTCGTAGTACGGCGAGAGATTGGGGATCAGGAGCCGACCCGAACGGTCGGTTTGTCCGATCTCTTGCCCGTTGTGATAGATGCGGACGCCTTTTAAGCCCTCGGCGTGGACCAGCCCGAAACTGTCGGTGATGGGTCGGCTGAGGGAAAGGCGGTTCCCGACAAAGGAAACGGCCCCGGCGATGGAATAATCTTCGAAGGTAATGCCTTCTACATGCCGAAACTGTCCGCCCAGTATAAGGGTTTGCAAGTTGCGCTGGAGGAAAACATCGTATGTTTTAATCGACGCATCCTCCAAGGTCGATTTCTCGAAGCGCGCCCGGCCACCGACCCCTTCCCCGACCGGGGGATTTTTATGGACTTGCAAGGAGGCCAGATCGCTGTCTTTTTGTATCTGCTGTTGGGCGGAGAGGGTGGTTTGATTTCCCGGATAGTATTGAATACCGATAAAGAATGTCGTCTCCGTCCTCTGACCTTCGCTTTGGCTTAAGGAAGCCAGGACACTGGTTTGACCGTTGATCGGCCGCGTATACGAGACAGCGGCGGTCCAAGTATCCGGATCTTCGGTATTTTTAGCCCGTCTGTAATCGAAATTGAGAAAACCGAGATCCCTGGTCCCGAATCCAAGACCGGCACCGGCTTCCACCTTGGGAGGCGGCGTTCCGATGGATGTTTGAACCGGTATAAAATCCGGATCCCGCCAGGTCAAGTCGAATCGGCCGTTTATCTGTCTTCCTAAGTAGGCATAGCGTAAACGCGCCGCTTCTCCGAAGCGGCCCCCATCGTTTCGACTGGCAGCCAACAAGGTCGTCAGCGTTCCCAAATCGTCAAGCAGCGTGTAGGTGGATGTTGTAAAGACCGCTTTCCGCCGGACCCATTCGAGCGAGGCTTCGATATTAAAAACATCGCTCACACCATATTTATGATAACCCGAGAAGGCGAGTGGCCCGTAGGCGGCATTTTTTTCTCCGAAATCTTTTCTTAAGAAACCGACATTGTAACTAAAATCGTGAAGGCCTTTTTTTAAAAGCGCTTCTGAAATATAAAAAGGCATGATCAGGCGCTCTTCCTTTCCGAAAGGATCTTTTAAGATGACCTCCAATAATCCTGCGCCGGAGCGGGCGGAGATGTTTTCCAAGCGAAATTCCCCCGGGGCGAGGGTGGAACGATGGATGGGCACACCGTCCAGTAGGACTTCCATCTCCGTCTCCAAGGCGGTTGCGCCGGCAAAGACGACTTGGGGGCTTCGAATAAAAAACGGGTTGAGCGGATAGTGCCGTGAAAAACTGAGACCGCCCATCGTGAGGCTTGATCCGATCTCGCTCGATCGTGCAAAGAAATCTCCCACGATCAAGCGGTTTTTTGATTCGGGTCGGTCATGGGTCAAATGGGTCATGAAGCGGGTCCACTTTTCTTTGTCTCCGAACTTCGAGACAATCGCATCGCTCGAAAAAGACCAACCCTGGTGATGCGCACCCAATTGATGAATGAGTTCAATATCATCGGACCTAGGAAGATTGGTCGTCGAATAGTCGAGTTTATAATTCAGATAAGCGCTCGTTTCGCTCGTATAGTCCAATATTTTATGGCGTGTGTTGTCGAAATCGATAATCTGTTCTTCAAGAAGATGCGGGGCAGCACTGATCTTCAGGAGGAGTTGTTCATCATCGAATTGAAAAACGATACCTTCCATGGCCCGGAGGGAAAAAAAGATTTCCCTTTCGATTTCGATCCCCTCTCCGGAGATGTGCCGAATCCCGATGGCGTGGAGGTCATGCCGGGGGAGTAGGATATCTCGATCGTCCGTGAGATTCACGAAGAGGTCTCCTTTGGCTTGCCCGTTTAAGGTCACGTTTAAAATGACGGTTTGTATATTGACCGCAAAGACCGTTGATGCATAAAAGATCAACCATATTAGGCTATTGAGTACATAGGTTTTGATCCACATTGAGCTTCTCGTGCAAAGAGAATTCATTTGTTTTGACTTCCACATTGAAAGCAGTGGTCTGCCGGCAAATATCCGGGGGAACATGCGTTGCGTAGGCGCGCCTTGAGCCGTTTAACAGATACCACCCGCTGATCTCCTTCGAATAATGTTCTTGTCCGTTGGATTGTATGCCGCGTACCCGAATCGATTGGATCACAAAATGCGTATTCCCTTCGTTGAGGATAGACATGCGTAACTGCCCTTCGCGAAGCGAGATTTGTGCGACCTTTCCTGCGATTTGCTTTTTCTCGGCTTCGACAAAGATCGGCACGCCGAATCGAATGGCGACATTGATCTGTGTCTGCGCCTCAACTGCGGTCTTGTCCGGTATTTCCTCGATGAATAGCCGGTAGGTTTTTTCTTGTTGCCGGTTGGTTTTTTCTTGTTGCCGGTTGGTTTTTTCTTGTTGATTGAAGGGACCTTGAATGCCGACCCGGATGATCCGGTCTTTGTTTGGATGGACGGTTGTGATCTTCGGAAAAAAAAGGATGTCTTTCGTTTCCGTATAGCGATCCTTTCCTTTGGTATCTTGCGACCATTCGTAGGCTTTTATTTGAACTTTCAGCGGTTTTTTTTCTTCATTAAAGACGTGGATGGCGCCGCTTCGACTTCTCTGGTCGAACTGAAGTTTGATCGGACTCACGGTAAATTGCCCGGCCGTGACCGTCACCGGAAAGAGGAACAGCGCGATGGCCAAGGCCTTGAATACAATAAATCTTTGAGCAGCTGGCATGGGTGTGGGATATTGCATCGTTTGGATCTCCTTTGTGGATCGCCCGGTGTTTCGGGTTATTCCCGGTTGGGGTCCGAAAGACCGTATCCGGTGGTGTTTTTGGAGGGCATGCGTCGCATCGAATCCGTTAAAATAAAATGCATCCTGCCGCCATCCGGCGAAGAGAAGTGGTTGGCCCCACTTCTCTTCGCGTCAAGATGCATTCCGTCATTTTCACTCCTCTATGGCGTGATGGTGATGACGACGGTATCCGAGTAGGCGCCCGCCTCGGCATCGGAATAATTGGCAAAGGTAATATCTCCCGTCAGGTTGAGGGTGATGGGGGTGCTCGGGCCGGAACCGGTTGCGGCGCTCGGTGTCATGGTGAGCGTATAGGGAATATATTCCGTGAGCGTGGTCGCATGTTGCATCCTGTTTCCGTCGGCGACGAGTTCATGTAAACCATCATCGTCCGTCAGGGCGAAAGCGACGCCTTTCGTGCACCAAAAGGTCGTGCTGCCCGTGGTGTTGGCCGGCAGACCACTGGCCGGATCGAGGGCCCCGAAGGCCAGCGTCGAGGTGGCGGAAACGAATCGGCAGGTGCCCACCACATTACCGCTGACCGTGAGTGTGTTTGTATCCGCTATGGCAGCACCTGCGGCCATGAGCACCATTGATAGGACTGCGAAGATTCCAAAAGTGTTTTTGAAGAACTTGTTCATTTTATCCTCCTGATAAGGGGTTTAAATCAGATTGAACCCCGACGTTTTCCCAATAAAAAAGGCCCATGCCGCCGGGGCGTGGACCTTGATCCTTCGCGAGCCGCTTCGGCATTTCTTCGACCGTATCCGCATTGGACTTAGGTCAAGAACTTTGCGATCCTTCCTTTTCAGAAAGGGTAGCCATTATCGTTGGCGTGTTCTGTGTGACTCGAATATAAATATAGCAGGTGCGTCTTGAATGTCAAGATATTTTGAAAATAAGTAATGTTATATTGGTTATAATCTATAAATACTTAATTTTTATTAAAAATATATTATTTAATCCCGTATGGATAACGAATATCGATCTTTCAGGGGCATTCGGGAAGGAAAATAGGCCCAAGGTCGGCGATGGATTGTAGGGAACACTTTCAGATGATCCGCGAGAATCGCTTTGAGACATTGCTTCGAGCGAGTGGTGTTCAGATATGGTGAGGAGAACAGTCAACGAGAACGCGGTATGAACAGGCATATCAAGGTTTCGGCTTTCGCAATAACGGGTTTTGGAATAGACAGCTCTCTTGAGGAGGCCGCGGGAAACAGGGTATACTTCCATACAAAAATAAGGAGATTCCATGTCGGCATTGGAGATTTTAAAATATCCCGATACCACGTTGTTCGAAAAATCGAAAGCGGTTTCCGATATCGATGGCGACCTGCAATCCCGAATCGACGTCATGATCGAGACCCTTTATTCGGTCCAGGGTTTGGGACTGGCGGCCCCACAGGTCGGCGATTTGAGGTCGTTTTTTATTTACGATCTTTCTCGAACCAACGAAAAACAGATTCGTTCCGATCCCATCATCGTGCTGAATCCGGAGATTATAGAGATGGAAGGGGAAGAAATCGCGGATGAGGGTTGTCTTTCGATTCCGGGATACTACGAAAAAGTCAAAAGGGCCTATCGGGTCCTCTTGAAAGGGTTCGACCGGGAAGGGAAGGAAATTCGAATCGAAGGAGAAGGACTCGCCGCCAGATTATTCCAACATGAAATCGATCATTTAAACGGAGTGTTGATGCTCAATCGCATGAGCAGCCTCAAACGCAGTATTTTTCTTCGTAAATTTAAAAAGCAGCAAAAACAAGCCGAGAAATAACGAAATGTGTCCGAGGATAGACCCAGCCGATTCCTTACGTCTTGTGTTCATGGGCACCCCCGATTTCGCGGTTCCATCTTTTTATGCATTGGCCGAATCCGAGACCCTCGCAGGGGTGGTGACCCAACCCGACCGGCCCAAGGGCCGGAAGGGGATCCTAACCCCGCCGCCGATTAAAACAGCCGCCTCGGAGAGACAGATCCCCATTTTACAGCCCGAGCGCTTGAAAAAATCGTCTGAAGTCGCCGCGTTTTTGGCGGACTTAAATCTCCATCTGATCGTCGTGGTCGCCTTCGGACAAATCCTCCCCGAAAATATCCTTAAGATTCCACGATACGGTTGTATCAATGTGCATGCCTCCTTGCTCCCAAAATATCGGGGCGCGGGCCCGATTCAATGGGCGATCATCAATGGCGAAACCCATACGGGCATCACCACCATGTTGATGGATGCGGGAATGGACACGGGACCCATCCTTTTACAGGAAGCGATCCCGATCGGTCCGGACGAAACCGCTGCATCGTTGTCTTCGAGATTGTCCAAAGCCGGTGCAGGCTTACTCCTAAAAACGATCGGCGCGCTCAAAGAAGGAACTTTGCTCCCAAAACCGCAAGACGATGTCTTGGCCAGCCATGCCCCGCTATTGAAGAAGGAAGCCGGATGGGTCGATTGGGGCGAAACGGCCCCGTCGATTTATAACCGCTGGCGGGCGCTCCTCCCCTGGCCGGGTTTGACAACGGTTTACAAACAAGCGCGTTGGAAGCTGGTTTCCTTGGAAGTCGGTGCCGGGACAGGCCATTATGGAAAGCCCGGTGAGATCTTCCGGCGCTCCGAACACGGTCTTGAAGTGGCTGCGGGACATGGTTATATCATCATCAAAGCCTTGCAGCCGGAGGGAAAACGCGAGATGACACCTTCCGAATATGCAGCCGGACACCGCATCGATGCGGGGTCGATTTTGTCCCCTTGCAAGAGATAAAATGAGGAGGGGTGGGAGGAGATCGTGAATTACCTAAAAACAACCATTTTAATGACCTTAATGACCGTTTTACTGGTCTTTGTCGGACAGGCCTTGGGTGGACAGAGCGGTGCGATCTTCGCTTTTGTTTTGGCCATGACCATGAATGGATTCAGCTACTGGTATTCGGACAAGATCGTCCTGAAAATGTACAGGGCCCAACCGGTGACGGAATATGAGGCGCCGGAGATATATCGTCTCGTGAGAGAGTTGACTCAGAGAGCCGGTATGCCGATGCCCAAGGTGTATCTCATCGACAACCCGACGCCGAATGCCTTTGCCACCGGACGCGATCCGGATCATGCGGCGGTGGCGGTGACCACCGGAATCGTTCAACGTTTAAATGAAGAAGAGTTGCGGGGTGTCCTTGCGCATGAATTGTCCCATGTGAAACACCGGGATATCTTGATTTCTACAGTGGCCGCCACCATCGCCGGCGCGATTTCCATGTTGGCGAATATGGCGCAATGGGCGATGATTTTCGGTGGTTTCGGCCGATCGAGTCACAACGATGAAAAAGGGGGTGCCTTCGGTGCGATCTTGATGATGATGGTCGCGCCCATCGCGGCGATGTTGATCCAAATGGCCATCTCCCGCTCGCGTGAGTTTGCCGCCGATGCCGGCGCGGCGAAAATGACGGAAAATCCATTGGGGCTGGCGTCCGCCTTGCGGAAGCTGCAGGAAGGAAATCGCCGAATCCCGATGCAGGCCAACCCCGCCACCGCGCACATGTTTATCGTCAGCCCCTTAAGCGGCCGAGGCGTTGCCTCGCTCTTTTCCACCCACCCTGCCATGGAAGAGCGTATCCGCCGATTGGAATCCATGGCCGACGGCCGCGGATAAACGGACAACCATTAACGCATCCATACGACACAAGAAAACGCCCCCCGATCCCAGAAAGGGGGCTTTTTCTATTCTCTCCAAAGCGGAAACCACACGGAAAGATTTAAGCGCCTTGATCGATGAAACCCTCAAGGGTCAAAGCTTTGAGGCGAAAGACAGCGCTTTTTTAACGGAGCTGGTCTATGGCGTGTTTCGCCGCAGAGGTTTTCTCGATTGGCAGATACACCACTTTTCGAAGACCGGTCGGATGAAATCTCAGGTAAGAAACATATTGCGCCTTGGGCTTTATCAGCTTTTATTCCTCGATCGCGTTCCGCCCTATGCCGCCGTGAACACTGCCGTCGGCCTTGCCAAATCCTGTTGCGGACGATCCTCCGGCGCTTTCGTCAATGCCGTCCTCCGGAATATTGTTCGCGCGAAAGGGGCGCTTCCGACGCCGGGCCAAAACAATCCGGCCGAATTCATTGCCGTCACGGAATCCCATCCGGAATGGATGGTCCGGCGTTGGCTCGACCGATTCGGTGAAGCGGCGACCGTGTCCATCTGCCGGGCGAATAACGAACAGCCCCCGATGACCCTCCGTGTCAATGTCTTAAAGACCCATCGGGACAAATTGTACGACGAATTGACAAAGGCCGGTGGGCACCTGAGGAAAACGGCGATTTCTCCGGATGGCCTCATCGTAAAAGGCCTTTCCCTTCATTCGCTTCCTGCATTTAGGAGCGGGGAAATCTATGTCCAAGATGAAGGGGCCCAATTGATAACCTACCTCATCGACCCGCAAGCCGGGGAAAACATATTGGATCTCTGTGCGGCGCCGGGAGGGAAAATGAGCCATCTGGCCGAGCGCAGCGGCGGCAAAGCGGCCATCGTTGCGACCGATATTGATGAAAGGCGGCTGTCCTTGATTCGTGAGAACATCAATCGGCTTCATTCACCCGCTTGCCGAGTCGAAAAGATCGAAGACGCGCTGGCGCCGGACCGATTCTACGATCGGATCGTCGTCGATGCCCCTTGTTCCGCCCTCGGCATCTTAAGACGGATTCCGGAGGGAAAATGGTGGAAGAAACCGGACATCATCGCCGAATCCGCCCGAAAACAAGCTGCGCTCTTGGAGAAAGCCCTATTACATCTGAAACCCAAGGGCCGCTTGGTCTACATCACCTGTTCGACGGAAGCGGAAGAAAATGAGGCCATCGCGGCCGGCTTTTCAGAACGGCATCCAAAGATGGTGATCGAAGATCCCGCACCAAGTCTCCCGGACCCGGCGAGAAAATATGTCAACGCCATGGGTTATTTTACAACGGCTGCGAATTCGGATAAAATGGATCGGTTTTTCGCTGTCAAATGGATGAACCATCGCAGCCATCCATAGCGGGAGAAGCTTCAGTTGCATCGTATCGTACGCGTTTTGTAAGGGAGTCGGAGCAATGGCATGGTGGGGAGCGGGGATTGGGGGCACCATCGGACTCCTCTTCGGAGGGCCGATCGGTGCGATCATCGGCGCCGGGATCGGAAGCACCCTTACCCAAGACCAAACAAGGCTGGGATCCGCCGAGAAAAAACAACTGGGGTTTATCGTCGCCACCTTTTCGATGTTGGGAAAAATCGCCAAGGCGGACGGCATTGTCACCCAAGAAGAAGTCGCCTTCGTGGATCGCTTCATCAAGGGAGAACTGCAATTAGACAGCCGATCGAGGAGTGTTGCGATCGAAATCTTTCATCGCGCCAAGACGGATACGACCTCCATTTATAAATATGCCGAACAGCTCTCTGAAATATTTTTGTACGATGAAGCGATGCGGGAGACCGTCTACCGGGTCTTGTTTATGACGGCCATGGCGGACGGTACGCTCCACCCGGCTGAAAAGGAAATCCTGGAGTTGATGCCCGCCTATCTGCATATCCGGGACGACGCTTTTCAGCTTCTGGAAGCCGAGTTAATGGGAAGAAGGCACGGTGGCGGCAGCGGTGGTGGGGGCAAGGGAAGACCATCGAATGGGGATTTGGCTCAGTCTTACAAAATATTGGAAATCGATGAAACTGCAACCGATGCCGAAGTCAAGAAGGCCTACCGGCGGAAGGCGCAGGAATACCACCCGGACAAGCTGGCATCGAAAGGGCTTCCGGAAGGCTTTACGAAGTTTGCGACCGAACAGATGCAGCTGTTTTCGGATGCCCACGACAAAATCATGAAGCATCGGCGAAATCATGGTTAAAATCGCACCCTCCATCCTTTCGGCGGATTTTTCGAAAATCGGGAAGGAGATTAAAGCCGTCGAATCGGCCGGGGCCGACTGGATACACATCGATGTGATGGACGGCCGCTTCGTTCCGAACTTAACGGTCGGCCCGCTCGTCGTTGAGGCCGCAAGAAGGCAGACAAGCTTGCCCTTGGACGTCCACTTGATGATGGTCGAGCCGGACCGTCTGATTCCCGATTTTATCGAAAAGGGCGCGGATTGGGTGACCGTGCATGTCGAGGCCTGTCCCCATCTGCATCGGACCATCCGGTTCATTAAAGACAAAGGGAAAAAAGCCGGGGTTTCGCTCAATCCGGCGACGCCGGTCTCGGCGATTGAAGACATTCTGGATGAGGTCGATTTGGTGCTGATGATGTCGGTCAACCCCGGTTTCGGCGGCCAAACCTTTATAGAAAATGTCTACAGCAAGTTGCGAAAGGTGCGACAAATGATCGATGCGTCCCGTCCGGCGATCCTGCTGGAAGTGGACGGCGGCGTGAATATCAAGAACATCCGCGCCTTGGCCGAAGCCGGTGTGGATGTCTTCGTCGCCGGAACAGCCGTTTTCAAGCATCCCAATAATCCGGATCGTCCGGATTATTCCGAGGCCATCCGCGCCCTCCGGAAAGAGGCCGGCCGCTGATGGACGATGCAGGCCTTTCCATCCTGGCGGAGGGGCTTCATCCCCTCGAAAAACAAGTATTACACCTCTTCTCCAATAAAGCCCGTCTGAGCGAAACGGAACTTCTCGAACAAAACCCATCCCTGCAATCCGCCCAACTGTCGATGGCCTTGGGCTGGCTCCAAACCAAGGATGTGTTGGCGCTGGTTGACACGCACGAGGACACTTTTGTTTCCTTGACCGAGGTCGGCCGAAGCTATGCCAAGGATAAACATCCGCCACTCCGCATGGCAGAGGCGATCCAGGCGGCGGGCGCCCTATCGATCAAAGCACTCCAAGCACGGGAAGACATGGAAGCGGAGGAAAAAAGCCGGGCGATCGGAGCCCTCAGGGCCAGCGGCGCTGTCGAAGTGCTCAGCGGCGGCCTGCTGAAGATATGCGATCCCGACAAGCTCTCGGCATTCGAAGCGGTCCAAGCAACCATCCATCGCTTGGAGGAAACCCAAGCGCCGGTCTCCATGCAGGCCCTCTCCGCCCAAGACCGGTCGGTCGTCGAGGCCCATCATCGGAAACGCAGCAAGTCGAAGGGCATCTTCCGGGTTGATGCGCGTGTGAACCGCACTTATGAGACGACCGAGCGGTTTTTACCGCTCTATCAAAGGCTTGCTTCACAAAAGGCGCATGAAACCCTCGGCGCACTGACGCCCGAGCTTCTCAAGGACGGCGCCTGGCGTGAAAAACAGTTTCGTAAGTACAACATCCAGTTGTCGCCGCCCCGGATCGGCGGCGGGGCCAAGCATCCCTACAAGGCCTTTTTGGACGAGGTTAAAGAAAAATTCGTGTCGATGGGGTTTTCCGAGATGCGGGGGCCGCTGGTCGAAAGCGAATTTTGGGATATGGACGCCTTGTACATGCCTCAATTTCATCCCGCAAGGGAGATTCACGATGTCTATTTTGTCAAGGGTCGTCCGGTGGATCGAACGATCCCGCCAGATCTCGTCGCACGGGTGGCCAAGACGCACGCATCCGGCGGCGCGAGCGGGTCACGGGGCTGGCGTTATCCCTTCGATACGGAACGGACCCGGCGCTTGATCCTTCGGAGCCAGGGGACCTCGGTTTCGGCGCGAACGCTCGGAGAAGGACCAAAGATTCCAGGAAAGTATTTCTCCATCGCCCGTTGCTTTCGTTACGATCAGGTCGATGCCACGCATGCCCCCGATTTTTTTCAGGTGGAAGGCATCGTCTTGGGACCGGAGATTCACTTTCGAACCCTCTTGGGTCTCTTAAGCCTTTTTGCGAAGGAGGTGGCGCGCGCGGAAGTCGTTAAATTCCTTCCCGCATACTTCCCCTTTACGGAGCCTTCGGTCGAGATGCATGTGCGTCATCCCCAGCTCGGCTGGATGGAATTGGGGGGCGCCGGCCTGTTTCGACCGGAAGTGACCGAACCCTTGGGGGTCGATGTGCCGGTCATCGCCTGGGGACTGGGGCTGGATCGCATGGCGATGATCGCCTTGGGGATTTCCGATATCCGGAATCTGTTTGCTTCGGATCTCGGAATGATCCGTGAAAAACAACACATTCGAAGTTCCTTAGCGGACGAACCTTGAGTCTGTATTACCTGTTTTAGGGAGATCATGCCGACCATTGAAGTCGCTATCAGCGATTTAGAATCGCTGTTAAAAGAAAACGTCGATCGAGAAAAACTGGAAACCCTTCTGGAGAAGGTCAAGGGAGAGCTCAAGGAATTTGTGCGGGACACGGATTCCGCCAAGATCGAACTCAACGACACCAATCGGCCCGACCTGTGGTGTCCCGAGGGAATCGTACGGCAGATCCGCCCCCCCGAGAAAAAATGGGAAGATGCCTATCCTTTCTTCGGAGAATCGACAAAGGCCTTACACCGCGTGGACATTTCGAAAGCCGTCGGCGCGGTTCGCCCCTATCTCGGCGCCTGTATTTCCCGGGGCATGACCGTCACCCCGACGATATTAGAGCAGTTGATTCAG
Source organism: Nitrospiria bacterium (assembly GCA_046756925.1). Taxonomy (GTDB): domain Bacteria; phylum Nitrospirota; class Nitrospiria; order SBBL01; family JAADHI01; genus JAJDBU01. Next base: position 11,732 of record JBHHXH010000069.1, read on the forward strand.
ACCCAGGAAAAATTGGCGGATGCCTTCGGCAGAAAACGGCAAATGGTGTCCATCGGCCTCTATCGTCTAAAAAAAATCACCTTCCCCGTTCGCTATGACCTGGGCGATCCGGAAACAACCGCCTTTGTTCCGCTGGGTTCCGAATCGCCGATGTGCTTAAGAGAAATCCTTGCCGGCCATCCCAAAGGGATCGAATATGCCGGCACCTTGTCCGGCTGTGATCGATTTCCGATTCTGAAGGATGCGACCGGAGAAATCCTTTCTTTTCCACCCATCATCAACAGCCGGACCATCGGCGAGGTCGAAGTCGGCGATTCGGAACTCTTTGTCGAGGTGACCGGCACCCACCTCCGCATGGTCGTTCTGGCCGTCAATATCTTTGCCGCGAACCTGTCGGACCGCGGGGCGGCCATCGAACCGGTTGCGCTGCGCTATTCGGAGGCAACCGAATTTGGAGAGACCTTTCAGACGCCTTACGATCTTTCCGAGTCGATCTCTTTGACCCTTGCCGAATTGAATCGGGTCTTGGGCGAGTCGATGAACATAGAGGAGGCGCGCAAGGGACTTAAATCTTACGGCCTTTCGGTGAAAACCCTGGGAGAGACCTTAAAGACAAGGTCCGCTCCTTATCGGGATGACCTGATGCACCCCATCGACCTGGTTGAAGATTTCGCCATTGCGCGGGGCTACAACGCCTTCGAACCGGAGTTGCCCGTGACTTACACCGTAGGAAGCCTTGCCGAAATCGAGCGCTTTTCCGATGCCCTGCGCGAGGCGATGGTCGGTTTCGGATTTGAAGAGGTGGTTTCCAATATCTTAGGGTCTTCGGAGGATTTTATCGAAAGAATGTCTCTGGAATCCGAGCGGACGAATCGTCCCGAAACACAATGCATCGAAATTGAAAATCCAATGAACGAACGGTATGCTTTGCTTCGATCTTGGCTGCTTCCCTGCCTGTTGCGCGTGGAAGGCGCCAGCTCGAAGGCCTTTTATCCCCATCGCATCTTTGAAGTCGGCGAGGTGGCGACCTCGGCGCACGAGACCGCGACCGGGTCAGAAACCTCCATGCATCTGAGCGCCATGATTGCCCATCCCACGGCCAACTTTTCCGAGCTTCACGCCGTCCTCGAAGCCCTTCTTCATCGTCTTTCCAAAAATCCCCAACTCGAACCGGCGCGCCATCCGAGTTTTATCGATGGCCGTTTCGGGCGGGTTGTCGTCGAAAACCGAGCGGTCGGTTTCATTGGAGAACTCGGCCCGGTCGTCCTCGATGCCTGGCAGATCGGCATGCCGACCGCCGCTTTTGAGCTTCAAATGGAGATGCTTTGAGGAACCTCTAATCAAGTCTGGGGTCGATTTCCAGTGTCCATGCTCTCCGGAAAAACCATAAAGCAAGCATCACTTGAAAATGGCGGAATACGATCCGAAAGCCGCGTGATGGTCCCCGTGCCGCACCGGGTGCTTCAAAAAAATGGGTTTATGTCCTGATCTTGTCCATAAAACCTTGCCAGTCTTGATGGATCTCCTTTAATCTAAGGGAAGGATGCAGTTTCGTCCCCATTCCACATATAGCGGAGGCGTGGACTTGGAAACCCATCCACAGATTGCAGTGTGGCCTTTCTTGTTTGTACTGGCGGCCGTGGTGGGTTTTGCCGCTGAGAGAGCGAGCCTTTGCACCGTCAAGGCGGTTAAGGAGATACTCAGCACGAGGCGCGCCTACATGCGCGGTTGCTTTGCCAAGACTGTGGTGTGGGTAGTCGGGATCACCATGCTTCTGGCAGGGGTGATCGAACCTTCGGAGTCGAGCCCAAGCGGTTTTGCCCTCCTTTTGCCGACATTCCTCGGCGGCATCCTTTTTGGTATTGGCGCTGTGCTCAACAGAGGCTGCTCGCTGTCCACGCTGACACGTCTCGGTAGCGGGCATTTCGGGATGATCGTGACTTTGGCGGGTTTTGGAGCCGGTGTTACGACATACGAATGGATTCAGCGTTCCGATCCTTGGAGGATACCTGTCCGCGCGGCACCCTGGTTTGATTTATACGACCGTTTTGTATGGATGATCGGCATCATCCTGGGCCTCTGGATGCTTTGGGAAGGCGTCCGGCTGTGGAGAACGGCTCCCAAGACAAGCTGGCGAAAACGGCTGTCGGCCCCGCAGTATCGCCTGTCCACCGCCGCGGCGGTGATGGGGGTGAGCAATGGCATCCTGTTTGCCTTGGTCGGCACTTGGTCCTATACCCATACCCTGCATCATGGTATCGTACAACTGATACGCCCCGAATCTTTGGGGGGAGATCGCCCGCTAACTTTGTTGTGGTGCTTGTTTATCGCCTTGGTTGTGGGGGTTTTTAGTTCGGCCTTCCTTGGCCGCCGCTTTGTGATTGTGTGGCGGCCGGGGCGGTCTTGGATCGGCTATTTCGGCGGGGGCGGCTTGATGGGCTTTGGAGCAAGGCTGATACCCGGCGGCAACGATGTCTTGTTATTGAATGCGATTCCTGGTTTTTCACCGCACGGGCTGCCCGCTTACATGGCCATGTTGGTCGGGATGGCGATCACGCTGATCGTCCTAAAACGCTTTGGTCTTAAGTGGTCGGAAGTTACCTGCCGAGGGGATGTGTGTCAAGAATCCAAGGCGTCTTCACCAAGGAGCTTGTCGTGAAGCGCTTTTTGGAGTGATTGGAGATGAGATACCGAAAATACGATGCAAATAAATGGCCTCGGAGCAAGGATGGTTGGCTTGTCATCCATCCTTGGCATCCAGCATATTTTTTAATCGATGGGCACGCAATAATAAAGCGTGTTTATACTGATTCCAGCATCTTAGATTTAACTTGTCTGATCGCCTTTGAAAGGCATTGAACATCGGGGTTCCGGTTCAAATCTTGTTGCACTCCAGCTGAGAGAAGCCTTAAGTAATGGCGGCTCTCCTGTTTACTTGTTTAGACAACCATGCAAGCAGTTAGACGGTTTTTCTCTTGAAATCTTATAAAAAACTTCCCGGCATTCAACACCTCTCCCTCTGTTTTTATTCTGTTTTTTTCTAAATCTATTTGACCACGTCAGTTTGTTAGGTGGATAGAATGATTCTTGCATTTTTCACATGCAAACTATTTTTCCACTAAGCCCTCTCTATTTTGTAAGGGTTGGCATCTTGTTTATGGTTATTAACGAAAACGAGTCAATTCCCCTTTTTTATATCA
>JBHHXH010000070.1:0-13778 GCA_046756925.1 Nitrospiria bacterium
TACTTCGACAATTCGATAAATCTTTGGCATACCCAAAAGTGAAGACTTTAAGATGAATTCCACATCCATTTTCCTTCTGCTTCTTGATCTTGGTCTTTGAAAACAGCCTGAAAAGAAAAAGGCCCTCGCCGGTTACATCCGATGAGGGCCTTTCAGAGTCGTATTCGTTTCTTTTAAGGGGTCATGCGCCTTGAGAAACCGCAATCTTTCCATCTTCGGCTACAACCGAGAAGCGATGGCCTGACAATGCGTCGCTGTACGGGTAAATCGCGCTTGCGATAAAACCGCAAAGATCGCCCTTCACGATGCCGATCGTCACGCATAAGCGCTCCATCGCGTCCTCGAATCCCGCCTCGTCAAAACCCTCAAACTCCGTCTAAAAATAGAAGTCCTGGCCGGATTGGCCTCGGTGGGCATGGGCTGAACTGGGGGCCATGCGGTTGGCTTCACTTGACCTGAGGTTCCGTGCTTACGAAACCTTCCGAAGACCGACAATCCAGCTCGCCCGGTGTGCCCGCTGGGATAAAGGTGCCCGCTTAGGGTTTCGGAGACGGAGACGACCAGACCGCCCATACGCCGATCACCGGCTCGGTTTTCTTGTCCTTTGTCCGGCCCTCGGCCACTAAATCGCTTGCCCCTGTGACGGGACCGGGCTCCATTCTCTGTGGTACGTTAACGAAACTAACATCTCTGATCTCACCAGGAGAATCCTTAGAGAAACCAAAGGGGGTTATAATGGAGCAGGGGGTAATATTACCACTGCATCCTCGCACCTTCGAGGGAATCGAATCGAAGAAGCCTTTTTCACTATCTAAAAATACCGTTGCTTCCAACGCGGCAGCTGCCAACTTTGCACCTTCGAAGGTTGTGAACGTAAAATTCCCTGGATCATCACAACCAGAGAAGAGGTCCATGCACAGCCCATCTAAGAACGACACATCAAAGGTATCGGCGCCGACAACCACGCCGGTGGCGCCTGTCAGTTGGCCGGTGTCATCGATGAGCAATGAGACTTCGGCCATTGCTTCCGAAAAGGAAGACAAAAAAATGAAGGCTGCGAAGAGTGCAACCATCGCTATTTGCGAGGGATTAGGCCATGCCTGGTGAGACCGGTTCCATTTAAAGATTGAGATCTTCATCTTCATATGTTTTGTCCTCATTTCCTTCCTCCTGTTGGTTTAGGTAAGGCAGTCCAGACCCTCTTTTACACCCTCGGAATTGGACCCTAGAAACCCCGAGCAGCCAGATTGCTTCCCGTCTGTCCGGTCTTTGACTGGGTCTGCCTGCCGGAATGACTGCATTTTTGACGGTGATGCCTTATCGTTGGGGACGTGTTATCCGCACCACCTTAGCAAGGCAACTTTCTAAGCAAGCATCATCCTTCACCCTGTCGGTGAGATGCAGCCTGTGCAAAGTTGCCTGTCTGCTTTTGCAAGCTCCATCCGGCATCACAAAACGGTTCTCTATAAAAACATAAATGATAAAAAATAGATAGTGGATATCGAAGGCGATTCTTTCGACGAAGGCTCCGACCTTCTTTATTCCATAAGCAAATCCATATTCCATCATCAATTCCAATGCTTCCAACCCTTCAAATAATAACTTAGAACCAAGGGCCGGTCTAAGGTACTGACGGCGACGTCTTCTTCGATGAGGTCTTTCGGAAAAACGAAGAGGGAGGAAACGATGTTGTCCTCAAGATAGCGCGTAGGGACGGTGATGCGGACGGCCTCCGGATTTAATGGACGCGGCGCGGCAAGGACGAAGCCCCAATCGCCGAAAGAGGGGACGAAAAGGTGGAAGGGGTAGGTGTGCAGGTCCGCGGCGGCGATGGTGTTGTGGATGGACCAGAAGGCTTTTTTCGCATAGTAAGGGCTGGTGGCTTGGGTGAGAAAGAGGCCGCCCGGCGCAAGGCGCGCACGAACCAAGCGGTAAAATGCCTTGCTGTAAAGCCGTGACAAGGCCGTGTTGTTGGGGTCCGGCAGATCCGCAAGGATGACATCGTAGCGTTCCCTTGCTTCCTTCAAAAATACGAAGGCGTCTTGGTTGAAGACCTGCACGCGGCCATCCTCAAAACTCTCGGCGTTCATCTCACGGATATAAGGGTTCTCTTTGGCGATGCGGATGATCTCCGGATCCAAATCCACCAAGGTAATCGCTTCGACATCCGGGTATTTAAGGACCTCCCGAACCGCCAGCCCGTCGCCCCCGCCTAAAATCAAAATGCGCTTTCGTTGCATCGCCAGACTCATGGGAATGTGGACCATGGCCTCGTGGTAGCGGTATTCATCGGTGGACGAAAATTGCAGGTTGCCGTCGAGAAAGAGCCGGATGTCGTCCTTGCTTTTCGTCAAAATAATTTTTTGATACCGGGTTTGCTTGGAAAGGACGATGCGGTCTTCGTAGAGGCTGTTACTCCACTGTTTCAACAAAAAAGGCGAGGCGACGAAGATACCGACGAGGCAGAGGCAGACCAGCGCCGAGGAAAAGAAATAGGCCCGCCTTTTGCCGATATGGAGGACCTCCTTAAAACACCAGAGATTCAAAAAACCGATGCCCATGTTGATCATCCCGAAAAAAAGGGAACTCTTGAAGGTCCCTAAAAAGGGAAGCAGGATGAAGGGAAAGAGCAGCGTGGCGATCAGCGCGCCGAGGTAGTCTATGGAAAGCACATTCGAGATGTTGATCTTCAGGGTGTAGTATTTTTCCATGATGCGCGTGAGCAAGGGGATTTCGAGTCCGATTAAAATGCCGATGGCGAGGATGACAAGCACCATGAACAAGGTATAGAGCTGCGTATAGGCGTATACGGCATAGAGAATCGGCACGCTCATGCCGCCGAGGAAACCGAGGACGATTTCCATCGCGATGAATCTCGAAAGCAGATTCCTTTTGATGAGACGGGAAAGGTAGGAGCCGATGCCCATGGCCGCCATGTAGAGGCCGATGGTGACGGAGAACTGCTTGACGCTGTCGCCTAAGAAATATGAAGAGGCCGTACTAATGAGCAGCTCATAAACGATGGAACAAAGCCCCGCGATAAAGATCGAGGCGATGAGGATCGAGGTTTCCTTTTTCGATCCTTTTTTTAGGGTATCATCGTTCATCCCGTTTTACTTTCCGGCCCTGGGACCGCCGCCCATGCGGTTGGGGCCGCCGGTGCTGCCCCTTCTCACGCTGGGGGTGCCGTAATAACGGGGACCGCCCCAATACCAAAAGGAAGGCCCGTAGGCGTATCCGCCGTAGTAGGCGGGGTAGCCCCACCCCCTGAAACTGAGCGAGAACAGAAAAAAATACACGAGCGCCAATACGATGAGCACGCCCAGGAAGACGCCGCCGCGTTGGTTACGCATCCGCAAGCCTTTCCTCTTAATAGGCATTGTCGAACTTCCGCAATCCCTTGCCGATAGATCCGCTGGCCATTTCGTTGACAATCACCCCCAGGATGAGCGCGATCACGCCGGCGGTAAAAAAAGGCACGGCGCTCCCGCTCTTGGGCTTGGCGATCACATGAATTTGGCTGGCGCCGGGGCCGACATTTTCTGCATCGAAGCCGAGATAATAGCTGCCCTTTTGAAGCGTCACCTTGATGGTGTAGTCGGTTTTGCGTTCCGTCCATGCCCCGCCGTCGTCATAACCCGATTCTTTCCAAAACTCCTCGCCAAAGCTGAAAAGGTGGTTTTTTTTCACGTCCAGCACCGCCCCTTCCACGTGGTTCCATTGGCCGTCGCGATTGATGTTTTGTGCAACGGTGATTTGATAGACGGCCCGGTTCTTATCGACTTGAATGGGACCGAGGATTCCCCCTTCCGGCGGCAGCGTTTGGGCAAGCCCGCCACCCGTCGTGATATTAAAGCCCAGGGCGGTGATGAAGGAGAGGACCGCAAATGCGATGAGGGCCATGGCCGTTTGTTTTTTATCTTGATGGCTCATTGGGTGGTGACTTTTAAAAATGGTTTCCGAATCATGTCATTGTAAACAGCAAGATCACGGAAAACGAGATCGCGCCGATCATTTCGATCAGCCCCGCCCCAAGGTTGCGGTCGTATTGAATTTCGTGATCGAGCGAGGTCTTGGGCAGGATCACTTTGTCGAAAAAAAATCGAACCATCGGCAACAGCAAAAATACCAGCAGCATGTCCATCCCGAAGATGCCGAGGTTATACGCCCAACCGACAAAATTGCCGGAGGCCCCCTTCATTAAAATAATGCCGACGGCCACGAGCGTGCCGCCGAAGGCGACCCCGGCAGCGATGTTGTCGTGTTCGATTTCTTCATGAATATCGAAAGGCGTCATCCAGTTATAGATCTTCGAGAAGAGGATCAGCGAGATTTGTCCAAGAGAGAAGAACACCAGCAGGCTGAGGATGCCGCCGCCTTCGCCGTGGATCGCACCCGCAACGATCAGGCCCGATGCGACATAGGACCCGAAAAGAACGGCGCCGGTGCCGACATTCCGGTCTTCGATAATTTCCTTTACATTGGAAAAACTGTGGAGAATGAAGCGGTCGTTGATGACCCGCGAGAAATTCAATAAGGCGATACCGAGCATGGAATACCCCCCCACCGTCATCAGATCGGCCGTGATGCCTTGAGAAGGCCCGAGCAGGCAGCCAATAAAAATAATCGTCGTCGCGGCCAAGTAACCGGCGATGCTGGTGGCCAAGGCCACGTTGTCTTTTTCGTGCAATTCTTCGTCGACGCGATAGGGCGTGAGTTTGTCTTTCGCCATCTTCGCCAGCAGAAGGACGAGCATGTAAAGAAATATCAACGCCATGCCATGTAAAATTTCGTCGCCGAGACCTTCCATCGTCAGTTCCTATTTCTTCAGGCTGTAAACGGTGACTTGGTGCGATTGGATCGGTTCGCTGTAGGCGGCTTCGAACGAGCCGTCGCTCCATTTTTCGACGCCGATAAATTTGTCGCCGGCATCGTTTTCAAAATCCCAATAATAAAAGCGCTCGCCGTTCGCTTCGTTCCCGTATTTATAGAAGGTCGCCTCATCGGAATCTTCGTAGAAATATTTTTCGCCGCGATAGGCCAATTCGCCTTCTTCTTCGTCGTCGATCCGGTCGAGGTCGTCTTTTGAGAGGGCGATATCACGCAGCTTGAGTTTTTTTAAGCTGATCGACAGTTCCAATTCGTCGTCTTCTTCGAGGTCGATCCAAACCTTGCCTTTCGGTGACTCGCCCTCCAGCTCCCACCAGGACGATCCACCTTGACGGTAAAGATGTTTTGCGAGAATGCGGACATCGAACTCCTCCAAGTCGGGTCCGATACCACTCAAATGGATCACACCCCCGGCCTCGACGTTTTCGATGCGTAGATCGTCCTTTGCATAGGTGGGTGAACGCGGAATCCGCTGTTTAAAACCGGCGTCTTCTTTCTCGGCCCCTTTTTTCTTCTTGATGAAGTAAAAGGCAAGGCCGCAGAACACGAGGAGGATGATAATGGCTCCCGTCATGATCTCCCCGCTTCCCTCATGATCGACTGGAAGGGCCAAAGGATCATTTTGCAATCCCCATTTTCGATTTGAGTTCGGCCAAGTTACTGCTGGCCGCCGCCGATTGACCACCGGCCAAGGCGGCATTGATTTCGTCATCGACGCTCTTGTCGATCGCGGCGATTTCTCCGTAGGATTGCGCCAGAGACTCGTCCTCCTCCACCTTCGCTTTCATCTTTTCCAACATCGAAATCGTACCAGACGAATCCACCCGGGCCATCTGCTGGTTGATCTTCCGGGTGGCGGCCGCCGTCTTGGCCCGGGCACGAAGTGTAATTAAATCGTTTTCATAGGTTGATATCGTCGACTTGAGTTTTTCGACGTTTTGTTGGAGTTGCGCGATCATTCGATCCTGATTGTCCCGCTCTTTCGATAAACGTATTGCATTTTCGCTGGCGGCTTCCTTTTTACTTAGGGATTCCGAGGCCAAACGTTCCGCATCGGCCTGATCCAACTCGCCATTTTGCATCTTCGTTAAAAGCAGCATCGCCTTCCGTTCGTAATCGGCCGCGCGTTTCTTATGGTCCTCCGCTTCGCGATTCAGGCGAATGGAAACCCCCTTCACCTCGGCAAGACTCCGCATCGACTCCTGCAGGTCTTTTTTGAGGTCTCGAATCCCCTGCTCCGTTAGTTTAATCGGATTTTCCAATTTATCAATCGCACTGTGGGCTTCCGATTGTCCTATTTTAAAAATCCGTTGAAAAATGCCTGCCATATTGTTCCTCCTTGGTATGATCCAAACAGATCGGTCTATAACGCCAAAACCACCCAGAACCTTTCTAAATGAACACAAAACCTGAGCATGGCTTAATTTTTACTAAAATCAATCAGTTCGTTGGCGTTTTCCGCCAGTGCAAGGCTTAAGGCGTTGATCGAGCCTTCCAATTCGTTCCGGTCGAGGTTTTCTAATTGAAGGGTGTCTCGAAAGAGGATGTTATTCCCGTCCTCATCCAGAACGAAGGCCCCATGCACCATTGCGCGGTTCATCTGAAGCAGTCGTTTAAAGAATGGCGCTGTCTGCTTGGGAACCTCCATGATTTTTTGTTCGATGATTAAGATCGGATCTTCGCAATCGATCACAAGATGATTGATGCCCTTCTCCTCGTCGTCGATCACAACCAATTCTTCATCCTTATCTTCGTTTGAAATCGAAAACCCTAATTCCTGTAGGTAGGTCTTCACTTTTTCAAGATTTTCAGACATCCTATCGCCCCTCTCCTTGTCGGTTATTTATGATTGTTGCATAAAGTGCGGTCGCCCTTCCGCAATGATCACCAGCCGATCCTCCGGCCCGATCCGATAGTCTCCTTGTGGATTACACATAAATCGATTTGCCGCCTTTGACTCCACAGCAACGGGGATAACGTTGTGCGATCGCTTCAAATTTTCCATCGCTTCGATGAAGGGAAGCCCTACCAAGGTGTTCGGGGGGGCGATTTTATAAAGACTGCTTCCGAATCGATTGCTGACGAGCTCGGTGATGACCTGTGTAATGCCGTGATCGAGGGCCGCCTGAACCAGAAGATTACTGCTTAATTCTCCAATGACGATAATCTCATCGGCGCCGGCGCTTTTGCAATGGGCGGCGTTTTTGGGATCGGAAATCTCGACACAGACATAAACGTCCGGCCGCTTCGCGCGAACCGTAAGCGTATTGAATACGACCTTTGCGTCTCTCGTATGAGCATCGAGCCGGTCGTCCGATACGATCAGGACGGCCGAGGCTTCGGCTAGGTTGGCCTTCTCCAGGTTTTGATTGTTGACCTCACCCGAAATAAAATAGGTGCGATCGTCCTCAATCGGTTTTTCATGAAGATCTGCGATGAGGACGATCGGCTTGTCCGCCACTTTCCGGTCCGCCCGCATTTCTTCGACAATCTCGCGAACCTCGTAACTCCAACCGCAAATCAAGAAATGGTCTACGACTGAAACATGCCTCAGGCCCCGATCCTGTTTCAGTTTTCCCTCCACAAAAATGCTCGCCACGGTGGCCGTAAACATGCCCAGCAGACCGATGCCGAAGACCATGACCACCACGCCGGTGATCCTTCCGCCCAAGGTCAACGGGGTCACATCACCGTAGCCGACCGTGGTGATCGTCACGAAACTCCACCAGACAGCATCGAACATACTGGGGGTTTTCTCAAAATAACTCAGCCCGGCCGCCCCAAATAGGAGAATCCCGACGGTCAATAAGCTCAAACGTCCGATCTTACTTCGAATCACACCGTGCAGGATTTTATTGATCCGAAATCGTTTATGCGCCATAAGCCATCGATCTTAGCTGAGGCGGCCCGTCTGAATTGCCATCGGGATCAGCCATGTGACCATGCCCCATCTGTTTTAGAGAAACGGAGCGTGATTGTCAAGGCGCTTGTGATATCCAAGATTGAATCCCGGAGATTGGGACAAAAAGGCAAGCGTTCCAGGCAATTATAATTTGGAAAAAAAGATCTCCAAATTACCAAGGAGCGCGTCTTCCCACACGGCAAAAAGCCCGTTTTCTTGGGCCGAAACCGCCGGTGCTGCCACGGAGCCGCTCGTGTTATTGAGATGCGCCGCTTCGGAGAAACTATCTCCTCCGTCTTGCGACATTCGAAATAACAATCCGCTTCGGCCGGGCGCATTGTCTTCCCACACAATATAAACCTTGTTTCCAAAGGCGGATACATTTCCATTGTTTGCACGGCACGCACTGTTGGATATATTTGTCGGCAGACCGATCACCGTCGCAAAACCGTCTGTGGATTTAACCAAGAAAATATCCGAACCGAATTGGCAGCTTCCCGCCTCCGCCGGCGTCCCCTCCCAAACAAGATAGGTGTTTCCATCGCCAGCCGCAAGGTCCGGACTCCCCGAACCTCTGATCGGACTTGAGAGGATCGTCTCACTGCTCCCGATAGGGGGCGTCAAAACCGATCCGTCGCTACTTCTAAAAAAGATCTCCGAATGTTCCGGCTGGTTATTGGGTGGGACCGTATCTAAATCCGTCCACGCCACATAAAATGTGCCTGGCGCCGCCGCCAGCGCCGGGTTTAAGGAACGGGAATTTCCCTTGTTTGAGATCGAAAGACTTGGGGGCATGCCCAAGGGCTGAAACGATTCCCCCCGGTCCGATGAGCCAAGCATGAAGATATCGGCGACAACGTGTATAAAGTCGCGTCCCGTCGATTCTTCAATGGTAATCTCCTTGAATTCATATACGACGGATTCGCTCCAAGCGACTAGAATCCGTTCGCCATCCGCCGCAAGGGCCGGAAATTGTGAGGGACAGGGATCCATAGCCGGGCCGATCGAATCATTGCAGACCGGTCCGGATAAGGATATGTTTTTTTTAGAAGACCAGTTCAAGCCGCCATTGCTATCTTCCGCCTTACGGAAGAAGATGTCGCTCTCCGCCTGTTCGCTTAAAAATTCTTCCCATACGATGTAGACCGTTGTGCCCGACACGGCGATTTGCGCATTGATCGACGGGTCGAGTGTTTCGGAAACATTCATCGTTTCGCTAAAGGTTTGTCCGCCATCCCCCGACCGCACCAATACGATCTCTTGATTGTCTCCAATAATATCGGTCCATACGACATAAACGATTTCGCCATTGGAGGCGATGTCCGGCGCAAACGAAACCGATCCATTCTTTGAGAGGTTTGTCGTGCCGACCGGGAGCGAAGGCTGGTCTGTGCCCTCGGACGGCAAACAGCCGGGAAGAAACAAAAAAACCCCGATGACGCCGACAATTGAAATGAAGGCGCAGGGATGCGACCGTCCGGCATGGATGCCGATCAAGCGAACCATTCTTTCAATCATCTATTTGCGCCTTTTGGAGACGGCCGCTGAAATCGCGGTAAATGATTTTCCACTTGGTGTAAAGATCCAGCGCCCCGCCGCGGCCGCCGGCCTCACGCGGACCGAGCCCGGTCCGCTTGGTCCCGCCGAAGGGAAGTTGTATCTCCGCGCCGATGGTCGACGCGTTGATATAGACCAGCCCGGTGTCGAGATCCCGCTCCGCCAGGGCGGTTTTGTTGACATCTTGGGAATAAATGGCCGAGGACAGTCCGAAGGCGATCCCGTTGGCGGTTTCGATCGCCTCCCGCACATCGGCGGCGCGTATGATCGAAACGACGGGTCCGAAGATCTCCTCTTGGGCGATGCGCATCTGCGGCTGCACATCGGTAAAAATCGTGGGTTCGATATAAGTGCCGTGAACGCAGTCTCCCTCCCGATAGGCCTTCCCTCCCAGATGCAGCGTCGCCCCTTCTTCCTGTCCGATTCGGATGTAGTTCAAGACCTTTTCGAACTGGGCGGGGCTGATGATCGGCCCCATCTCAACCCTTTTATCCAGACCGTTTCCGATCTTCAGCCTCGATGCCCTTTCGGTAAACGTTCTCAGAAAATCCGCATAGATGCCGTTCTGTACAATCAGGCGGCTGGCGGCGGTGCATCGCTGCCCCGTCGTCCCGAACGCGCCCCAGAGGGCGCCTTCGACGGCGAGATCGAGCGGGGCGTCGTCCAGGATAATGATCGGGTTTTTTCCGCCGGTCTCCATCATGAAATCTTTGTGTTGACCGGCACAGAGGACCGACAACTTTTCACCCACTTCGTTGGAGCCGGTAAAGGAAACGCCATCGACTTCGGGATGCCGAACGAGCGGTTCTCCCGCACGTTCCCCGAAACCATGGACGAGGTTCAACACGCCGGGGGGAAGCCCGGCTTCCTCAAAAATTTCGACCAGACGGGTGGCGCAGAGGGGCGATTCTTCCGCCGGCTTGAAAACCACGGTGTTCCCGCACACCAATGCGGGCGCCAGTTTCCAAATCGGAATGGCGGTCGGAAAATTCCAGGGTGTGATCAGGGCAAAGACCCCGATAGGGACCCGGACCGATTTGGCATCTTTATAGGGAAGCTCCGAAGGCACGGTCTCTCCCGAGAGACGCCGTCCCTCCCCGGCCATAAAATAACACATGTCGATCGCTTCTTGAACGTCGCCCAGGGACTCGGGCAGGATCTTTCCCATTTCCCGGCACACCAGCTCTCCCAACACGTCCTTGCGTTTGACCAGGATCTCCGCCGCCCGGAAAATAATTTCTCCGCGCTTCGGCGGCGGTGTTTCACGCCAGGCAGGGAACGCATCCCTCGCGGCCAGGACGGCGCGATGGACGTCGGACTGATCGGAATCGGGACAGCGCCCCAGGATTTGCCGGTGATCGGCGGGGTTGATACTTTCGAACACGGCACCCTGCGTGGCATTGACCCATTCTCCATGGATATAATTTTTAATCTGTTCCGGCATGACCTCGCTCTATTCGAAGGTTATGTGATTATTGTAGCCAGCTCCTTCCTGAAATACAAGCGCGTGCCAAACGGCTTCACAAGAAGACCGCGATTCGGTGTTTGCTTTTCAATAAACGTTTCCATATCATGCGCGGATGAGGAGAAGAGATGGCCAAAATAAAAACCGCGTTCTTTTGTCAGGGATGCGGATATCGCTCATCAAAGTGGTTGGGACGCTGCCCCGATTGCGGTGAATGGAACAGCTTATTGGAAGAGGCGATCCATCCGACCGAGTCGCCTTCGAACATGGATGCCTGGACGGCGCCCGGGCCCGTGGGGAAAAACCCACCTCAAGCCATTCCCCTATCGGCCATCGATATCTCATCCGATCCGAGGATCGAAACCGGCTCTCACGAGTTTGACCGGGTTCTCGGCGGCGGCGTGGTCGCCGGATCGGTGATTTTGATCGGAGGCGATCCCGGGATCGGAAAATCAACCCTCATCCTTCAATCCGTCCATCATTTGGGAAACAAAGCGGAGAAAGTCTTATATGTTTCCGGGGAGGAGTCGGCCGGTCAAATTCGGCTTCGCGCCGACAGGCTGCAAATCAAATCGGATCATCTTTTTGTACTGGCCGAAACGGCCTATGAAGAAATTCTCGGGCACGCCCTCAAACTTGAACCTCGCGCAATCGTGATCGATTCCATTCAAACCGTCTATACCCGAAAGGTATCTGCGGCGCCGGGGAGTGTCAGCCAGATCCGCGAGGTGGCGACTCAGCTAATGTATTATGCGAAGCGATTGGGAACGGCCGTCTTTATTATCGGGCATGTGACCAAGTCGGGCGCGATTGCCGGCCCGCGCATTTTGGAGCATATTGTCGACACCGTCTTGTATTTCGAAGGCGGGAAGGATCATCCCTACCGCATTTTGCGCGGCGTGAAAAACCGTTTCGGGCCGGTCAACGAGTTGGGGGTGTTCGAAATGAAAGGGGCCGGATTATTGGAAGTGGCGAATCCTTCGGGACTCTTCCTCACCGAGCGACCGAAACATGCCGCGGGATCGGTCGTCGTGGCAACACAAGAAGGGAGCAGACCGATGTTGGTCGAGCTTCAAGCCTTGGTCAGTGGATCACACCTTGGATCGGCCCGGCGCATGGCCTTGGGCGTCGATCCGAACCGCGTGTCGCTGCTGCTCGCGATTTTGGAAAAAAGGGCGGGCATGCACTTGGCGGACCAGGACGTCTTTATCAATGTGGTCAGTGGCATTCAAATTGATGAGCCGGCTATCGATCTGGGGATTTTGGCGGCGGCCGTTTCTTCTTTTCGAGACCGCCCCATCGACCCGGAGACCATTGTTTTTGGAGAGGTGGGGCTTGCAGGTGAAGTCCGAGGGGTTCAGCAAGCGGCTCGGCGCATACGTGAAGCGGAAAAAATGGGATTCACGCGCTGCATTCTGCCACAACGCAACACACTCGCCCTGAAAGAAGAAAAACCGGAAGGGATCATAATGGACTTGATCGGGGTTTCTCGGATCGACGAGGTCCTGGAAGTCTTGTCGGATTAAACGACTTCCCCCAAGCAGGTGATGGATAACCTAGCCGTCTTGTTCCGAACGGTGTGACCAAGGCAATGTCGTCTGTGATCATGGCGACCGACCGGCTTTTCGGGCACAATAAAAAAGGGGCCGTCAGATGACCGCCCCTTTTTTATTGATATTTCCACTACGGAAGCTTTGATCTCATGCATCCCGTTCCGAGACTGGATCAGCACTTCGCTCCGCCGAGACTGGCCTCAAAGTGGACAATCTTCCACAGCTCTTCTTCGTTGACCGTGGGCGTTCCGTCAAGGTCCAATTCGGAGGTATGGCCCTGCAGGTAAGGCACCATGCCGGTTCCATCTTCATGGCTCGGATCTTCACCGGAGTGATCTCCCATACTTCCATTGGCGGCCACCCAAAACAATTCTCCGCAGGTTTTCGCCTTATGAAAAGCCGGATTGGTAAAATTTCGCGGTCCGACCGAGGTTCCGGCGGCACCGGGTCCATCACCCTTGCCTTCCATGCCATGACATACGAAACAGGTGGCTTTGCCGGTGAAAAGCGTTTTTCCTTCTGCAATAACCCCAGGGCTGCTCGGCATGGGGGGCTTCATGCCCTTGGCCTTTGCCATCGCACTGGGGGGAACCCTTGGCTTGAGCGGTTCATGTTCTGGTTTTGCCTGTGCATAGACGATTAAAGGCGCCGCAGCAATGAGAAATCCTGCAAGAATCCACTTCCACTTGGTCATATTTTCCTCCTCTAGGTTGTTTTGGTCCGTGGTGCAGTAGAAATTTTAGATGGTTTTACCGTAAACAATTCAAGAATGTCAACAAAAATTTTTGGATCGTTGGATTAAATATAGAACCGAAATCGATTGGGGCCCCTGTTTTTGCCGATGGCCCTTTTTTGCGCAAGCCTTTTTAAGTATATCCTGAAATCCCGGAGAGTCAACGAACAACCTTCGTCCACTGGAATGCATGATGCACCCCGGTTATCCACCCCTCCACCCTTGCCGTGGGAAGGCTTTAATCCAAAGGCTTTGATCCGCTGTGCCCATCTTTTTAATTGGTTCGACGAACGCCTCATCCCAAGCGCCCTTTTGGAGGACTTTGGAAAGAGTATACACATCCAGAATCGAAACCTCTTCCCATTTCCCTCCTTCTTTCACAAGTTTTTCCAGGTCTGCCCGGCCCGGGTCATTTTTGCCGGGAAATTTTATATTTTCATAGACCTTGATCCGTACTTTGTGCGTTTTGGTAAAAACGACTTCCAGACCTTTTTTCTGCGCATAGGCCCAGAGCGCCTTCTTTACTTGTGCGATTTCGTCTTTAACCCTTGTTTCGTCCCTTTGCAAGGACACCAGCTTTTCTGCAAGGGCGACGCCCTCCTCTTCAAAATAGTCTCGTTTGGGAAGAGAAGACGTGTCAAAAAGATGACGAAACAGGGGGCAATGCGCTTGGTATTC
>JBHHXH010000071.1:0-13464 GCA_046756925.1 Nitrospiria bacterium
CTGTTTGATTCATCAACCTATTCCAATCACTGACTTTCGTTAAGAGGCATTTAATATAAAAGGATGGAAACGCTCTTTAAATAAGATCGAAACTTTGGATTTTAATGTGGCTGTCTATTCCCATAACGCCAGCGGCAAGCCCACAGGAACCAAAGAACATGTGAGGGAAACGATTGCTTTTATCGACGACCTGCAAGCAGCCATCTTTGCGGAATTTAAAAAGGGCACCCCTTTTACAGAGGTCCCTGGCGCCGTCAAACTTCCCAAGTATCAGGACTGGGGCATGTACGATCAGTGGCTGCACTTGAATGTTTGGCGCATCATGCTGGATGGCCATATGGGGCCCTTTCCCTGGCGTCCCCCGCATGCCTACGAAGACCCTGAATAATTGATATTGTTTTACCTTTTCCTAACGAGGAGGAAAAAATGAAAATCGCCATCACCGGACCCAGCGGACAGATCGGAAGCAAGTTGGTTGAAAAGCTATTGGAGAGAGAAGATGTGCAATTGGTATTGCTGGCCCGAAACGCCGAAAAACTACAACAGGTGCAAATGATGGGGGCAAGCGTGATCGAAGGGGATCTCAATGACGGCGCTTATATCCGAAAAGCAACGGAAGGGGCGGATGCGCTTTTTTTCTTAATTCCGCCCCATATCGCCGCCAAAAATGTCCGCTCCTATTACAACCGGATCACGGACCATGTTGTTTGCGCCGTGGGAACGAACACGATCCCCCGTGTGGTGCTACTTTCTGCCATCGGCGCGCATCTGACGGAGAGAACGGGTCCGATACTCGGCCTCAGAGACGCCGAACTCTCATTGATGCAAAGCGATGCCCATCTCACCTGTTTACGGGCGGGCTATTTTATGGAAAACTTTTTGACGGCAGTCGGGAGTATTCAACAAGCCAACGCCATCTATCTGCCGGTATCGGGATCGGCCAAAACGTCCTTCATCGCCACGAGGGATATCGCGGCGGCCGCCGCGACCGTTTTGGCCGATCCCGCTTGGTCGGGCAAGCGGGTGATTGAGCTACATGGCCCGGCCGACCTAAGTTTCGACGAAGTGGCAGCAAACATTTCGGAAGCGATCGGCCGTGTTGTCAAACACGTGCAAGTGACAGCGGAGCAGGCCGTCGAAGCGATGTGTGACATGGGTTTGGGAAAAGATTATGCCGAACAATTGGCCGAACTCCATCGGAGTATCGACGAGGGCCGTCTCAAACCCGAGCAAGGGCGTTCGGCGGACATAGCACCCTCCACAACTTTTGCTCAGTTTGCACGGGAAATCCTCGCGCCTGCCCTATTGTCTTAAGCAAGGCACCCAAGCGCCCCTTGTCGCCGAAGGGTGAGAAGGGACACTTCAACCCAAATCCCGAGATTGAGCAGCGTGAAACCGCCGATCGTGGGTTTACTCTGTCTCTTCCCTTGTTTTATAGTAAATGGTGACAGCGATTGAGCCCAAAGCGGTCGATTGCGAGATATGACTTGCATCGGTCGAGTCTCCCCGTAGGCAAGAGGAAAATGGATGCAGCCCGTTTGGAGGAGATCGATTTAGATCCACGCGCCTTCGTGCAAACCCTTAATGCATTGGTGGCCTGTAGGTCTTCCAGAGAATTTTCCAAAGTCTTCAATCGTGAGTTGGCCCGCTACCTCGATTTCGATGTCGCGGGGCTCTACCTCTATAGCGCTTGTGCGGAATCGTTCACGTGTATTTCGGCGGAGCATCTCGATCCCGGCACGCCGGGATACGAAATCAGTCAACTCCCGACCGAAGGATCGATGAAACAGTCCGCCGTGCTGGCGCAACGCGCCTTACTCTGCGACAATCTCATCGGTTCCTCCTGGTCGGAAGGTGTGGCCTTGGGCAAGTGGCGCAAAGCGTCATCTTGCATCATCGCGCCCTTGATGGTTCCTTCAAAAGATGAACAGAGCGCGGAGCGCACCATCGGTGTGATCTTTCTCGGCGTGCATCGACACGGCGCGTTGAAGGAAAGAGACCGCATATTGTTGGAGGGGATCGGACGGCGCGTTGCGCCGAGCCTGCAAGCCGTCCTCGCCATTGAGGAGCGAAATGTCTTCTTGGCGATTGATCGGCGCGCCGTGGCCGGGAGCGTGACGATGGAAACCCTGTTTCCGAGTGTCACCGACATCATTCAGCAGGTGATCCCAAACAACGGCAGCGCCCTGATTGCATTGCATCGACACGGTGTGGATCTTCGTTTGGAGACGATTTCGACGGAAGGTCTCTCGCTCGACCTCGATCAATTCAACCATCTTCTCTACCTTCTCTACGAAACATCGGCCTTTTCGGAGGCCATGACCACCAAGCATCCACTCTTGTTGACCGGACACAACCGCTGTGCATCTCCCGAGATCCCTTACTTGGAGTCGCTCGGCCTTCTTTCAAGCTTGCTGACGCCGCTGTACGCCAGAGACATGCCTTTCGGCTTTCTCCTGATCGGCAGCCACCGCCGGAATGCCTTTTCGGAACGGGATGTCGCCCTATGCGACTATCTTGGGCACCACTTATCCCAGGCCATCAGCAATCTCCAAGCTTTCGTGGAAATTCAAGCGCTCAAAGACCAAATCGAAATGGAAAACCGCTATCTCCGTGAAGAGATCAAAGGGCAAGACCACGGGGACCCCTTGCTTGGAGAAAGCCCGGTCTTCCTGAAAACCTTGAACATGATCGACCGGATCGCACCGACGGACTCCACCGTGCTCATCATGGGAGAAACCGGAACCGGCAAGGAACTGGTGGCGCAAACCCTCTACAAAAGCTCGCCGCGCCGAAATCAACCCTTTATTCGGGTCAATTGCGCCACACTTCCCGAAAGCCTCATCGAAGCGGAACTCTTCGGTCACGAAAGAGGGGCTTTCACCCATGCCGAAGCACGCAAGATCGGCCGCTTCGAATTGGCCAATGAGGGAACCCTTTTTCTGGACGAAGTGGGCGAGCTGCCCATCGGCCTGCAGGCAAAACTGTTGCGCGCGATCGAATCGCAGGAATTCGAACGCCTCGGCGGCGTAAAAACCATCAAAGTGGATGTCCGGATTCTGGCGGCCACCAACGTCGATTTAGAGACCGCCGTGAAGTTCGGCCGTTTCCGCGCCGATCTTTACTACCGGCTCAAGGTCCTGCCCATGACCGTTCCCCCGCTGCGGGAACGGCGGGAGGATATTGCATTGCTTGCCGATCATTTTTTAAATCGACACGCAGCCCGCTACCGAAAAAAGATCAACCGCATCCACCCCAAGACATTGCAGACGCTGTCGGCCTACGACTGGCCGGGAAACGTTCGCGAGTTACATCACATGATCGAACGGGCCGTCATTTTAGCCCAAGGTCCGGAACTCATCGTCGAGGACTTGGGCGATCAGCCAGGCAATCGAAGCGCTTTGCAGTTCGCGGATGCCGATCGACTCGACGTCGTTGAACGGGATCATATTCTGAAGGTCTTGGATCAATGCCGTTGGGTGGTGTCGGGGCCGAAGGGCGCGGCCAAGCGCCTGGGTTTGCACCGCGCGACCCTGCAATATCGCATAAAAAAACTGGGGATCCGAAAAAAAGCCACATGAGGCTTCCGCATCTGTTTGAATCTTCCCCCTTTTTCAAAGGGGGAACACAACAAAGAGGATATGAAGATGAAAGCACAGTATTTGGGACACGTCGTCTTCTATGTGAAAGATCTCCAACGTGCGCTGGGATTTTATCGAGACCTCCTTGGTTTTCAAGAAATCGGCCGTATTTTCGAGGGCAAGGCCGCGGGCTTGACCTCGGGGCGCACCCATCACGAACTCCTGCTCATTGAAGTCGGCGATGCCCCCAAGCCGTCGGCGGGACGCCGCTTGGGCCTCTACCACATCGGCATCAAAATCGGGGACGATCTCGATGCGCTCCGCGCCGCCAAGGCGGAGCTGGAGGCGCAAGGTATTGCCATTGAAGGCATGAGCGATCACACCGTGAGTCAAAGCCTCTACCTGAGCGATCCCGACGGCAACGAGGTGGAGCTTTATGTCGATGCCGACCCCAAAGTCTGGAAAGACGATCCGGCGGCCGTTCTTTCGCCCATCAAGCCGCTGCACCTTTGAATGGCTTTATCCCTTCCATCTCAAGAAAGGCCTTGGAGAAACGATTATCACCTTCGTCCGGCTTCCCATTTTGATCTCGTATCTCTTCCATTTTACGCGCGACACGCGGATGTGCATGCCATGACCGCAAGGCCCCGTCATCGACGTGATATTTTGGGTGTAATATTTTGAAACGGCTGCTTGCACACCTGAAGGCCCTGGCCTTTTTTTTCTTTTTGATGGGTGGACTCCTTGCTTGCACAAGCCTTCCTTTACCAATCAAACCGGCGATGGTGCTCCCCGAACATTTTTCCCGCTCGGGCGATGCTGCGGTGCAGGCAGCGTGGTGGAAGGCCTTCCAAGATCCCGTCTTGGATGCGCTCGTTACGCGGGCCTTGTCCGATAACTTCAGTCTCAAGAGCGCCTGGGACCGGCTGGACCAGGCGGCGGCCGTGGCCGAGCGCGCGGGCGCGGCGCGTTATCCGACCCTCGATCTGCAAACGGACGCCGCCCGCAGCGAGTCGCGCGGGGCGGCTGGAACCTTGAGCACGGGATTTCAGACCCGATCCTTCGACCGTTTTTCTCTGGGGCTTCGGGCCGCTTACGAGCTCGATCTTTGGGGGCGGATCGGATCGGAAAAAGAAGCGGCCGCCTTCGATCTCAGGGCCAGCGAGGAAGATTTGCAAGCCGCGGCCATAAGCCTCAGCGCGGAAGTGGCCGACACCTGGTACCGTCTGGTCGAGCAATACGGCCAGCGCGAATTGCTCAACAGACAGTTGCGCGTGAACACGCAAATCTTGGCGTTCGTTACCTTCCGTTTCCGCCGGGGCCGTGTCCGGGCCGCCGACGTCCTCCGGCAGCGGCAACTGGTGGAATCGAGCCGCGGCGAGATCGCCTTGGCCCAGAGCCGCACGCGTGTCTTGGAACATCAACTGGCCGTCCTGCTGGGCAAGCCCTCGGCAACCCGGGTTTCCGCGCGGCCGACCCAATTGATTCCACTGCCGCCCCTGCCGGAGACAGGGCTTCCCGCCGAGCGGGTCCAGCGCCGTCCCGACATCCGCAGCGCCCAGTCCAAGCTGCTTGCCGCGAACGAACAAGTCGGCACTGCGGTCGCAAACCGTTTTCCGCGTTTGAGTTTTTCCGCGCAGATCAACAGTTCCAGTGAGTCCATCGGTCAACTTTTCGATAACTGGCTGTCGACCCTGGCGGCCAACATGGTCGTGCCCATGATTGACGGCGGGAGGCGCCGCGCCGAGGTCCGCCGGAGCCTGGCCGTCCTCTCCCAAAGATTAAACGACTACCGGCAGCGCGTCCTCGAGGCGATGACGGAGGTTGAGAATGCCCTGGTTCAAGAGGCGAATCAGCGCGAATTCATCTCCAGCTTGAACACGCAACTGGCCCTCTCCACCCAGGTGCTTGAACGGACGCGCGACAGCTATCTCCAAGGCGCGGAGGATTACTTGCGGGTCCTGGAATTTCTCCTGAGCCACCAGGCCCTCGAACGCAGCTTGCTTCAGGCCCAACGCGAGGCTCTGGCCTTTCGCATCGCCCTCCATCGCGCCCTCGGCGGGGGATGGCGGATGAATCGCCCGCTTCAAGCGGCGGTGATCAGGACCGATGCGAAAGCAGAACGGGAATAAACGCAAAAGAAAGACATGACTGAGCCTCCGATCCGAAGAAAACCCAAGCCCGCCAAAAGCGCAAGCCTGCCGACGCTGCTGCGCGTCCTGATGGTGCTGGTCATCCTTGCCGCCGGTGCGGCTCTGGCCTTTCGCTTGATGAAGACGGGACCGAAGACCCAGCGCCAAGCGCCGGAACGCCGCGCCCGCTTGGTGGAGGTGCAAGATGTCCGATTTTCGAATCATCGCGTGCGGGTGAGCGGCATGGGGACGGTCCGTCCTGCACGCGAGATCGCCCTCTTCCCGCAGGTCACCGGCGAAATCCTTTGGGTCAGTCCGTCTTTCATTCCAGGTGGACGGTTTCAAAGCCGTGAAGCGATTCTCCATATCGATCCTTCGGATTACGAACTGACCGTCCATCAGCGGGCTGGAGACCTCCAACAAGCGGAAAGTAACTTAAAATTGGAACTGGGCCAGCAAAGCGTCGCCCTGAGAGAATTCGAATTACTGGGTCAGTCTGTTGATGTGGGAGACCGAGACCTCGTCTTGCGTCTGCCGCAGCTTCAAAGCGCTCGTGCCGAAGTCCAAAAGGCCAAGGCCGCCTTGGCTCAGGCCCGGCGGGATCTCGAACGGACCAAAGTGACCGCGCCTTTCAATGCCATCGTGAAAACACGCGAAGTCGATTTGGGCGAATCGGTCGGCAGCGCCACCCGCTTGGCCACGCTGGTCGGCACGGACGAATACTGGATCGAGGTATTGATCCCGGTCAATCAATTGGATTGGATTACGATCCCCGGTTTAAAAGGAAGCACATCCGGATCGGCCGCCCGCATCACCAACGAAGCCGTGTGGGGTCGTAAGACCTATCGAAGCGGCACCGTCCTGCGCTTGGCCGGCGATCTCGAAGCGGAAGGCCGCATGGCCCGTCTTTTCGTATCGGTTCCCGATCCCTTGGGTCAAAAACCCGAAACCGGAACCGTGCCTTTGCTCTTGATCGGCGCCTTTGTCCGTGTCGAAATCGCGGGGCAAGATCTCAAGCATGTCGCGGCGATCGATCGGCGGCTCTTGCGTGACGGCGATGCGGTGTGGGTGATGAATGCGAAGAACCAATTGGAAATCCGGCCGGTTCGGGTCGCCTTCCGGGGACGCGATCAAGTCTATGTCAGCGGCGGCCTCCGGGACAGGGAACGCTTGGTCGTCACCGATCTGGCCGCGCCGGTCGAAGGCATGCCGCTGCGAACGGACAACGAACCGGCAGGCACGGAAGTGGATACGGCGTCTCAATCCGATATAAGTCAACCAAGACCAAAGCAGTTGGAAGAGAAGACAAACTAGGCAGTGAAGTTTTAAAGCCTCCCCCTTAGCAAAAGGGGGATTGAGAGGGATTTAGAACCTTGGCCCTTTTGCAGGTCTTCACTAAATACAAATCCCCCCTTCCCCCCTTTATGAAAGGGGAGTAAAAAAAGAAAAAAATGGAAGAATCTAAAACCGCGCAAACAGCTCCTTCCAAAGGCCAAGGCCCCATTGCCTGGATGGTGCATAATCGGGTGACGCCCAATCTTTTGATGATTGCGTTCTTGGCCGGGGGCTTGTTCATGTCGATGAAGATCAAGAAAGAGGTTTTCCCCGACTTCGATCTCGACGAAGTCCGGATCTCCGTCGCCTATCCCGGCGCGAGCCCGGGGGAAATCGAACAGGGGATCGTCTTGGCGATCGAAGAGGCCATCGGCGACATCGACGGCATTGAGGAGATCAACGCCACGGCCAGCGAGGGCATGGCCACCATCATGGCCGAATTGATCGAAGGTGGGAAGACGCAGAAAACCTTTCAAGATATCAAGCAGGAAGTTGACCGCATCCGGACCTTTCCGGAGGAAGCGGAAGAACCCGATGTTGCGCTTTCCTCACGGCGCCGTCTGGTCGTGTCCGTCGTCCTCTTCGGGGAGGCCGGAGAAAGGGTGCTCCGGGAATTGGCGGAAGCGGTGCGTGACCGGCTGCTTCAAGATCCGGGCATCACACAGGTCGAACTGGGCGGCGTGCGAAACGCCGAAGTCACCATATCCGTATCCATGGCCGCCTTGCGAACCTACGGCTTGACCCTCGGCGGCATCGCCCAAACCATCCGTTCCACCGCCGTCGAACTGCCGGGCGGGGCCATCGAAACATCGGGCGGGGAAATATTGATTCGGATGAAGGAGCGCCGCGACTGGGCCCGGGAGTTCGCCCAAATCCCGATCGTGACGACGGCAAGCGGCGCCGTCCTCCACCTGGGTGAGATCGCCGCCGTGTCGGAAGGCTTCGAAGAGAGCAACCGAGGCCTCAGCTTCAACGGCAAGGCGGCCATGGCCCTGGAAGTGTACCGCGTGGGCGACCAAACCCCCCTGGGTGTCTCGGAGTCGGTTCGAAAACGCCTGGTGGAAATCGCCCCCGATCTGCCGCCGGGCATCGATCTGGAAATCAACCGTGACGATTCGGTGATCTATCGCCAACGCCTGGAACTGATGCTCAGAAACGGTTTCTTCGGCTTGCTGTTGGTCTTCGCCTTGCTGGGTCTCTTCCTGGAATTCAAGTTGGCCTTCTGGGTGACCATGGGGATTCCCACATCCTTCTTGGGAGCCTTTTTGTTCCTCCCCTCGGTGGACGTCTCCATCAACATGGTGTCTATGTTTGCCTTCATTATCGCCCTGGGCATCGTCGTGGACGACGCCATTATTGCCGGAGAAAATATCTACGAATACCGCTCGCACGGCATGGGTTTTATCACAGCCGCCATCCGGGGCGCGCAGGACGTGGCGGTGCCGATTTCGTTTTCCATTTTAACGAATATTGTGGCCTTCAGCCCGCTCTACTTTATCCCCGGGCAGATCGGCAGGATTTTCCAAATCCTCCCTCTGGTGGTCTGTAGCGTCTTTGTCATTTCCTGGGTCGAGGCCCTTTTTGTCTTGCCTTCGCATGTGGCCCATGCTCCAAAAGATAAAGAAGGCGCCTTGAGTTATTTTATACACCAGAATCAACAACGTTTCAGCCTCCGTTTTTCGCACTTTATCGAAAACGGTTTCGGGCCTTTTCTCGACCGCTGCCTGCGCAATCGTTATGTGACAGTGGCCCTCGGTTTGGCCTTCTTAATGATCGTCTTGGGTTATGCCGTAAGCGGACGGCTCGGTTTCATCCTCTTTCCCAAGATCGAGGCCGACCAATCCGTCGTCACCGCCGTGCTGCCGTTCGGCAGCCCCATGGAAAAGGCCATCTCCATCCGGGACCGACTGGTGGAAACAGCGGAATCGATTGTGAAGGGACACGGCGGGGCGGCATTGAACAAGGGCGTCCGCGCGGAAATCAACGAAAACCGCATCGAGGTCATCGTCTATTTAAGACCGCCGGACATCCGTCCGATCAGCACCGCAGAATTCACCCAACTGTGGCGGAAAAAAACAGGGGCCCTGCCGGGTCTGGAATCCTTGCGTTTCGAGTCCGACCGAGGCGGTCCCGGCAGAGGACCGGGATTGACCGTGGAGCTCAGCCACCGCAACGTGGCGGTCTTAGAGGGCGCCAGTGCGCGCCTGGCCGAGGCCTTGGGCGAATATTCCAACGTGAAAGACATCGACGATGGCCTGGCCGCCGGAAAACAGCAATTGGATTTTCGCTTGCTGCCTGAGGGCCAGAGCTTGGGTCTCAGCGTGCGAGAGGTCGCGAACCAAGTTCGTGGGTCCTTCTTCGGTGTAGAGGCCTTGCGGCAGCAGCGTGGGCGAAACGAAATCAAGGTGATGGTGCGCTTGCCGGAGGCCGAACGGGTGAGCGAGTACGATATCGAGCAATTGCTCATCCGCACGCCTTCGAGCCGGGATGTGCCCCTGATGCAGGTTGCGGAGGTCGCGCGCGGGCGGGCCTATACGACAATCACACGCCACAACAACCGCCGCACCGTTGCGGTCACGGGCAATGTCGTACCCATCGGCGAGACCAACCAAGTGCTGACGGCGCTCAGGACGGAGGTGTTGCCCGATTTGGTGCGCGATCATCCAGGTTTAAGCTATAGCTTCGAAGGACGGCAGGCGGAAATGCGCAAAAGCCTACAAAGATTGGGGCAAGGCTTTGTCATGGCCATGATGGTCATCTTTTTTCTGCTGGCCATTCCCTTCCGCAGTTATAGCCAACCGGCCATTGTGATGATGGCGATTCCCTTCGGCATCGTCGGGGCGGTGATCGGACACATGATTATGGGCTACAACTTGAGCGTCATCAGCGTGATGGGTATCGTGGCCCTCTCCGGCGTGGTCGTCAACGACGCCCTCGTGATGATCGAATACGCCAATGGCGCGCGCGATGCCGGTCAATCGCCTCTAGAGGCGATTCGCGCAGCCGGCGTCCGCCGTTTTCGTCCCATTTTACTCACCACGCTGACGACCTTCGGCGGCCTCGCCCCCATGATCTTCGAGACCTCCCGGCAGGCCCGCTTTATCATCCCGATGGCAATCTCGCTCGGCTACGGCATCCTTTTCGCCACCGCCATCACCTTGGTGCTTATCCCCTGCTTATACCTGATTTTAGGTGATATCGCCTTAATGGCCCAGAAAATCGGGTTGGGTCCGGGCAAAGCATCGCTGTCGGATAAGGAATTCGCCTCGGAATAAATTTTCGACTCAAGGGATCCACGGCATTGCCCATGCCTTTCTTTCGCTCAGCCGCTTCCAAGGCACCAGGCCTTAAAACGCTTGTCCGGCATTTAAGTAGTAATGCAACTTGTCCTCACTCTGAAACGGGGAATCGATCGGATAAGCCACATCGAATCGAATGACCGACGGGTATACGCCGAACAAATCGACAAAGAAACGGATGCCCGCACCGATGTCCGATTTGAACCGATCTACCTGGAAAACATTGTGGGATGTGTCCACCATTCCGGCGTCGGTAAAAATCGCACCCTGCCATGCATGCGTATGGGCGAGACCGACAAGGTTTAAATCGGTATCGTAAAAGAGCGGAAAACGGTATTCGAGCGAAAACAGACTGATATTTTTTCCTTCGAATATCAGCGGGCTATAACCACGCATGGCGTTGGTCCCTCCTAAAGCATACCGCCTGTTTTCGAAGAGTTTTCCAATGGATTGTCCGACAAAAATCCTCGCGCCGATTTCGTGGTAATTTGAAAATACCAATTTCCTTCGAAAATCCAGTGTCACCAACAGCGAATTTTCATAGACCCCGCCGGTGAATTGCTGATTGAAAGTCAGGCCGACATCGAAGGATGGAAAAGTCGTCGTCAGCCGTCGAACCACATCCGGCACGAGGGGAAGGTCCGGAAATATAAATTCGTAGCCGAGGGAAAAAAACCCGGCTTCTTCTTTAAAGCGGTTGGTTCTTGTCGGTTCAAGGGTTTCATATGTTAGCCCGATGGTCACCAAGTGGTTGTTCCGAATCGTCCGGGTATAGGCGATGTGGGACTTGTTTCCGGTGGTCTTATGTGAAAAAAGGAATCGGAGCCAGTTTTCCGTATCGTATAGATATTGAAAAAGGAGGCCGGCACGGACACTTAGATCTTTGGTTTGAAAATCGTAGTTGAGATGAAAATCGTCCAATAAGACCTTCCATCGACGGGGAAGGCGGTTGTTCTTCCGGTTTGGGTCGTTCAGTATTTTGTGGGGGTCGATCTCGACGGCCTCGATGCCCGATGGGCTTTGAAACACCAGGCGATGGTCTTTTCCGCTTCCATCCCAAACG
This sequence comes from Nitrospiria bacterium, assembly GCA_046756925.1. GTDB lineage: Bacteria > Nitrospirota > Nitrospiria > SBBL01 > JAADHI01 > JAJDBU01. The sequence continues at coordinate 11,411 of JBHHXH010000071.1, forward strand.
AAGGGGCGCGTCGATCCGTTTTTTTCATGGGCGATAATTTGCAAAGGCTCGACACCCTCTCCATGTTTGTGGATGAGGATAGATGTTTCATAGTATCCTTTCAGGTCCCGGTGTGTGACTTCCTTTAACTCAAAATCGATTTCCACCCGCTTTTTCAACCATAAGTCGATGAGACGATCCGTGTCTTGGCCGGTCGTCAAGAACAGCGTCTTTCTAAAGGACGTTTTTTGATCGCTTCCGTGATTCCGCATGCGGTAGGATGTGAGCGCTTTTTCAAACTCGGTTTTTCCCAACAGGGTTTCCAGTTTTGAAAAAATGTTTGCGCTTTCAGAGGGGGGATTGTTAAAAAATCGGACATCCTCGCTGACCACCGGCGCGGGGGTTTCTCGGAAGTAGACTTGCCGAAGTGGAATGTTTTCCGAATATAAAATCTGATCGACGACCGGTATGAAGCCGATCGGTTTTAACCATTTTGTTAAAGTAAAGGTCTTGCCGTATCGCTGCCGGATGAATGCGTCTGTATCCCGTCCGGCAAGACCTTCGATGACCCAAGATTCCTCATCCGGGCGCTTTTCTTGCCAGAGAAGCTGAAAGAGTCCTTTCGCAATGCTGGCCTCGTGAAAGCGCTTCAGGGTTGGAAATACCTTAAAAAGACGATTGCCGATATAGAGAAACTTCGATCCGATCGCCGTCAAATCTTGGTAAAGATACGCTTGGGCGATTGTGATATGCGTTGAGGGAACGGGCCCCCTTTGTTCCAAAAAAAAAGAAAGGGCGTCCTTCATGACGTCTTGGATCCGATCCGAATGATGGGGGTATTTCGAATACCACTGATAAATAAGCCGGATGTTTCCAGAGCGTATTTCAGATCGCTTCGATTCTGGTCCAATCGAGAGCGAGAAAAAGGGAAGCGCTTCACTCTCCATCGAATATGCATCAGGGCTTGGCTGAAGGGGATCGAGAACCGGGGGGGTGGACCCAGCCACTTGGAAAGCTTGTTTAAGAGAAATGCGAACTTTAAAACGACTCTTCGGAGGGGGTTTGTCAAGCCGCCATTTCCCATGCTCGAAGCGGGGGAGATAAGGATGCCAAGCGCCTTGTAAAGTCACCAAACCCTTATAAAACCCAAAAACGCCTCTTTTTTCGGGGATGGACGTCGTGAAGCGTACCGAGAATCGAACGCTCTGTTGAGGCGCTAGGGGCGATGCGAGATGAACAACGATCAAGGTGTTGCCTCTCAAAGGATCCGGCGCGTAAGGGAGGGGGCGCCCTGCTTCGTCTTCTATGGCGGAAATCGTGAGACGGCCGGGATTAAAAGCCACGGGATAGACTTTGCGTTGATGGCTGTCGTCCGCATTCGGATGGCGTTCCTGATAGAAGTTGGGATAGAGAAAGAGATATAGTTCGGAAAGGGCTTCTAAACCGGTATTTACGAATGTAACGGTCTCGAAGCCCACGAGTGTTCTCGTCGCTTCCTCATAGGAGACCTCGATATCGTAATGGCTTACTTGCGCCAACGCCGGAAGCGCCCAAAAGGTAAAAAACAGTATATACACAAGCAGTTTCATGTTTCATATTATACCAAATTGTAATTGAATCGGTCGATATCCGCCATTGAACGATGCCGTGCATTTCTAGAGGTATTGCGGTTTATTTTTAAGAATCTTTAAAAATGTGTAATGATTTATATAATAGGAAGAAACCTGTGTCGCTTTTCCAGCTTTTTTGTGTTATTAAGGGCACCGTTTAATTGAAGCTCTCCGCCGTAGGCGGCGGAGAATCTTCGACCCGAAAGGAGAGAACATCTATTTGTATTCGCACGTCTTACCCGCGCCCCCAAGGGACGGGGAATGCGACGCGCGTGCGTGTTCAATCTGCCATTTGCATCAATCTGCAAAAAGATAACAGATCCGCCGCATCGATGCCGGTGCGGCATGGCGGTCGATCATCGCTCTTCAAATCTTTTATTTCATCAGGGCCGTCTTTCAATTGTATTCGGAAAAATGCCTCTTAACGAAAGTCAGTGATTGGAATAGGTTGATGAATCAAACAGG
>JBHHXH010000072.1:0-13293 GCA_046756925.1 Nitrospiria bacterium
GTTTCCAATGAAGGTTCCAAAAGTGAATTATCTTATATCAGGGCTTGGGAAGATGTCAATCTTTCCTGAGTGCCGATCGGGCGACAAAGGCATGAAGCGACCTCAAGGATGAGACGCAAGTTGACCCTTATTGTTCGTTTTCCCGATACCCGACTTGCGTCTCATCTTTACAAAGTGGAGATCGTGCATTTACTATGATCGATGGAAGGTTTCCCTTCATATATTGTAACCCATGGGGTATCCGATGAAATCGAAGGCGAGTTTGAATCCCAATAAGCTGATCAATGAAACCAGCCCTTATCTGCTTCAGCATGCGTACAATCCGGTTGATTGGCATCCCTGGGGGGAAGCGGCCTTTGAGAAGGCACGACAAGAAGGGAAGCCGGTGCTGCTTTCGATCGGATATTCCGCCTGTCATTGGTGCCATGTCATGGCGCATGAATCGTTCGAAAATGACAAAATTGCCGCCGTGATGAACGCGCATTTCGTCAATATCAAGGTCGATCGCGAGGAACGGCCCGATCTCGACCAGGTTTATCAAACCGTTGTGCAGTTTTTTATCAAACGGGGTGGGGGCTGGCCGCTGACCCTCTTTTTGACTCCCGACAAGATTCCTTTTTATGGCGGAACGTATTTCCCTCCCGAAGACCGGTATCAACTTACCGGTTTTCCGAAACTCTTAGGCATTTTATCGGAGACTTACCGAAGCAAGCGCGACGACGTCTCCAAGACCGTTCAAGACGTTCAAAACGCGCTTGATCAGCTCAGGGAACACCAGGCGGACCGGCCGATTCGGTCGGTCGACCCCGACCTCCTTGAAAAATCCGTTCAATCGCTTCGCGGACTCTACGATCCGGCGAATGGCGGATTCGGCGCCGCGCCGAAATTTCCAAGCACCCCGGCACTCGATCTCTTTCTCCGCTATTTCCAACAAAGCGGCGCGACGGAATATCTCCAAATGGTGCGCTATACCCTCAGGAGGATGGCATGGGGCGGTATTTACGATCAGCTCGGCGGCGGTTTTCACCGTTACTCGGTCGACGAGGCGTGGCGGGTGCCGCATTTTGAAAAGATGCTATACGACAACGCCCAGTTGTCCGGTCTTTATTTTTCGGTTTATCAGGCGAGTGCCGACGAATATTACAAAACGATCGCTTGCGAGATTCTCGACTATGTGCTTCGCGAGATGACCTCCCCCGAGGGTGGGTTCTACGCCTCGCAGGATGCCGACACCGAAGGCGGAGAAGGGCTGTACTACCTGTGGACCCCTCGGCAGGTGAAAGATATTTTGGGCGATTGGGACGGGACGCTCTTCTGCCGATATTACAACATCAGCGAAGCGGGGAATTTCGAAGGGAAGAATATTCTGCATCTCACACGGCCCTTGGATCGCGTGGCCGAGGAGATGGGAAGAGATGCCTCCGAAGCCCTTCGAAGTATTCAGGCCGCCAAAAAAAGACTGCTTTCCGACCGTGAAAAACGGCCCAGACCCTTTCGAGACGAAAAGAGCATTACCGCTTGGAGCAGCCTGATGATATCCGCCTTTGTCACAGGGTATCAGGTGACCCGGAATCAGGACTATCTTTCGGTGGCGGTCCAAGGCGCGGATTTTATTCTTTCCCGCTTATATGATTCGGGTGTCCTCCTGCATAGCTATAAAGACGGCATCGCGAAGTTACAGGGCTACTTGGATGACCATGCCTTTTTTATCGATGCTTTGCTCGACTTGTATGAGGCGAGTGCAAAGACGAAATATCTCTCGGAGGGAGTGGCGCTGGCGACACATTTGGCCGAATCGTTTCAAGATGATCAAGGCGGGGGTTTTTATTATACATCGATTCAGCATGAGCGTTTGATCGAACGGACCCGACCCGTATTCGATCAATCCATTCCTTCCGGAAATGCCGTATCCGCCCGGATATTCCTACGTCTTTTTTATTTGACAGGGAGGCGGGCGTATTATGAAATTGCTGAAAAGACCTTAAAAACGTTCATCGGCCGAATGGAGGACATGCCGGCCGGATGCGGCAACCTGATTGCGTCGGCGGATTTTTACCTGCGGCGGCCCAAGGAGATCCGGGTGGTCGGGGAGTGCGATACTCCCGAAATGGAAGCCGTTTTATCGCCGATCCACACGCTTTTTCTGCCGAACAAGGTGATATCTTTTAATGAAACGGGTCCCAAAATCGGATCGGGTGGCGATGCCTTGAAGATGATCGATGGAAAACCGACCGTGTATCTCTGTCAGGATTTCAGCTGCTTTCAACCCATGACGGATTTAGACGAGATTCGGTCGTCTCTACTGGAATAAGGGGTTTTTGGGGTTCCTGCCGGCAATAGGGACAGATCAACCATCCCGGTTGGAGATATTTTTTGCAGGAGGCGCAGCTGAGCTGTATATCGTATTTACAATGCGGGCATGCAATAAAATCGTGATGGATTGATTGATGACAGCTGGGGCAAAGGGTTTGGATGGCTTCTTCAACCTCGATGACGCGAAGAACTTCCTCGAGCGTGGTCGTGCCTTGGCGTACTTTTTCGAGGCCATCCTCTCCTATCGTCCTGAGTCCTTGTTTTTCGGCGACTTTTCGAATGACTTCTTCATCGCCTCCCGCCGCAATGATTTCCTTGACATTCTTTTCGATCTTGAGAATCTCGAAAAGGCCGACCCTTCCAAAGAATCCCGTATGTCGGCAAGAGACGCATCCCGCTCCGTGGTATGACCCGGCCGCTTCATCGGTGTATGCCTGGTTGCGTTGCCCATCGGCTGCCGGCGTTGCTGGTGTTGAATCGGTCCGGCAGCGTTTGCAGATCTTTCTAACCAGGCGTTGCGCCACAATACCGATGAGGCTGGAGGCGATGAGGTATCGTGGGATCCCCATGTCGATTAAACGCGTAACCGTTGAAACGGCATCGTTGGTGTGGAGTGTGCTGATCACCAGGTGGCCGGTCATTGCCGCCCGAAAAGCGATTTCCGCAGTTTCCAAGTCCCTGATTTCCCCCAGCATGATGACGTTCGGGTCTTGGCGGAGGATGGATCGCAGGCAATTGGCAAATGTCAGGCCGATCCCGGGTTTTACTTGGGTTTGATTCAGCCCATCAATATTGTATTCGATCGGGTCTTCCACGGTCATAATATTGACCTTTTCCGTCCGGACCTGATGAATGAAGGAATACAAGGTCGAGCTTTTTCCACTGCCGGTGGGGCCCGTGACGAGGAGGATGCCTTGGCGTCTTTTCGAAAATTTCATCATGATTTCAAGATTTTTCTCAGATATTCCGGTCCCTTCCAAACCTTGAGGCGTTGTGTTTTGGTCGAGGATACGGATGACCACCTTCTCGCCGTAGTGTGTCGGCAAGGTAGAGACCCGAAGGTCGATATTCCGATGATTGTATCGAATACGGATGCCGCCGTCCTGAGGGAGGCGTCGTTCGGAGATATCGAGCAGGGCCAACACCTTGATCCTGGAAACGAGCGCCCCCTGCATTTCTTTTGGAAGGGAACGGTCGTTTTGAAGGATGCCGTCGACCCGAAAACGGATGGCGAGCTTGTCTTGGTGGGGGTCTAAATGAATATCGCTGGCACGGGCTTTCATCGCGCGAACAAAAATGAGGTTAAAGAGCCGGACAATGGGGGCGGCTTCGCTTTTTTGTTTCAGATCTTCCGGGTTTGGGTTTTGATGAGAAGCGGCCATCGGCGCAATTTCGACTTTTTCCCCGTCGACCGTATCCTTGGAAGAGGCGCGGATCATGTTTTCGATCGAATCGTCCAAATTGTAATGACGCTGGATGGCATCGAAGATTTCCCCACGGGTGGCGACCAAGGGTTTGACTTCGAGATCGCATCGAAATTCGATATCTTTCATGCAGTCGTAATCGAGTGGATCGGTCATGGCGACGGTGAGATAGCGTTGGTCGGCGTAAATCGGAATACAGGCGTACTTGACGGCCACCGATTGGGGGACGGCCGCGATGGCGTCCGGCTCGATGGGGGCCGTCCTTAAGGAAATATATTCAATGCCGAGCTGTTCGGACAAGGTTTTTGCGATATCGAACTCGGTGACGATATTGAGTGCGATCAGCGATGCGCCCACGCGCATGCCTGTTTTTTTTTGTTCTTTGATCGCCCGCTTCAGGTCGGTTTCCGTGATCAGGCCCGCCTTGCAGAGCAGATCCCCAAGACGTTTTTTCCCTAGCGTTGATTTTTCCATTACCGTTAAGATTACCTCAAAAGGGGTAAAAAGCAAGCGATGGGGGACGGAGGGAGCCTGTTCGGAGCCGGAGCAGGACGAAAGATGACGATATTAAGGTAGTGCATGAATGATACAGCGCCGATACGGGGTGTCTAGTGGTCTCTTCGGACGACGTAGTCGGCAACCACCGCAAGGGATTTCCGGTAAGGAGAGGGTTCGAAGGCCAGTAGCATTTGCTTGGCGGTCTCGGCGAAACCTTGTGCTCTTTTTAAGGCATAGCGGACCGAGCCGTAGGTCATCATCAAGTCGATGACCTTTTTTAAATCGTCTTGGAGGAAATCCTTCCCAGCCATCAATTCGCCCAACCAAATCTTTTCCTTTGCGGTGCATTTGCCGAGCAGATGAAGCAAGGGAAGCGTTATTTTTCCCTCTTTGAGGTCTTCTCCAAGGGCTTTTCCAAGGCGATGATTGTCCGCAACATAGTCTAAGGTATCGTCCGCCACCTGGAAGGCTATCCCCAGGTTTTTCCCGTATTGGGTGAGGGCGCATTTTTTTTGATCGGGGGCCTTGGCCAGAATTGCCCCGACTTGACAACTGGCGGAGATGAGGGCGGAGGTCTTGTGTTCGATAATTTTAAAGTAGGTTTCCTCGGTCAGCTGAAGATCGTTTTGATGGGTCAACTGAAGCATCTCTCCCTCGGCCATTCGAAGACATGTATCGGCGAGGAGGGTGTTGATCTCAAAATTGTTTACTTTGACGGTCAATGAAAGGGCGAGGGTATAGAGGTAATCTCCTACCAAGATGCTCGCTTGGTTTCCCCATAATACGCGCGCCGGCGCGATCCCTCTTCGGATCTCCGCATTGTCGATCACATCGTCATGCAGGAGGGTCGCCGTGTGGATGTATTCGACGATGCTACCTCCTAAAAAGAGCCGGCCCTTGTCGAGATAATCGCAAAGATACGCACTGATAATCAGAAGCAAGGGACGGATCCGCTTTCCGCCGCTGTCTAAGAGGTATTGTGTGACTTCATTGACCAGCTCGACTTTTGATTGGAGCCCTCTTCGAATTTCCGCTTCGACTTCGTTTAAGAGTGCTTTGTGCTCAGACCAGACTTGGTCCATTTCCTCCACGCCGGACCCTCCGAGAATTGTAAAGAGATAGTAGGGGAAGCGGCCATTTATGTCAAGCCGATGCTTTTATTCGGGCCACTTGAAGGCGACGCGGGGCTCTGATATTTTACGGGTCATGACGGCTCGGATAGAGATCGCTATGATCATGGATCTTCTCGAGGAAGAAATCAAAAGACTCAAGGCGCCGGTGGTCGGCGTCATTGCCGAACGAACGGGAGACCCTTTCCGGATTTTGATATCCTGCCTCCTCAGCCTGCGAACCCGGGATGAAACCACCGCGGACGCTTCGGAACGGCTTTTTCGCTTGGCTGATCGCCCATCGGCGATGCTGGCCTTGGCGCCGCAGGAGATTGAGCGGGTCATCTATCCGGTTTCATTTTACCGGAATAAAACGAAGCACATCGTTGCGATTTGCCGAATACTGGAGACGCGTTACGGGGGAAGGGTTCCAAAACGCTTAGACCAGCTCTTGGCGCTGCCCGGTGTGGGGCTGAAGACGGCCAACCTCGTTCTCGGATTGGCCTATCGCCGGCCGGCGATTTGTGTCGATACCCATGTCCACCGCATTTCAAACCGGATCGGCTATATTCGGACCCGGTCACCGGAAGAGAGCGAGCGCGTCCTTCGAAAGCAACTTCCGAAGCGTTTTTGGATTGCCTACAATGATTTGCTGGTGCCCTTCGGACAATTCGTTTGCAAGCCCATCTTTCCATTCTGCAGCAGATGTGTGATTCGGGCACACTGCCGGCGGATCGGGGTCAAGAGAAGCCGTTAAGCATCGAATGCGCTCAAATGGACGGGATTCGAATCGCTCACGGTCCCTTCGGACGGGTTTTTTCCAACCACCATTGAAGCATCCTCGGCACCCGGCCCTTAAAAAAGGTTTCACTAAAATAGCGGTCACTTGCCCGTTTGTTGGCTTGGGCGTGCGTCGGGTAGGCGTGGATGAGTCCGGAGACGGCGGCGACGGTCAAGCCTTTCTTGATCGCCAAGGCGTATTCATGGATCAATTCTCCGGCATGTGCGCCGAGGATGTCGCATCCGACAATGCGCCCCTTGGCGCGTGTGATCAACTTGACCATGCCCTGGGTGGCCCCCTCGATGATGTGCCGGTCGTTTTCCTTTAATGCATATCGGTAAACCGAGACCGCCTCTTCCCCGAATTGTTCACGGGCGGCGTGCTCGGAGAGGCCGACATGGGCCAACTCCGGATCGGTGAAGGTGCACCAAGGGACCACTCGGTAATCCGCTTTCCTGTTAAGAAGCGGAACCAGCGCATTGCCGATGACGATGCCCGCCTGATATTCCGCCGCGTGGGTAAAAAGGTAGGGCCCGCAAATGTCTCCGCAGGCAAAAATTCTGGGGTTGCTTGTTCTCAAGCCGGCATCCACCTGTATCCCTTGGTCGTTAAATAAAACGGAGGCGGCTTCCAGCCCCAATCCCCCAGTGCGCGGCCGTTTTCCGGTGGCCAGCAGGAGGGCGTCTCCCTCTAAGGTGAAGCGCTTTTCGCCACGGCGACAGCTGAGTTGTATTTTCTCGTTGTTTTTTTCGGCCTTGATCGCTCGGGTGCCGACATGGATCTTCACGCCGTCTTCCTCAAGGAGGCTGTGGAGTCGGCAGGCCAGTTCCTTGTCATCGTTGTGCAGGACACAGTCCAGCGTTTCGATGAGGGTGACCTCGCTTCCCAAACGGTGCATGGCTTGTCCCAATTCGCAGCCGATGGGGCCGGCGCCGATGATGATCAAGTGCTCCGGCTGTTTGCGAAGATCGAAAAAGCTTTCATGCGTTAAAAAAGGAAGGGTGTTGATCCCTTCAATTGGCGGGATGCGGGCGTCGCCCCCCGTGGCGATACAGAATCGTCCGGCGATGAGGGTTTGCCCGTTGACTTCCAGACGGTCCGGTCCCGTAAACCTTGCTGTGCCTTTGATGACTTCAATGCCCATCTTTTGAAACCGGGCGGGGTCGTCATGAGGCTGAATCGCCATGATCGTTTCGTGAATATGTTCCATGACCCGGGCAAAATCGACCCGTAGCGCACCCATTTCAAAACCTTCCTTACGGGCGCGGTCGATGCGCCGTTTCGTGTTGGCCGCCTGAATCAGGGCTTTACTGGGTACGCAGCCGGTCCAAAGACATTCTCCGCCGAGCCGCTCCTTCTCGATTAGCGCCACCTTGGCGCCCAGCTGCGCCGAGCCGCTTGCCGTCACGAGGCCGGCGGCGCCGCCCCCGATCACAATCAGGTCATATGCATCCATGTGTACTCCTCAAGATTTATCGCTTTTTCACCATTTCCCTTCCACGCGGCTGTCCTGCCTTTTTTGCCCTTTTACGTTTATTGTAGACGATGGGGACCCATACCAAAAGCCCCAGCAAGGCGAAGGCGCCCAGGACCCCCGGTGAGGCGATATCCCCCACCGAATCGATTGCGCCGAGTTGTTTGCCGGCGTTGCTGAAGACAAGACTGCCTGGAACAATGCCGACCGATGTGGCCACGACATAGGTCGAGAGACGAATGCGCGTGAGTCCCGAGGCGAGGTTGACGACAAAAAAAGGAAACAGGGGGATCAAGCGGAGGGTCAGGAGATAGTGAAAGGCATTGTCGGCAAAGCCCTTTTGTATGTCCTCCAGTTTTTTTCCGAATTTATTCTCAACGGCATCCCTGAAGAGATATCGGGCCGCCAGAAAGGCGAGCGCCGCTCCCGAGGTCGCCCCGATATTGACAAAGAGCCCCCCCATCCATGTTCCAAATAAAAAGCCGCCCGCCAGCGTCAAAACGGTTGCGCCTGGCAGTGATAGCGCCGTTTGGGTGCAATAGACGAGCATGAACAACAGCGCCGCCAAGCCGTAGTGTTCCTTGGCAAGGTTTTGCAGGGCTTCCTTATTGTTTTTGAGTGCGTCGAGGGTCACATATTTCCCCAGATCGAAGACGAAGAAAAGGGCGACTCCCAAACCGAGCACGCCGATCAGTAGCATTTTTCCTTTTAGGGATCTTTTCTTGGCCGTTTTCCCCAGGTTCATCTCCGGTCCTCGTGCGTCGAGTCTCTTCTATTTATTGCGGATTTGTCAAGCCAGTATCCTTTAAGTTGCTTTCAAAAAATGTCTGTTTCCATACATCATCTCAAAATGCCGGAGACCGGTGCTTCGGTCGATCCGGGGTCCCTTGTTCTCATCGAAGTTGCGGAGACGTGTCGATCGGCCCTGCGTTTCGGATGTGAAAACGTCGGGTGCAAGATATATTCAAGATGAATCCCTTATGGTATCCTGAATCATATGACCTTTCCAAAAAGGCCGGACAGTCTAGGGATGCGCCTGTCCGGCCCGCTTGTCCCAGGCGCGGTCCTCCTCGGTTTTCTGCTCTGTGTCTTCGTTCCCCACGCAAGGGGAGGTCTTTTGTCCGAGGATTTGGCGCTTCACCACTTTATACAAACGGAGGCGGCCTATCGCTATCGAAAATCGGCGGCCTTTACGAAACTTTTGAATCTGTATCAAGTCGAGGCCCGCTACCCACTGAATCGTAAAATGGTCTTTACCGGGGTCGGACGGGTTTCCTACGATGCCATCTCCGATTTGAAGGATCTCAGCGAGATCAATCCCTTTCAGGACCGCTTTCAGTCTGGCGCGCCGCGGGAGATTCCCGAGGTCGATCCCTTCGATGCCGACCTGAGAGAGTTTTTTGCGGATCTCTATTTTGCCAAGGTGGATTTGCGGCTTGGCAAGCAGATCGCCCGCTGGGGCGTGATCGAAGGATTCCGTATTACCGACGAATTGAATCCCCTCGATTTCGGAGAGTTTATCCTTCGAGAATTGACGGACCGTTATATTCCGCTTTGGATGGCCAAAGCGGATGTCTATCTTCGGGATCTCACAATAGAAGTGGTTTGGATTCCCGATCTCACATTCCACCGACCGGCATTGCCGGGGACCGAGTGGGAAGAATTTCAGCGCCCACCTGGATTGGAAACCCCTGCCCGGACGTTTGAGAACACGGAAATCGGCCTCCGCATCTCCACCCGTTTTATGGGCGCTGATATGGCCGTGAGTTTTCTCGATGCCTGGGATGATTTTCCAACCGCTTCACGCACCATCTTCGGCTTGGGGGGGGATATTTCGGAACGTTCGGCCGATTTTACACCGCGTCACCATCGGCTCAAGCGCTTTGGCCTGTCGATCTCGAAGGGGATCGGGTCCGATCTCATCAAGGGAGAGATGGCCTATATCCTCGGCAAACACTTCGGCACCTTCGCGGTCGATTTAAACGGCGACGGCGTGTCCGATGTCGAAGAGTTGGAACGGGATCATTTAAAATACGGCCTCGGTTGGGATACCCGCCTTCCGGGCAAGCTCGACGCCTTTCTTCAATTCTCGCAGCAGTGGATCTTTAATCACAACGATCTGATCATTGCCGAGGAAGTGGAAAGCGGCCTGAGTTTTCTTGTTCAAAGGGACTTTCTCTATGATCGCCTGCGGATCCACTGTTTGATTCTTTACTTTTTCAATGACCGGGATGCCCTGATCCGGCCGCGTGTGTCCTATCAATGGACCGACTATCTAAGGATTTCTATGGGGGCCGATATCTTTGAAGGAAATCCGGGTGATATTCAGGCGGACGATTTTCATTTCATCGGTTTTTTCGATCAAAACGATCGGGTCTACGTGGAAATCCGCACCAGTTTTTGATTGCGGACGGGTGGAATGCGGTGCACCCGACGGCGGTATTCCGGGGAACCGGTCCTTAAAGACCGGGCAGTCAGGCGGGGAGACCGGTCCCTTCATCATTCATCGACCCGCAAAAGATGGGTTTTAAGACCGAAGAAATCACATTCTATACGATGTGGGTTGTAAAAGACGCCATTGAAAAATAGTGGTGGACAGGATAAGATTGATCTGCTCGAGTAATGATCATTGTTGCTTTCACGCGGATTTATTGGAAGGACTGCTATGCAGCATATCCGATGCTTCGCCATCATCTTCTTGTTAGTGTTTCCCTTCGTCTTTTTACCCGTTTTGGCCCATGAGGAGGGTTCCTCAGAAGGTGCACCGGGAGCGGATTCGGCCCGACCCTCCGAGAATTCCCTCGACAAGGGGGATTCGGCGCCCCCCTTTGAGCTGACGGATCAAAACGGGGAAAGGATTGCGCTTTCGGACTTTAACGGCCGGCCGCGTTTTGTAACCTTTGTCTACACGCATTGCGAAGACGTATGCCCCCTCATCCTCCAGAATCGAAGACGGCTGGAGGCGGATATGACGCCGGTCATTGGAGACGGGATTGTTTTTATCGGGATCACCGTGGACCCGGAAAACGATTCCTCGGCGGTCTTAAAGGCCTTTATCCAAAAGATCGGCGTTGAAACGCGCGATCTGCATTTGCTGACCGGCTCGGTCGAGGCAGTGGAAGCGGTCCTCTTGGCCTACAACGTCGGGCTGGTCAAGGAAGGCGAATTCGGACGGGTCGTCGGGCATTCCGGTTTGGGTTATGCCATCGATGCTGCCGGCATCATCCGGGATATCTACAATTTTAGCTCATAGGCGCAGGGGCTGTTCCAAACGGATTCGCTTCGATGGGGATCTCTCTTCTTCGAGCGGTGAGCCGGCCGATTCCTAAGATATCGCATCAATCGCATGATCGATTCCTTCAAGGGCGTCACGCCCAAAATACCGTCCAGCGTTTTTGTCGCACCCTCGGCCGACGTGATTGGAGATGTGGAAATCGGTTCGGATAGTTCGATTTGGTTCCGGAGCGTCGTCCGCGGGGATGTCCACTTTATCCGGATCGGGGCGCGGACCAATATTCAAGACCTGTCCATGCTGCACGTTACCCGGAAGACCCACCCCCTTGTCATTGGCAGCGATGTGACCGTTGGACACGGTGTCACCCTCCACGGCTGCACCCTCAAAGACCGCATCCTGATCGGGATGGGTGCGATTGTGTTAGACGGCGCGGTGATTCGTGACGGGTCGATCATTGGTGCGGGATCTATCGTGACGGAAGGCACGGTGATCCCCCCGGGGGTGCTGGCCTTCGGTGCGCCTGCAAGGGTGAGGCGCGAGCTGAGGCCGGACGAAACCGGCTTTTTAAAGGTATCCGCCCGGCATTATGTTGCGCTTGCAAGGGATTATCTGGAGAAAAGATAAACGCTTCCCCTTGTTGACCGCCGCAGACCTTTCGGATTATAGTGAATTTCCAAATTTTTTAGAGAGATCCTTTTGTCCGAACCCTCGTATCATGAAATCCTTCCCGGCGGGATCGATATTATCCGCTGGCCGCACAAACATCCCTTGCCCGAATCGGAGGTTGTCGCCTTTTTCGGGAGCCGGAGCCTGACGCCGACCCGCTGGTCGAACGAACCCGGCGCGGTCTACGCGGTCCACACGCACGACTACCGAAAAACCGTGTTTTGCATCCAGGGAGGGGTTACTTTTACCTTGCCCGAACTGAAGGAGCAAGTCGTTCTAGGGCCCGGAGATCGCCTCGTCATTCCTCCCGGCATTCCCCACGGTGCGATCGTGGGCCCCGAGGGCGTTCGCTGCATAGAGGCCGGGGTTTAGTTTTAGGCAGGCGAGGCCATTGATAGGGATATGCTAAGTCAAGATCTGATCCTACTCTACTACTCTACAATCAGGCATGACATGGATATTGAAATTGATCGATGGCAGCTTTTCGGCTGATGTGTTGCCCAGTGGGGAAGATGAAGTGTCATTTTTGAATTGAGTGTTCGATTTCCTTGTGATTGTGAACTGCGGGCTTATTTGCATGTGACCATGTGTGTTGGTAGGCAATGACTTTCCAAATTTCTTCCTCAGTGAGTTTTTCTTTCCAGGCAGGCATACGGGTTTTCGCAACACCTTCAGAGACTCTCCAAAACCAATAGCTGTCTGAAAAGCGATTTACCCGTTCACTGACTCGGAAATCAGGTGAACCCCGTTTCTTAGGGCGATTTTTTTTTGTATCAATGCCGTGGCAGGTTGCACAGCCTTCTTTTGCCGTTCTTGTCTTCCTTTTAAACTCATACTCCAAAACGGTTGTATAGAAAATCTTCTTCCCTTCTTTAATGATCGTCGGATCAGTCCACCAGCCCTTCGGCATATGTTTATTGGCGTAGGCCTTAGGGACTGGTTTCAAAGGCTTTATCTTCTCTTCGGCAGCAAAGCTCCATCCCTGACTCAATATGAATGTCATTGCGGTGATCATGAGCACGCGATAAATATTATTTTCTGACATCATTTTCATTCGAGTCCTTGAACTCACTTAGATCGCCTCGATGACAAGGTCCGTAAGATGTTCCATGCCATCACACTCGACGATAACACAAAACACGTCGTATAGTTCACCTGCTTCGCCCGTTTTAAATTCAATGTGAGTTTGCTTATTCAAATCGGAAATCGTTCCACTTTCGATTTCTTCATCAGAATCAAACAGGAGGACAAACGCATGTTTTTCCCCAGGTTTTCCTATATGTTCGAAGGTGAGCCTGATCGTTTGTTCATGAGGAACCTCAATGATATTATTGAAGGACTTACCATGTGCATCAAAGAAGCCTTGTTCATTGACTTTGATAATGACTTCAATCTGAGAAGGTGCTGCAATGGACTGCAAAGGTAATAATGTCATGAAATAGAACAATGCCATTATTGCCAGGAAAATAATTTGTGTGTCTTTTCTTTTCAATTTACCCCCCCTTGTTATTTTCGATGAAATGAGATGCTGTCTCTGCCAAATTTCTTTACTCCACGCTAACCTTTCCTTTGGGAGATTCCTCCTTCTCCCTACTACAATTATATATCTTTTTCGCCCAAATAATAACCCAAATTAGTCTCGAATTGACTTGAATAAAATATTACAGAAAGTTCCCATTACTTTTTTCTAAAAGGAAAATAATGAAGTAAAAATGTTCCAATACGACTTAGTTCTGGGAGAACGAGCCTGTAGGAAAACGTTTTTTAAAGCGTGACCTTCCTCTGTTTTGTTT
>JBHHXH010000073.1:0-12934 GCA_046756925.1 Nitrospiria bacterium
GGCGTGTCCAAAGCGCAAATGTGAGTTTGAGTTGATCCGGCGTCTTATCACAGATGAATCGTTGAATCTTATCGGCCGGTGTACTGCTTAGCGTTCGACATGCTCCTTCCCTTCTTCCACGCTTTTTAGCTTTAAGACCAACAGCGCCTTCCATTTCGTATTTATGCCACCAACTCGAAACTGTCCCTCGGTGTACACCAACTATCTCTGCTATTTCTTTGAATTTTTTCCCCTGTTTCTTAAATCTGATCGCTTGTTTTCTGAGTTGTTCTTGAGCTTCCGGTGATAATGTCCGTGCATCGTCTTTTTCCATGGATGCATTCTACTACCTTTTTAATAGAAAAGACGACTATTTTATTGCCAAGTTAATAAATGTAACCCGATTATTGGATGACACGGGATCGAAATTCAGGCCCCTAATCGTGACCGGTGTGCCGGCCTTGCCGCTGGTGGGTGTAAAGGACGAAATCGTCGGACCGGAAGCGATGATTTGAAAATTGAAGGGGACAGAGCTCCCGCCGGCGATCAGGATTTCGCCAAAGGGCAGCAAGGTGGCGCTATGATCGGCGCGAGGCTGCGAAAGCATTGGATTCGCGGCAGAAAAAGCGCCCGAGACCAGATCGAATATTTCGGCACTGTCGAGGGCGCCCGTGAAATCCCGGCCGCCTAGAATAAGGATGCGGCCATCGGGCAATAAGGTGGCGGTGTGGCTCCATCTGGGCGTCGTGAGTAAATTTGAAAGCAGGATGAAACTGCCATCTGAAGGGTTAAACGGGGGCTTAAAAATAATGGCGCTTTGGGCGTCAAAGTGCTCGGCTGAATCGGGGCCAGTGGCGGATGGCCTCCCGTACCACCTGTAATGAGCACCCGGCCATCGAGTAAAACGGTTGCGGTGTGATTTGTGCGCGGGATACGGAGGATATCGTTGATATCTGAGAAAATGCCGGTGGATGGATTAAAAATCTCAGTCGAAGACAGAATACCCGCGTCGTTTTCGCCGGAAATAAGCAGGTGGTTTTCATCCGCTAAAACAGAGGCGGACTGCCCCGACCGCCGCGCACCGAGCACTGCACTTAAGGGCGAGAATTGAAGCGTTGTTGGATCTGATACTTCTGCTGAAGTCAAGGGACCGAGGGGGGTCTTTCCTCCCGCGATCAGGACGCCTCCATTGGAAAACAGAGAGGCGGCATGGTCGGACCGGGCTTGCGTGAGATCGCCCAAAGGGATGATCCCGGAGATGTTTAATGTGATGAAATTCCCCGGCGCGCTGTTGAGCCGGACTTCGATGGTATGAACACCGGGACCGAGGCTTAAGGGTTTGTCGATGACGGCAACGGTTTTGGAAAAGTCGGCTGGAGAGACGACTTCGATGCCGTCGACAAAGACACGGCCGCTGGAGACGGCGTCCTCGATGGCAACCCGCTTGCTTCCGCTCGGATCGCCGTTGACGATGTGCAGCACCCAGTCGGGGTTAAAATAAGATGGAATCGAAAAACTGCGCTGGATGACGGTGGTTGCGCCGCTCTGACGCACAAAGACTTCCGGGCCGAAGGTGTCTCTCAGCTGGTCGGACGAAAAGCACACTTCGGGAGTCATCAACAGGAAAAACAGCAGACAGACTGCGGCCCGGTGGATACGATGCGTCTTCGCCATCCATCGGTCTTGAACCATGGAACAACCTGATGAAGGATGTGAATGTTACGATACAGCGAACATGGAAATGCAACACGGACCGAAATGATAGGCTATCTAACAGAAGAAGAATGGAATGTCAATCTCGAGTCTCCAGATCGTCCTAAAAAGATTCAGATCCGCCATGAATTATCTGGCGCCAACGATATTCGACGGTATTATGATGCCTCGGGCGATTCCGTCTTTTCGCTGTTGGTTTTGTCTGGCTTTTGCGCCTCAGAATCGGACGCGATTTCTTCCAAAAACTGTTTGAGTTCCGCCGCCAACTCCGGGATGTGGGGATAATTGTTTCGGACGGCCCCCAGGATATTGTCAAGCCGTGCTTGGCGTTGCAATGCGCGGTCCTCTTCGATCAGTGCGTCGAGCCGACGATAGGCGGCTTCATGATGTTTTTTAAGGGCCGGATTCGCCTTCAAGAGCGCACGGATCAGCACGGCGGGTCTGGCGTCCGGATTGGGAAGCACGAGAAAGGTCGCATCGGAGAAAACGACGACCTCGGTTTTTCCCTTTTCCAAGACAAAGACCTGCTCGATGCGTTTTCCGACCGCTTCGCGGCTGCTGTGCAAACGCCCTGGAAAGGCCTTTACGAACGCGACCTTCTTGGCGTTCATCTTCCATTTTTCTTCGACACCCATCATCCGTCCTGATCGATATGCGAGCCCTTCGGCCCTATCCGGCGCGACATTCGTGCGTCCCCAACCATGCTCACATTCGGCCCTTTTATTCGCTGGATGTGCTTCGGCCCTCGCAGGTCAACCGATCCTCTTCAATGTCCAAGGGCCAGGCGGCCGCGGGCCGATCTCCTGATAAACTTTTAAAGAGTTCGTCCTCCGGGATAAAGTCGGCGGTTTCTTTGATGTGATCGATTGAAACGGCGAATTGATCGATCTTGGAGGCCAGCGCCGTGTGATGATTCGGGAACAGCCATGCGACGGCGGATTTTTTGTCGGTCCGATAGATGACCTTCCACCAAAAATCCGGTGTTTCGATCCCGTGGGTCACGGTAAAAAAATCGTTCTCCTTGTTGTTCCCCCATACGAGACCGCCCCAAATTTTCAAGAGCGATATTTCTCGGTAACATTCCGATATCAACTCGGTGTGATGCCACGCGCCGCCTGGTTCGTTGAAGTTCGTATTCCGCGGCAGGGTGTTGGTCAAATAGTAGGTTTGACGCACGGCGGTTTTGCTGTTGTCCATGTGATTGCCGGGCGCCAAAAGGCCGCGGTCCCAGGTGCCGCCTTTCGGATTGACGGTCGTGGTCCGGTAGGAGCGCCACGATTGGGGCTGGCAAGCCGCGGGGACCTTGGGATCGAATCCGAAATTGCCCCGATCGTGTGGAAGATCCCGTCGATCCGGTCCCAACTCGTAGTAAAAGGCCACGGCCCCGTGGCGTCGCTCGCAGTCCATCCACAAGGTAAAGGCACGGTATGTTCTTTTAAGGATTTTCCGGGATGCCGACGGGGCTTCGCCGGGGAATAGCAACAGCAGAACCACGGCCAATGCACCACCTACCCATCGAATAGAAGTGGCGAATGGGCATCGATTCCTTGGGCATGTTTTCGACATGGGGGGTCAATCCGCATCCGCGTCGGGTTGTTTCGGCCTGATGTATTCCATCGAACCGTCTTCCAGCTGTATGCGATAGGCCTGGCCGAAGCCGACGATGTATCGGCCGTTTTCCGGCCGTAAGGCGAAGAGGTGAAAATCCGGCAACGATCGAAGCACGCCCACCACTTCCCCAAAGACATCCTGCAAGGACTTCAGTACGCGAGTGTAAACGGCATCGGCCGCGGGCACTTCCTCGGCACGGCAACGGAACACCGCACGTTCCCGGGCAAAAAGGTTCCGGCTCGCCGACTCCGGGCCGATAAATAGGATGGACGCCCGGCCATTTTCCATCAGGTTGCGCGTATGACTCGCCAACTCGCTCACAAAAACATAAAAGATGCCCGCTTCGTCCCGGACGTAGGGCGCGACACTGATCTCCGGCTCGCCCCCAGCGGTCGCCGTCGAGATCAAGAGCGTTCGTTGCGCGGCCAGGAGTCTTTTACAATCGTCTGCCAGCGCTCGAAGGTCTTTCTCCTCGAAGGATGTTCTCATTGACATCGCGCATGGTCCTTCATCCATTCTTCTCTCATCGATCCATCCGAAAGCGACGTTTCTCCCAAGCCATGGGTTCCGACCCTGCCTTTTTACCATATCCGTCGAAGGGTATTCGAGCGCTACCCTGTGTAACAGGCCGGGCCGGCTGTCATTTTACGAGGGGCAAATAGACCTTGATCTTCGATGTACCCCGTTGGATGGATTTCGATTTTCGCTCGGATAATTTTAATTGAAGTCCCTTCGGCGGCTTTGTCCCTTCGCTCACGACGGCGCTGTCCAATTGCCCTTGGTTCAAACCGCGCGTATCTTTCAATATGGTATTCACGAGGAAGGCTCCGCTGAAATCCGCCCCGAAACATGTCGTTGCACTCAGGTCGGCATCGTCTAGGATCGCCCCTCTGAAATCGGCTCCGAACAGTCCGGCGCCGACGAGCTTCGCACCGCTGAGGTCCGATTCCGCGAACACCGTTCCACTGAGATTGGCACTGGAAAGCTCGGCCCCACGAAGCCTGGCGCCGACGACGTTGGCGCCTTCGAGATCCGCGGCCCGCAGTGTCGCACCGCTGAGGTCCGCGCCAAGCAGATTCCCCCGAACCAACTGTGCTCCTTGCAGGTTCGCCCCGACGAGTCGGGCCTTTTGCAGATTGGCCCGGCTCAGGTCCGCACCCTGAAGATCGGTCTTATTGAGGATGGCGCCGCTCAGATCTCCTCCTCCAAGCCGTGCCTTTCGAAGGTTCGCGCCGGTGAGCGTCGCCTCATCCAATTTCGAATTTTGCAGGTTCGCACCGCTGAGATTGGCATTCAAGAGCCCGGCGGCCATGAGCTTCGCCCTTCTGAGATCCGCGCCGCTCAAGTTGGCACCGTTTAAGTCGGCGCCGCTGAGGTTGACGCCAACCAGTCGGCAGCCCCGCATGTTTTTTAAGGTGCCCGAGAGGCTGCAATCAACGGCATCAATCGCTTGGCCGGTGCACAGGAAAACGAGGGCGAGGAACAGGGCCATCGATCGGGGCGCCCGTCTTTCGCTGCCTTTGTCTTGATGCGGGGGAGATTTTCGATTGGGCCGGATTAACACCATCGTCTCATCGCTTGAAATGATAGCGTTTTATACCACATTTTTTTAATCAAGTCCGCAGGAATTCGGAGGGATAAGATATCCGACGCAAATGGAACGGCACGTGCCGGACCTTCCCTTTGACCAAGACGGCGCGCGTCGCCGTTGTGGATATGCAATGCATTCAACTCGGATGGCGAGGATTTTTATCGGGCGGGAGATCCGTGGTCAATAAAGGTGCATCCCCCGGTGCTGCCTACTGCTGGATTGCGGCGTCATACCGGAGGATCGTTCCTCCGTGGCCCACGGCCCAACCATGGGAAGCATCTGCAAAACTGAGGTTCCAAAGGTGTTCTTGGGTTCCGCTGGGTTTTTGACGCCATCGTCGTCCGCCATCCGAGGTATGCAGGATCGTGCCGTCGCCACCGACGGCCCAGCCGATTTTTCGATCGACAAAAGCGAGCCCCCAGAGATCCACGCCCACTCCCGAGACCTGGGGGACCCAATGTTGTCCCCCATCTGTCGTGGCCAAAATACTTCCGCCGGCACCCACCGACCAACCATGGGAAGCATCGACAAAATGAACCGCTGCCAGCGGGTGAATCAATCGGATTTGGCCCGTCCAATGCTCCCCGCCGTCTTGGGTATGGATAATATCTCCTCGTATGCTGGTCGCCCAACCGACCCGCAGGTTCAAGAAAAAGAGACTCGTCCAATTGAATGTCGATGCCGTCGGCTGAGATTCCCAACGCGCGCCGCCGTTCGTTGTCAGCAGCACATCTTGAAAGGTCCCGACGGACCAACCCCGATCCTGGGTGATAAAATCGATATCCAGGACGGTCTGATCCCCTTTTTGGGGATGGGATAACCAGGAACGCCCGCCGTCAGTCGTATGCAGGAAGACCTTTTGACTCCCCGCCGCCCAGCCGTGTTGTGCGTCGATGAAATCGACGGAAAACAGATCGGCCTCCGTCGGGCTGTCTTGGCGGACCCATGAGCGTCCCCCATCCTGCGTGTGCAGGATCGTTCCTTGCGCGCCAACCGCCCAGCCCTTCTCGGCATTGACGAATGTAATACTACTGAGGTTTACCGTGGTCCCGCTTTCTTGAAGCATCCACTGACGTTCGGCGGCCTTGGAATTGCTTTGCGTGGAACAAGAGCTTAAAACCGCCGCTTGTAGGAGGACTGCAAGAGCACACAAGGTTCTCCAAGATTTCATCGCAGCACCTCTCTTGGGAAAATATTATTTCTTGCTCAGAATGTAGGCAACGATCGCTTCAATTTCTTGATCGGAAAGATGAAAGTTCGGCATATAGGTGTAAATATCCCAGGCGGAAGGATCCTTGAGAAATTTTTTATCCCATTCAGGCTTAAGCTTCTCGCCGGCCCTCGTCAGATTCGGATAGATATCCAAGCCACCCGTTTTGATAGTATGACATGCTCGGCAGTCATAGGCTTCGACCAACATCTCACCGGCCTTGATGAGGTCTTTTTCTTGAAGTATCTTTTCACTGTCGACCGGCGTCTTCAGTGTATCGAAATAAGCAATGATATTATAGATTTCCTCGTCCGATTTCCACTCAAAGGCCGGCATGCCGGTAGACGGGCGGCTGAGGCTGGGATCTTCAAGCCATTGAAACAGCCATTTTTTAGACCGTCTTAACCGGACATTCGTTAAGTCAGGACCGACATCTCCCCCCTCATTGCCGATACCATGGCATTGATAACAGTCGAGGTCCCTCATAAGCTTTTCACCGGCAATGGGGTCCCCTGCAAATTCGTCCTCTGGGGCGTCTTGGGCGCTTCCTTCGATCGGCCCTTGAAAAAGAAAGAATCCGACGGTCCAGAACAAGAGGGCCAATACCCGCACCGCCCCCTTCCCGTCTTTATTGCCTCTTCTCATGATCACCTCCCTCTCAAGGTTCTTCTGGTGCTTTTATTCACAAAAATGGGGAGGAATCCGAGAGCATTCCTCCCCATTTTAACCTTTACATTGCACCCGGCACCGGGCGGGGGACAATCTTATCTGCACCCGGCTCCAGCCGCTTACCCCGACTAAAAGAAGTCACATAAGCAACGAGATCGATCGATTGCTGGCTATTTTTGTCGATCGGTCGCCCTTTCAGAAAGGTCATGATACACATGTTGTTCATGCTGGCCAGATCGACCAAGGCCTTCATCGGCCCCATGGGTTTGGGAAAGTGGGCCGCCGCGCCTTTGAGGGTGGGAATATTCACCTTCATCTTCATCCCCTTCCATTCCATTTCGGCGGCGCCTCCGACAGTTCCGCCGCCATCGTGGCAGGTGCCGCAGCTCTTTCGGCTTTTATTGTCTCCAAGGGTCTCGGAGTAAAACAATTTCTCGCCCCGCTTGAGCCCGGCTGCTAAGGTGTCGGGCTTCATCGACATCATCATCTTCTTCATCGCCATGACCTTGTCGGGCGGGACCAGATATGAACCACTCGAGCCCATCATTTCTCCCGAGCCCATCTTTGCACCCACCCTTTCTTGCCCGCTCATCGCGGGTTTCGCCCCCATCGACGAACAGGCATTGACGGTCAGCAGGGAAACCCCTCCCAGCATCACGAATAGAAGGTATCTTTTTTTCATTTTTTCCTCCATTTTTATATGTTCACTCTTTATATCTCCCATATGAGACACGAAGGGAGGCTCTGGGTTCCGAAGGGTGGACAAGGTTCAAAGCCTCCAAACAAGCCAGATTGGTTTTAAGCCGCCTCTTGTTCTACCTCCGTTCGGTGATGGCCAAAAAAGGAAAGGGAAAGTGTCACCTTTTCGTCTCCTTCTCCGGGCACCTGCCTTTTAATGCGAGATGAGGTTCCCCAGCCTTGGTTCACCGACGATGCAGATTTCGCCTTCCAATACAAAGGTCGGGGAAATAAAGATCCCACGCGATTGAGCCCACGTTCGATCCGCTGGGTTCCGCCGAAGAATCCGCTTGACGCC
Organism: Nitrospiria bacterium; assembly: GCA_046756925.1. GTDB lineage: Bacteria > Nitrospirota > Nitrospiria > SBBL01 > JAADHI01 > JAJDBU01. The sequence continues at coordinate 7,810 of JBHHXH010000073.1, forward strand.
GGGCACCGCCGCGACCGCCTTTTTCGCCAAGGCAACTGCCGATTGCTCAGAAGCACAGCCCGGTAAAATAAACAACTCTAGCGTCAACATATGCACAGGATAAGATCTTTTAAGGAGGGAAAATGTAGGCCAAACTACCAAATACCAGAAAGTGCCACACCTTCTGCGGCTTGAACATGGTGAGGCAACCGGACGGTAACCTCCCGCCTCATGGTTATTTTGCACCGAAAACCATCTAACAAGTCCCATTGAAATCCTGCAATACGGCACGCCACCGATGCAACAAAGACCCCGACGGTTTTTTAACACGAAAACCTTACATCCATCTGAAGGCTAGCAAGTTATCCAGGGAAGGGTAAATGCCCCAAAGGGGGTAAAAACCAATATCCCTATAGATTCGGCAAGGAATTTCGCCGGTCTGGGAAAATCGTCTTTGAAGCGGATGTATATTGCATGGGCCGGGGATTTTTTTGTGGAAATTAAAGGGATGACAACCGGATGCTTTCGGCGGGTGAGGGAACTGTGTTCGGATCTTGGAGCCTTCCACCCAAAAGAGCCCCTCGTTATTCACGTATGGGTACACGAAACAACGGACCCGTTTTTTTAGCAACAAAGATCGGATATTGAGAGGCCGTGTCGATTTATCGATTGTATGGAAGCATACGGATTAAAATCATCGGCCGATGTAATGTGTAGAGTATGGAGGTGAGACATGAAATATATCATACGATTCACAACATGGGCATCTTTAACGATCCTCTCCATTCTTTTTTTGATGACCCTTACGATCTTTGCCAAGGAACTCCCCCTCTTGGTCGATGTCTCAGCGCTAGGCAAGGAACACGACCATCAACGTGTCGCTCTGATGGGTTGGGCGCAATCGGCCGAGATGATACGAGGAAAAATGGGATCGACCTTCGTTAAGACGGAGGTGGGCAAAGGAAAAGACACGGTCACGGTGTTCAGTTTTTTTCCTTCCATGAACATCCTCAACAATAAGGTGATCGTTCAAGGGATGTATCATCACGAAGGGCGATTCGGAGGGCTCCATGCCACCCATTATGTTGTGGCGGATGCCATTGTCCGCGATTGGTAAGAGGCCAATCCCCCCTTCTCTGCTCGCGGTCCAAGTGCTTTAGAAAAGATCCATCCTGTTTCCAGGCACGGATTTCTACTCCCTTATCCCCCTCTTCCTCGCTCCATTAAGGCACAAACTGGAATTCGATCCCATAGTTCTCTATCCTTGCCGTATTAAAGAATTGACCAAAGGGCATGAATCCCCTCAGATAGACGATCAAAAATCGAAAATGGCGGGTTCCGGGAAGGTTCGCTATCTCAATGCCCCCCTTGATGCTGGTTGTGGTGCGCCACTTCTGCTCTTCCAGGGCATTGAAATCGGCACCGAAGATTGGAAACCCTCGTACTTTTTTCGTTTGGCGAAACAAAGGGAGGGCATACAGCTCCAACCCCCCTTTCAACATCCCCCGCTCCAGATCCGTCGCTGTATGAAGTAAGTAACCCCCGCCCGCGTAGAGCCGCCACATACGATTCTCGACCGAAATCAGTAGATCGATCGCATCGAACGAAAGCCCGATGCGGTCGACCCCTGGATTGTTCAGGAGAAACTCATCTCCAAGGTGGCTGCTCTGGTGAAACAAGCGAAATCGGCCGGACAAGGGCCCTCGGCGGAGGGTCAATGAGGGTCCAACAATAAAGTCTGTGTTGATCAGGTCACCGGATGGTGTATCCAAATTAAACTGTGAGAAGACGGCAGTGGAGAGGTCTAACTGGAACCCGCCACATCCATTCGGCTGCCGCAAGGCCCATAGACCAAATTCCGTTCCGAAACCAACGAGGCCGGCGAAAATTTTCTCACCTCGCCGTTCGGCCGCCAAGCCGCGCTCCCGGAAACGGACACGCCGATAGCTGGCATAAAAGCGTGGTTGTTTCATATCGGCCAAAAGCGGCCGGAAGCGTTTCCCTTCGGGAAGCCATACTTCCTTCAAAACCACACTCCTACGATCGGACGACGCCTCTGTTTCGATGCGCGTAAAGGGGGTTGCACAGTCGCTCGAATTCGGGGCAGCTGCGGCTGCCAAGACATGGCTTTCAGTTATAAGCATGGCTAAAACGAAGGATGCAATCGGGATGAAGCGTGAATGGCTTGAGCGAAATACAGATTTCCGAACATACGCCGCTTTGGATACCAAAAAGGTGCGGCACTTTGAGTCATCTCTACAGACCACTGCAATCCCTCCAAAATCAAGCGGCGACAGACTGTATCTCTCAGGAGCAGGGAAACGAAATTCACTCACATATTAAAAAACAGGATAAGCCAATTTATCTATTATTGCACACCCATGTTGCACACCCATCGAAATAAATGATCTCTGCCGCAAGCAGGTTGTCCGACAATTCATTATTTTCATGTGGTAAATCCCCCCACAAAAGGTCGGACAAGGAGGGCGTGAGATGGCATATAAAGGGGAATCGTGCATAACCTGTCAAATTCGAAGCAACTGTACGAAGCGGAAGGATGGCATACGATATCTGAAGATGTATCCCTGTGAAAATGAGCGCAATGCCATGATGGCAAAGATGAAGGCGCCTGAAGCAGAAAAGATTTACAAGCTACAACAGCAGATCGTTAAACCTGCAATAGGAGACATCAAGGAGAATCAGGGATTGCGAACATTTCTTGCCCGAGGCATTCAGGGAGCAAAGATAGAATTCAATCTGGCATGTGCAGAAGAAAGCACTCGGGAGAAAATCCCTGAACAGCAAGACCATTAGTAGACTTTTTCAATGGTTTATGGTTGATAAAATGGGTTCCGAATATGCGATTTTATGAAAATCTACCCACTGCGAAGATAATTGTCGGACAGCCTGCAAGCTACGAAGAATCAAAGAGATCATGACTTCATCGGAGCTTCCATACGTCGCCTTGGTCTAGATCGGTTTGCTGAAGTAGAATCCTTGGCTCATGTCACAGTTTAAATAAGAAGAGGAGGCGTTACGCCTCCTCTTCTCGTTGTTCGTGGATATAATGTGGTTTCGGCTGATTCCAGGCCTTCAGCCCTTTACTGTGTGTTAAAACTACGCTTTTCGCTGTCGGTTGTGCCACCCCTGCCATCGTCAGCCGTAACTTTCCAATGGTAGGTTGTGCCTGCCTTTAGGCCGTTGAGGGTCTTCGTGATATCAGCGGCAGGATTCCCACCGCCGGGGTTGGGGTTGCCGCCGCCGCCACCGCCGCCGCCTCCTCCGCCATTTCCGCATCCGCTTAGCAGTACGCCGGAAACCACCAGGACGGCCATAAACATCCCAAACCTTCTCCGGCCTTTTAAACTGCCGACAATCACAAAACCAAACACCAGACCGACACCAAGGCTGAGTCCGGCATAGCTGAGTCCCTTGGTTTTCACGGCTGCGATATTACTTTCAGTGATGCAGCCGACCGTTAGGGCGGCATCTTCGCAGACGCTTAGTGTGTAGGTAAGGGTGTCTCCGTCCGGATCGGTTGACCTGTTCCATCCAAAGTCAACATCCGGTCCGGTCACGGCTTCCCCGTTGGCAGGAAAGACCAATTCCGGTGCTGTCGACGCAGAGTTCCCGGTCACACCTGTTCCATCAACATTCACAGTCACCTGGTTTTCATCCGGGTCATTGGAGGGAATGTCAAAGGTGTCATTGAATAGCCCGATCGTGGTCGGTGAAAATCGCACCGTCAGTGTACAACTCCCTGTCGGTGGGAGAGTACTCCCGGAACAGGCATCATTCAGAATGCTGAATGGGGCGGAGATAACATCGAATGAAGCGATCGCCCCGATGAGCAGGTTCGCATTGCCGTCGTTTGTAAGGGTGACGGTCTGGTCCGATGTATTGCCATCCGTGACATTTCCAAACGACATTTGAAGATCAGCCGCCGGTGCAACCGTGTCTGTGACTGTAATATCGGGCACCGGTATCGCAACGCCGGTTCCACTGACACTGACAGTTACCGGGTTTTCATCCGGATCGTCGGAAGGGATGTCAAAGGTGTCGTTAAACAGCCCCGTCGCAGTGGGCGAGAATGCCACTGTAAATGTGCAGTTTCCGGCCGGCAGAAGACTTGCGCCCGAGCAGTTGTCATTCAGGATGCTGAAGGGCGCTGCAAGGGTGTCGGCCAGTGCGACTGTGCCGATGCCAAGGGGTGCATTGCCGTCATTCGTCACAGTAATCGTCTTACTTGAGGTGTTACCATCTGTGACATCCCCAAAAGGCACCTGAAGGTCATTCGTCGGGGCGACCGAATCGGCAACCGTGATATCCGGCACCGGAGCCGCAAGACCATTTCCATCGACACTGACAATAACCGGATCTTCATCCGGATCGTTCGAGGGGATATCAAACGTGTCGTTGAATGGGCCGGTTGCGGTTGGCGAAAACCGCAGCGTCAATAAACAGTTCCCGGTCGGCGCAAGGCTCGCGCCCGAGCAATTATCGTTCAGGATGCTAAAAGGAGCTGCAATGTCATCGGCAAAGGCGACCGTGTTCAGGTTCAGGGGTGCATTGCCGTCATTCGTGACCGTCACGGTCTGATCCGAAGTGCCGCCGACTGTCACTCCTCCAAACGGCACCTGAAGGTCGGTCGCCGGTGCAACCGAATCGTTGACGGTGATATCCGGCGCCGGAGATGCCAGGCCTGTGCCGCTGATGCTGACAATCACCGGGTTTTCGTCCGGATCGTTCGAGGGAATATCAAACGTGTCGCTGAATGTGCCGGTTACGGCGGGTGAGAATCGCACCGTCAATAAACAGTTCCCGGTCGGCGGAAGGCTTGCGCCTGAACAGTTGTCGTTCAGGATGCTGAACGGAGCCGCAACAGGATTGGCCTGTGCAATGGTGCTGATGTTCAGGTTGGCATTTCCGTCGTTCGTGACCGTCACGGTTTTATCGGAAATTGTGCCGACCGTAATGCTTCCGAAGGGCACCTGAAGATCATTTCCAGGGGCGACGGCGTCGGAGACGGTAATATCCGGCGCAGGGGGCAGAACACCTGTTCCATCCACACTGACGGTCACCGGGTTTTCATCCGGATCGTTTGAAGGGATGTCGAAGCTGTCGCTGAATGCGCCGGGTACGGCGG
>JBHHXH010000074.1:0-12647 GCA_046756925.1 Nitrospiria bacterium
GAAAGTCATTGTGAATGAAGCAGAGGCCGTGATTACCGGGACGAGCTTTACGTCCAACCCGTTTGACTTAATCGACTACAATTATGGATTAGATTATCTGCTTGAGCATCCGTTGAGCAATACCTTAGTCACTGCCTGGGCCATGGATGACCAGGGTCGAATCGGTTCGGACAGCGTATCGGTATTGTTTCGGGATCTGCCGGTGCCCACGATCAATGTCTTGTCGCCCTTGGACGGGGCGGTGCTCACCGAATCTCCGGTAACGTTCACTGCGCAGGTCTTCGATGCCACGCAAGTCACCCTAAACGGTCAACCGGCTCAAGTCGTCGACAATCATTTTTCGGGGCAGATGGACTTGGTGGAAGGGTTGAATACCTTTACGATGATTGCCAGAAACCCCGGCAAGGCAGCGGCGAAAACCGTGACCGTTAATTTCCAGCCCAGCGCCGCCCTGGTTTCGTTAAAGATCGAAGCGGAGACCACCCAGCTGGCGCTCGGCCATCTGCTTCAACTTAAAGCCGTCGGGACCCGGGCGGACGGGAGTACCCTTGATCTGACGAACTCGGCCCTCTGGAGCAGCAGCGCACCAAGCGTTGCATCCGTCAACAATACCGGTTTCGTCACCAGCCTCAAGCGGGGAATCACTACCATCCACGCAAGTTTCCAAGGACTCAGCGCGCATCTGGGGGTCGGGGTCGGCTCTCGGGTGCTCCAAACGATAGCAATCGCCCATGAACCATCCTTTCAAGGAATCTTGGTCACCAGCGCCCTAAAAATGGGTGTGGGAGGGAGCCAATCCCTGATCGCCCTCGGCACCTTCAGCGACGGAGCCCTGATCGATTTAAAGAAAAACTTCTTCCCGCATACCTGGAGCAGCAGCAATCCGGACGTGGCGACGATCGATGCCATCACGGGCCGGGTGATCGCCATCCGGGCCGGCACGACCGAGCTTTCGGTCGCGTCCGGCAGCGTGACGGGAACCACGACTTTGACCGTCTCCGCGCCGCCGATGCACCTGTTTATCACGGATCCGCCGGCCGGATCGACGGTGAACCGATCCGAAGTCACCGTCACGGGCACCGTGATCACGGGGGCGGCGGAAGTGGGGATTACCGTCAACGGCCTCCCGGCCGATGTGTTCGGAAACCGCTTCGTCGTCCACGACGTGCCGCTGGAAGCGGGCGAGAACACCCTCAAGGCGGAGGGCATCGATGCCAACGGAGCCACGGCTTCCTCGGAAGTGACGGTCAGTGCTTCCCCAACGGCCGATGGCATTACCCTGCGGTCCAACATCGCATCCGGCGTTGCGCCGCTGGAGATTAACCTGGAGATCGACAGCACCTTCGGGGCTTTTCCTACTTCAACACTATCCTTCAGCGGTCCGGCGCTTCCCGAGATCACGCAGGTCAATCCCGCCCGATATCGGGTAAAATTAACCACAGAAGGAATTTATACCTTCACCGCCGAGGTGACGGACGATGCCGGGACAACGCATCGGGACACGGCCACGGTCGTGGTCTTGAATTTCGCCGAGATGGACGCTCTGCTGAGGGCGAAGTGGGAGGGGATGGAAACAGCCTTGCTCAGCGGAGATATCGATGGAGCAATGACCTTTTTCTCGAACCGCACTCAGGAGCGGTACCGTGAAATATTCCTCCAGATACAAAGCGTATTGCCTCAGACCTTTAGCGGACTGGAGGGTGTTCACCTGCTTTCCGTTCAAAACGATACAGCGGAAATGGAAGCGGTTCGAATCGAAGGGGGCATTCGTTATTCTTATCCCATCGTCTTTATCCGGGATGAGCGGGGCGCCTGGACACTCTGGGGATTTTAGGAGAACTTTATGAGAATGTTGTGTGTGGCAGGAATGGTCGGCCTGATCTTTTTTGCCGGAGCCATGAACGTGTGGGCCGCCTATGAAGGCCGGGTCGTCGATGCGGAAACGAAGGAGCCGGTGGCGGGCGTGGTGGTGTTTATGGAGTGGAGTACCCTCGAATTCAACCTCATGCCCCATAATCGCGTCTATGCAGAGGCCCATGAAACCCTCACGGACGAAGAGGGCCGCTTTTCCCTGCAGAAATACTGGTCCTTCAATCCCTGGAAGTTGCTTTTTACGGGCAATCAACTCACTATTTTTAAAAGCGGATATGAGCCCTTATGGGGAGGGTCATGGGAGACTCTAGTGCGGGACGAGTGGTTTGAGGAAAAAGGTACATTTATCTGGAAGGTCGAGGATGGAAAGCCGGTGCTTCTTTTACGAAGAGCTTTGGACATCGAAAAAAGACACATGGATATAGGTCGGGTGGGACCAAATGTGCCAGATGATAAGATGAAGTTATTGCGTGTGGAAATGGACAAGGAATACGAAATTATTCACCAATACAAAAGGAACCTAAAGTGTTAAAAAACCGTTACGAATGCATGAAAGGTAAAAGCTTGGCGTTCTTGATCGTAGTACTGAGCGCTATATCACCAGCATTCGCCTGGGACAATAAAACCACCCATCGAGACCTTTCTAATGTCGCTGCTGAACGCTCCGTCCTGGGGAAAGGTTATTTGAGGAATGTTTTAGGCATTGAAGGTGCTCTTGACGCTAGAGTGCATTGGGAAGGAGGAAAATTAGGCAAAGATCGGCGTATTAGACAATGGCTTCAAGACGGCGGCGAGTTTGAGGACGACTCCGGTCGGTTTTTCAATCACTTTCACAACCCCCTGCGTCCGCATCCTTGGAGCGATGCGGGCCTGAATGATTCCATCATCTTTATCCGGGATGAGCGGGGCGCCTGGACACTCTGGGGGTTTTAGGAGCATTTTATGCGGAGCGTGTTGAGAACGGGAATGATCGTTCTGATCTTTTTTGCCGGAGCCATGGAAGCCTCTGCCGCCTATGAAGGCCGGGTCGTCGATGCGGAAACGAAGGAGCCGGTGGCGGGCGTGGTGGTCCTTATGGAATGGAGCACCCTCGAATTCAATCTTATGCCCCACAACCATGTCTTTGCGGAGGCCCATGAGACCCTCACGGACGAGGAGGGCCGCTTTTCACTGCCGAGATACTGGTCCTTCAATCCCTGGAAGCTGCTTTTTACGGATAATATTCTGACGATTTTTAAAAGTGGTTATGCGCCCATTACAGGGGGAGCTTGGTGGACCTTATTGGAATACGAGTGGGGCGCGGATAAAGGAAAGTTTATCTGGAAGATTGAGGATGGAAAGCCGGTTCTTTTACTAAAAAAGGCGTCGGACAGGGAACAACGACTGAGGAACATGAGGCGTGTGCGGCGTAGTCCAACGAAAGAAGATCTTATGACAAAAGAGATTAACAAAGAGCGTGAATTCTTCGGGTTTGAACCGTTTACTATAGAGACACTTACTACAGAATAATAAGGATCACTTGGAAATGTTGAAAAGGATCAGGAAGGCGGTGATCTACATCAGTATATTAGTCATGTCGATTCCTACGGCAATGGCCTGGGATAATGAAACCACACACCGGGATCTTTCTGAGGTTGCGGCTGAGCGGTCCGCCTTAGGGAATGGATATTTGCAGAATGTTTTAGGGATCAATGCCGGGCTCGGTGCAAGGTTACATTGGGATGGTGGAAAAAGAAAGAAGCAGAAAAGTATTTTGGAATGGCTTCAAGACGGCGGCGAGTTTGAGGACGACTCCGGGCGGTTTTTCAATCATTTTCACAACCCCCTGCGTCCGCATCCTTGGAGCGATGCGGGCCTGAACGATTCCGTGCTCGGCTTTTCCTTTACCGGCGGATCGGCCCTGCTGTGGGCGCAAAATGCGGGGACTCTTCCAGATCCGAATCTGGACTGGTCCTGGCAGGCCGTGCGCGGTTATTTCCATCAGGCCCTCACCGCCCCCGTCAAGACGGACCGCGACGCCTTCCTGGCCCAGACCTTCCGGGGCCTCGGCAACCAAATCCACCTCATCCAGGACATGTCGCAACCCGCCCATGTCCGGAACGACGCCCATCCGGAGGACCCCTTCGGCGTCATTCCCTTTACCACCATTCGATGGATCGAACGCCTGGAAAATTGGGCGAAAATAAATAAGGACACCGCCTTGACATTCATGAACGCACCTTCGATCTTTCCCGATGTTTCGCTCGACAGCTCAAGGGGGGCGCTTATCCCGATCGTTCAGTTCTGGGACACCGACCAATACGACGGCACGGCCGGGACCCTTCCCTTGACGGGCGGCACGACCGTGGGTTTGGCCGAGCACACGAACGCCCACTTCTTCAGCGATGACACCATCAACGCCAGCCGGCCGAGACATCAATTTCCATTTCCATCCGTCAGAATAGAGGACTACGCCATCTGTGCGGACGTTGCGCCGCCCGGTTCGCGCGCCGAACGCCGCTGGTATATCAGCCGGACGCCCTGCTCGGCAGCCTCCGTAGATCATTTTTTGGCCTCTTCTTTCCTGCCCGCTCCAAAACCGACCGAGATCAGCCCCAGCACACAACTCGACGACCGTGTTTATGAAGATTATGCCCGGCAGCTCCTCCCCCGCGCCGTGGGCTACTCTGCCGCCCTGCTCGACTATTTCTTCCGGGGCGAGCTGTCCGCCGTCCCGGTTGCAGCGGGCATCGCCGTTCGCAACGGCGGGACGGAGACCCTGGGCCTGGACCCGGCAACCGGCCTGGCCGGCGGCACGCTGGAAGTTTACTACGACGATGCGGCGTCGATACGAAGACTCCTGGCCACGCATGCCTTGACCGTCCCCTTGGCCCCCACCGATCCGGCCATCGTCGTTCCCTTCGTCCATCCCACGGACAACACCGCCTTCCGGCGCTACATCGTCGTCTACCGGGGTCCCCTGGGCGCGGAGCAGGACGCCGTCATCGGGAAGGTCACGGCCCAGCAGATCTACTTCGTCCGGGAAGAAGCCGGAACGGATGGGTTGCTTCGCGACAAGATTTACCGGATGAACCCGGACGGCAGCGGCAAAACCCTGATCTACGACAATGCCGATGCGGATATTCATCTCACCGGCTTGGCCGTCTCTCCGGACGGACGCACCCTGGCCTTCGTTCCCCTGGCGCTCACGAACCCGCCCTTGAACCCGACCATCCAGCTGCTGAATATCAAAAGCGGCAGCCTCATGCCGCTTACGGCCGGAGCTTTTCCGGCCTGGTCGCCGGACGGCACGCGCATCGCCTTCCGCCGGGCCAGCCTGCCGCCGTCTTCCGCCGTTGCCGACTTGGATATCGTTGTCCGAGACATCGCCACCGGTATCGAAACGCCGCTCACCCCCAGCCCGCATGCGGCGGATGCCGGCCTCAACGCCAACAACAACAGCCAGCCGGCCTGGGCGCCCGACGGCAACAGCCTCGCCTTCTCGCGGAGCAAAAGCAGTCTGGACCCGAAAACGACGGTCTGTTCGCCCGGGTCCATCCTCTACCGCATGGACCTCAGCGGGAAGCTCCTGGGACCCCTCAGCTGTGTCACCACAGCCTTGGCGGATGCCGATACCGCCCCCGGCTTTCGGCCCGATGGCGGAGAGATTGTCTTTACACGTAAATTGAGGGCCGGGCTTCCTGAGCTTTATAAAGTCACGGTGGAAGCAAACGGAATCGGCACGCAGACCAAATTGACGGACTCGGACGGAACCAGCTTTGTGGAATTGTTTCCCGCCTGGTCTTTGGATGCCTCCTTCATCCTGATTGAATCCGGTCGGGATGGAGACATCGACCTTTGGCGGGTCGATCCCAACGGCGCAGGCTACCGCGATAACCTCACGGACGACAACCCGAACGTCGATGCCTGGCCCGCCTTCGGCTGGATGCCGTAGCGAAAGCTTTTGTAACACATGCCCCATTGCCTGCTCGCTGGTCGCCATGGGTGGGGTCCGTATTTCATTTCCGGAAAATCACGTCATAATACGAGAATTTCGATTGTTTTTTTGCCGTTTTCTATGTTATGGTGCCGCATCGCGTACATTGTACGCTGTTATAAAATACGCACGCCCTATCGCCGGGCAGGGTCCCTGTCAATCGAGAAATGGCCGATTGACGGGTTTGCCGGGCAATGAACTTGAAATGGACTTGAGATGAGGGCGGAGGATCAGACCCTTTTGTAAGGAGGCAGTGCCGAATGGCGGTGATTGAAATGAAAGCACTATTGGAAGCGGGTGTCCATTTCGGACATAAAACGAAACGATGGAACCCGAAGATGGCGAAATATATCTTCGGAGAACGGAATAATACCTGTATTATCAATCTGAAGAAGACGATTCAGCAGTTTTCTTTGGCTTACGACTTTGTGCGCGACCTTTCCTTGAAAGGGGAGTCGGTCCTATTTGTGGGGACGAAACGCCAGGCGCACGAGGTGGTCGAGGAAGAGGCAAAGCGCTGTGGGATGTATTATGTCAATCACCGCTGGCTGGGCGGGATGTTGACCAATTTCACCACCATCAAACAGAGCATCAAAAAATTAAAACGTTTGGAAAGCGCGGGAGAAGACGGCACCTACGAAAGATTGCCTAAAAAAGAAGTCATCAAGCTCGAAAAGGACCGCGTACAGCTGGAAAAAACCCTCGGTGGGATCAAGGAAATGGGCCAACTTCCCTCGGCCGTTTTCGTGGTCGATACGATCAAGGAGCGCACCGCGGTACTGGAAGCCAGAAAACTCGGTATTCCGATCATTGCGATCGTCGATACGAACTGCAATCCGGATGAGATCGATTTCGTCGTTCCCGGAAACGACGATGGGGTTCGCTCCGTTCGGTTCATCACCCAAAAGATCGCCGATGCCGCTTTAGAAGGTCAAATGATGAAAAAGGAGGAAGCGGCTTCCCCGCCTCCGGCGAGGCCTCATCAGACTCCGGAAACCCCGCCGGCGGATAAAGAAAATGCAAGTGAAGCGGCGGCGGAGGTTGTGTCGACGCCGGCCGCTTCCGAAGGTGTGAGTGACGGGGGGACGCCGGCCTAAAGGATATTGCGTCCGACGGGGCGCTCCCGGCTTGTTTGCTTGCCCTGGGGTATTTGACCCGATAGGATTGTTTCATTAGTATGCTGTCTGATTGAATTTAGTATGCTGTCTGATTGAATAAGGAAGAACACATTTGAGTATTCAAATCATTAAGGAACTTCGTGAAAAAACCGGCGCCGGCATACTGGATTGCAAGCTGGCGCTGAAGGAGTCGGAAAACGACCTGAGCAAGGCCATCGATTTTCTTCGCCGCAAGGGGCTTGCCGGCGCGGTCAAAAAATCCGGGCGCACGACGGAAGAAGGCGGTATCGGCTCTTACATCCATGCGGGCGGAAAAATCGGCGTATTACTCGAAGTGAATTGCGAGACGGATTTCGTGGCTCGGAATACGGAATTTCAGACGCTCGTGAAAGATATCGCCATGCAAGTCGCCGGATCGATCCCGCCGCCGCGCTATCTGAGCGAGGAAGACATTCCGGAAGACGTCATTGTGCACGAACGGGCTATTTTCGTGGCGCAGGCCAAGGAAACGAAAAAACCCGAATCGGTCGTCGAGAAGATCGCGGACGGCAAGGTCAAGAAATTTATCCAGGAGGTCTGCCTGCTCGACCAAGCGTTTATTAAAGATCCGAAGATCACGATTCGGGAACTCATTGCCGAAAAGATCTCGAAGACCGGAGAGAATATCCAAGTTCGCCGTTTTACGCGCTACCAGCTGGGAGAGCACATCGAAGGCGAGGGGCGCGGATAATATTTTGGAAAACCCGGCAAAAAGCTGAATTTCGTCCTCCGGCGTATTCATACTGGGTAGGGTTGCATTGCTGAAACCGACGGAAATGACGCGCTTTGGTTTGAAAAGACCCGGTTCGTGGAAACCGTCCTGGGTCATCTTCCTATTCCTGTTTTTCTTCCCCCTTTCCTTTTCGGCTTGTGGAGACATCTCGGGCTCGGCCCCATCCGACGAGGATGAAACCTTCACCTTTGGCGGCACCCTCTATGTGACCAACGAGGGAGATGGGAGTCTACTCGCTTTTCACTCGCAGGATCCCAGCCTCAACAAATCCGTTGCCAAAGCCGCCGCTTCGCCGATCCCGCGCCTTCAAGAAGGCAATATCGCTCCCGACCGCCGCTTCCCGGAAGCGCTCGGCGGTCCGGCCGGCATGTTTCTCGACCGTGGGAACGATATCCTCTATGTGGCCAACACCGCCCAAAACGCCATCCTCATTTATGAAAAAGCCAGCACGCTCAAGCCGCCCGTCAAGGCCACGCGCGTCATCGCGGGCAATCTGACCCGGCTCGACCGTCCCTTCGGCGTGGCCTTCGACAAAAACACCAACCGGTTATGGGTCGCCAATAGAGACGCCAACGCGGTTCTGCTCTTCGATGTCAACTGCGATGGCGCCACGACCGCCCTGGCCGGTAATATCGCCCCTTGCCGCTTGTTGATCCTCGATGGCGTGACCCTGCCGAATTTTCCGCGGGACGTTGCCATCGATACCGGGAAAAACATCCTCTATGTCTCCACCGCCGGTAACGATTCGATCTTGATTTATGATAATGCCGGGACCATTGGCGGGCCGCCGAGCAGCTGCACGACGGACCTGAGCGCCTGCAGCCAGGCCCCGGCACGCATCATCAGCCCCCATAGCGGAACGGAGGATGTGAGCAAGCTGGAGCTGCCCTTCGGTATTTATATCGACGAAGCGAACGACCGGCTGTACGTGGCCAACACCGGCCTGAATATACCGGCGATTTTTATCTACGAAAACGCGAGCACACGCAATGGCGGGGTGGTTCCGGAGCGGGTGATTGCGGACGGTGTGGCCGGTGGACTGTCCACCCGCTTAACCCAGCTGACCGTCCCGGCGGGTATCGACGTGGATGTCGCCACGGGCAGGCTCTCTGTTGTCAATAACAACAGCCCCAACAATGTGAATGTGTCGAGCGGCAATAATGTGGAAAGCCCCTCTTTGGTTGTCTTTCGCAATATCGACACGGCATGTCCCCTGAGCAGTGCGATTCCCTGCGAAATCGCCCCGGACATCCGTATCGGCGGAGATGTGGGCACGAGCCCCGGCACCACCTTGTCGAGCCCCATCGGGGTGGCCTACGATGCGGGGCGAGAGATCACCTATATCGCCAACACCGGCGGCAACAATGTGCTCTACTATGCCTTGGATGGGAATATCGCCCCCATCGAGATGAACGCCGGTATTCGAACAACGCCCACTCAGGCCATACCGGGCGATGATACGGGTTTAGAAGAACCGAGCGCCTTTTTCTACGATGCCGACCTGGACCGGCTGTATGTGGCCAATTTTGGAACCTCTAAAAATATCCCTGTGTTGGTTTATGAGAAAGCAAGCACCCTGAGTTTCAACAATACCCCGCCAAGTTGGACGATTGCGGATGACCCCATTAATTTTGTTAGGAACATGCGAGGCATTCACATCGATAAGCAACGCGGCTATCTCCTGGTTTTGAATGCCGCCGGCGCCGGGTCGAGATTTTCCGTCTATTGTATCCCGGATTCCAACAGCGCGTTCAACTCGAATTGTCCTTCTGCACAACAATGGAGTGCCTTTCCGACGAACGGCCCCATCGCACCGCCGGGCACGACTACATTATCGCCCGTACCGCCGGCGTTAATATCCTTTTCTTTTAGCGGAGGCGGCCCCACGGCCATGGCGGTGGACCCTGGACGGGGGATGGTATATGTTGCCGATAAAACGACGATACCGGGCAACAAGATTTCCGTGTATACGCTGGGTCCACCCACGTCGCCGACATTCCCTGCATTCCTACATGACATTACCGGTGCTGCGACGGGTCTCAATCAGCCGCACGGTCTCGCGGTGGACGCAAGCCGAGATCGTCTTTTTGTCACCAATGCCGGAAACAACAGTATCGTGTCTTTCGATTTAATTAGCACAAAAACGGGGGGCAACCTCGCGCCGGATCGAACCTTTACGACCACGACCCTCCCCGAAGCAGATAAACTAAAGACGCCGATTGCGCCCCAAATCGATGAGCAGAAAGACCAGCTTTTGTTGATCAGCGCCGATCAAGATGCGATTTTTATCTACGACGATGCAAGCACCTTGGGTGGAGAAAAAGCACCCGACAAAAAAATAAGCGGTTCAAACGCCCTCTTCGATTTTAAGCCTCCTTTACCGCTTTTTAATATTACCGGCGCTCTGCTTTTTACCGAGATGAAGGGCACAAAAACCATCTTTGTGGGGCAGCCGGAGAGTCCGACCTGTGACAAAGCACAACTCTTGGTTTGTCCTCGCGCCGCCTTGTTGGTTTTTGGGGTCCAGGGAAAAGTGGTACCGAGCCGGATCTGGACCGGCGGCGCCGGGGCCTTCAGCACCCCGGCGGGGGTCGGGGTCGATCCAATCCGGGACGTCCTCTATGTCGTCAATCAGCCCACGAATACGCTTTCCAGATTAAAAAACGCGAGTCAAGTGGATGTTACCCTGGACCCCAGCTCAGGGAAAACGGATCTTACCAGTATTCAGCTCAACGCCCCTTCAGGGCTTTTTGCCGATGCCGCCAACAACCGCCTGTACATCTCCAACAGCGGGGACAACCGCATCCGGGTCTTCGACAACGCGGACACGTTTCCGGACAGCACCGCGCCAAGCGCAACCCTGAGCCATGCCCAGTTGAACGATCCCCGCGGCCTCACGGTCGATACGGCCCGAAGCCGGCTCTATGTGGCCAGCCGTGGAAATAACGCCGTTGTGGCCGGTTCGACCACGGCGTTGGATACCGTCATCAGCGGACCGAATACGCGATTAAACCAGCCGATCGATGTCGCCGTTGATGCAAGCCGTGATCTTTTATATGTCCTCAACGACGGGGCGACAGAGGTCCTGGTCTTTGAAGGGATCTCGACCTTAAACGGGAATGCCGCTCCCGCCAGGATCATCACCGGTGGAGACATCGGGGGAGGAAACGATTTTATGGTCGATCCCTCCGCGCTTTTTGTCGATCCGGTCTTGGATTTGCTGTATGTGGCCGATCGCGGGGCGGCGTCCGTGTATTTCTTTCTCGATGCCAGCCGCGCAACGGGGCAAGCGGAACACAAAACCCTCTCCGGAGACAATACCGGACTCAACAAGCCCTCCGCGCTTTTTGTCGATATTGCAGGATCGCCTTAAGAACACCAAATTCCCGAATGCACGCGTATGCCCTTTTGTTTTCAAATAGCCTTGATTCATCCTCCCATTATCGCCTCAAATATTCCATATACAATACAGTATTTCTTGTAGGACCTCTTGAATTGTTCGGATCGATTGCGTGATGAAAAGAATACCCAGATATCGTTTAATATCCATGTGGAAATGGTCGGCGGTGATTCTAACGCTGGTGGTCACCGGATTGTTGGTCTTTAAACAGGATTTATCTGTGCCGACATCGGAAGAAACCGTTTCAAACGAAACGGAAGAAAAGATCCGGGCGGATCGCGCGCGCGCCCGGATAGAAGAAAAAATGTCTCCCGAGGCCCTTGCGGCGGAAGGAAAATGGGTGATCTTCGGGACCGATCGACCCGAACTCAACACCGGGGGACGGCTTCCCCTGGGACAGGGACAATGCGCTTTTTGTCATCTTTTTGTCGAAAATCAAAAAACAGACCGCTGCCCCGACTTGCGCGGCATCGAAAAACGGTCGCATCTTCGCCCCAAAGAGCCGCGTTATGAACGGTTCTCCAAGAAATACGAAAATGATGCCGAACCCAAGTCCAGCCTCAAGCCCAATGCGAAAAACGGTGGAGAATATATCATCGAATCGCTCTATTGCCCTAACTGCTATGTCGTCGAGGGATATGACGTTCCCGGCAGCGGCGGCCAGCTCAGTGAAATGCCCATCATGACCCATATGCCCTGGCAGCTGAACGACTTTCAACTGGTTGCCGTGGCCTCCTATCTGCAAGTGATGGAGACACCCGGCGATTTTTCCAAAGTGACCGCCAAGCAGGACTGGGAACGTTATTTCAATCGGACATTGACCTTGCCGCCGCCATCGACGGAGACGCCGATCTCCGCCGAAACCATCGAAAACACAGCGCTCGTGTCCGACCCCATCGAGGTCATCGTGGAAAAGATGCGCTGCTTCGTTTGCCATAAAATTCCAACGCTGGCGATTGCGAACACCGGTCTAATCGGTCCGGCCTTGACTTTAAAATCGACCGGGCCGCTGCGTCTGGCCTCAGCGGAATACCAACAGGCCGTGAAGGAAGGGCGCGCCGGTGCAACAACCCCTAGAGAGTATATCCTGGAATCGATTCTGAATCCCGGGGCCTTCTTGGTTCCGGAATTCACAGACAACATGCCGAAGGACTACAAGGGAAAATTCACGGTCGGGGCCCTCAATAAATTGGCCGACTTCCTGATGACCCTTGATGAGAGCATGATGGAAGATACGGATGCGGATGCGCTGCTCGAGGAAAGCTAGCCCCGCAACAGTAAGTTCGATTAAGCATGGCCGGCGCCGAATGGCGCTTCAGGCGCTTTCGGTCTTCGTTCCTGCAATGGCACGTTGACCGGATCCGGGTTGAAGCCGATATCTTGACATCGATCCGGGCCGGTGCTATGCTCGAAAATCAACATCCACGGATATGAATATGGGCACGGATATGAATATGGGGCTGTAGCTCAGCTGGGAGAGCACAAGGCTGGCAGTCTTGGGGTCAGGGG
>JBHHXH010000075.1:0-12163 GCA_046756925.1 Nitrospiria bacterium
AAGCCTTGAACCCTGCGCCGAGTACGCAAATCACCGTGCTGGGTATCGTCGATCGACCTTACGACAGCGCCTCCCAAACGAATACCGCCTTGTCTGTCCGTGCGGTGAGTAATGCGCCGGCAGGAGATTATCTGATCGAAAAAAATTCGGATCCCACAGACCGCTATCCGCTCATCGGCGGCACGACCTATCGGTTTAAAACCTCGAAGACAGGCGTTCCGGATACCTACCAGCGGGTGACCATGGCTGCGAACAGCGCGACCAAGCAGGATCTTTTGAGTATCGCGTCTCTCCCGCCCGCTGCGGGCAAAGGAAGAATTTACGGAAACCTGATCGATCAGGTCACCGGACGCTTGGCGACCGATGTCACGCTCGAAATCACCGATTTGGCGGGAAATCTGCTCGAACGGATCACCTCTGCTACCGGTGTGTTTCAATCGATCGATCTTTCGCCCGGGCTGGTGAATTTGGCGATCGTTTCGGGAGACGATTCGGGGAATATGCTGGTACGGATTTATCCCAACGGCGTCTCCTTTGTGGAGTTTACAATGTCCAAGGTGATTCCCGCCTCAGTGGATGTCTTCGGCGGGCTCAGGGATTTCGACAACAGCTTGGTGCCGCTGGCGAATTTAACCGTGGCGGGCCGTATACCGGGTTTGTTCTCTCCGCTCATCGTCGATGGCGGCGGCAATTACACGGGTGCTTTCGAGTCGAATAGTCAGTTGCTTATCAAGGCGCAAAAAAGTGGATTCTACGATACCTATAATTCTTTTCCTCAGAGCGGACTGGTCGATGCCCTCAGCCCCTTCGATCTCTTTGCGATTTCCCGTTCACAGATGAGTGCCCTGGCCGCCGCGGCCGGTGTTCAGATCGACAATGCCAAAGGCATCATCGTTGGAAAAACCGTCGAAAACAGCTTTGACTCAAAGGTGACGGCGCCCACGGGGTGCAGCGGCGCCGGTCCGTTTAAATCGGCGGTCGGATTTTTCAATCAAGATTCGTCCCTTGATATGGCGGTCATCAATTGTTTCCCGAACAGTGTGACCGTGTTTTTCGGGAATGCCTCCGGAGACGGCACCTTCGCCGTCGACACGACCTATACCGTCGGTACGAACCCAACTGATATCGCCGCCGGAGATTTCGACGGAGACGGCATCGACGACTTGGTGGTATCGAATTTTGTGTCTACGAATACCGCTGGCGACGTGATTTCCTTTTCCGTCTTGCTCGGGGATAAAAAAGGCGGATTTACCGCAGATCCTTTAGAGAAGCCGGTGCCGGATAGCGAGAATAAGGGGAATACGCTGGCCGATCCGACGGCAGTGGTTGCGGGCTTTTTCGATTCGGACGCCCTGTTGGACATCGTCGTGTCTTACCAGGTGGATAATGTCGTGCAGGTCTATCTTGGAAAAGGGGATGGGACCTTTACGCCAAACCTCGACTCAAATGGAAATATCGACACAGAAGCCGTCGGCACAACGCCGGTTGAAATGGTCACGGGAGATTTTAACGATGACGGACGGCTCGACCTGGCGGTCGCCAATCAGGGCAGTGACAATGTGTCTGTTTTATTGGGCAGCACCGGTGGAAGCTTTACGACAAACAACACCTCTCCCAACCCTGCCGTCGGGGTTGGGCCGGTGTCTTTGATATCGGTTGATCTAAATGGCGACGGACAGCCGGACTTGGCCGTGGTCAATCAAGGTTCAGGAACGGTGACGATTCTGACAAGCAATGTGGGCGGCGCTTTTTCCCGGCTACAGGACGAAAATAACAATGTCGTTCCCGATATTCCGATCGGCGGAACTCCCACGGCGATCACTTGGGGCGATTTCAACGGGGACAACCGTGTCGATTTGGCCGTATCGAATCGAGGCGCAAACAACGTCAGCGTCCATTTTGGAGATGGGGACGGCCAATTTACCAAATCGTCGACCGAAGTGTTAACCATCACGGCGCCGGACGATATTTTGGCAGTCGATGTGGACCGGAACGGCCTGCACGACTTATTCGTGGTGGGCGCCGATCTCGAAACACTGCTCGGGACGGAACAGGCGGTCGGCGGTATTTCCGTCGAAGCGCGCGATCTGGCCGGCGTGGCCGGCGGGTCTGTCGTGTATCCGAGCGGAGGCGCAAGCACGGCTGCGGATGGGGTTTTCGTGGTCTTCAACGTTCCGCCGGATTTAACCTTTGTGCGCGCCACCCAAGGCGGCGCCGGCAACAGTATGATGAACACCTTCGCGGATGCGGTATCTTACACCAAGATCAAAACGGTGACCGTTGCGCCTTTTCAGGTATCAGTCAACGGAAAGGCCTACGATCCCGTCGGTCCGTCGCCGGGTGTGCCGGTGGGCAATGTGGAAGTTGAGGTCTTGGGAATGGGTTTAAAAAACCTGACGGACAGCCAAGGCAATTACGCCTTCAACCTCGATGCCAACAGCGAATATGTGTTTAACCTGTTTTTCGAAGATCCTTCATAAGACCCATTCCTTATCGACACTCCCGTACATGGTATTTTTCCTCTTTTTTGATTAATCATTGTTGCATGCGGGTCTCCGCATCCGCACGGTTGTTAGCGGCTGTTCAGTTTTTTTGTTGGTCTAAACTAACGCCCGATTTTTGAAAGAAGATCTGGATTGGTCACAAGGTTTCTGACGCCGTGGGCATGATCTTCATTGAAAACATTGGATTTACACCACTCAATGACCGTCTCAATGTTCACCTTAGCGACTTTTGGACGCACACTCCATGTCACTTGAAAAGGAGACCCTTTTTCATTGTAACCCGGACCCGTCGTGGATCCGGCGTACTGAACGGGAGCACCCGTATTATTGGGGATGTTTAAGGCTTGGTGTAGGCCATTTTTTAGGTCGTGTTGGGCCAATACACGGAAGTCGAGCGCGTTTTTATCATTCACTAGTACATAGACCTGTGTCTCGACACGCAACTGAGGATTCCCGATCGCATCACTGAGACAAGAATCCAAAGTTGGGCGGGGCTTGACCTGTGCGCTTGAGTGAACGTAATGCACTTCAATCGTATCTCCCGGGGAAAGACCTCTAATTTCGTCTGGAACGTTAATTGTAGGAACAAATGGACTTAGGCGTCACTCAGACTGCCGGAATACTCGTAACCAATCTGGTATCCGTGGCCATCACCGTTACCCGCATATTTGGTAAACTCGCCACCCTTGTGTTCAGCGTTCTTGTGAAAATGAATATTACAGAGGTTCATTTCCGTATAAGCGGGCGCGGCATTGAATGCACGGCCGTTATGACCCACATTTGAATCGATATCCCGCGGTGATTGAGGCCCGAAGCCTTTACCTTTCGTATTTTTTGCAAGCATGCCACGCTGACTGGCAATCACTTGATCAGAGACCGGTCCATGAAGATCCGGACCTTCACTTCCTAGGCTGACACCTGCTTGTAGCAGCATCAATGTGGCAAGCAAGATAAGCATTTTTTTTCATCCATTAACGTCCATACGGTTCAGGTATCCTCAGCTGATTTCTTGTCGAAAAGAGACTCCAGATCGCTGGGTTGAATTTTGGATAAGCTGTCCACGATTCGATCGGCCTTCCCTTGCAACATTTCGAGCGGATAGGAATTGGTGACCGCGAGGCACTTCATGCCCGCCGCTCGGGCCGCTTCAACGCCGTGGATCGAATCCTCGATGACGAGGCACTCATTGGGAGACATCCTCCCCGTTGCGGTCGAGATTGTATTCAGCTTTTCGAGCGCTGTCAAGAAGGCTTCCGGGTGGGGCTTCCCGTTCCGTACGTCTTGGGCGCTGACGATAATCGGGAAGGCCGAACGGATGCCGCCCTTGTCGAGGGCGGCTTTGATTTCGCCCCGAAACGCGCCGGAAGCAATCGCCAACCGGTATTTCCCCACAGCCTTATTGATGAAGTCCACCACGCCTGGATAGAGGTAGAGGGTTTCTGAAGACAGTTTTTTGTACAAGGGCATTTTACGCAGGATGAGCCGCTTGAGGATTTTGTTATCGACCGGCCGTTGATGCTCCGTCAGAATCCGCTCAAACAGCCCTTTGTCGTCGAGCGCGAGGTATTTTTCGTAATAGTCTTGTTTGGTGAGGGGGATGCCTTCCGCGTCGAGGACGATCTGAAAGGCTTTTAAATGATGGGGTTCGCTGTCGACAATCACCCCATCGCAGTCGAAAATAATTGCTTTGAGCAAAGCGGCGCTCCTTTTTCCAAAAGGGACCAAAACGAAAAGAAAGGGAACGATCTGCGTTTCAAAGAATGGGGAAGCGAAAACCGGGATTGTATTTATCCCGGGCCGAAAGCTTATTGAATCACTTTTAATATATCGCCCCGTTTAAATCCTGAGCCATCGACAATGTTGCCTTCGGAAACCCGATTGTTTTGATGGTTCGACAACTTGATTTCCCCGACTTTCGATTGTCGCCGGCCCAAGGATCTTCCCGTTTCCGGATCGATCAATTCCTTTCCGGGGCGATAAACCGCGAGACGTGTTCCCGAATCCAATTTCGATCTTGTGCCGGCCTTAAAAATCACGATGTCGCCATCGACCAAGAGGATATTGGTTTGGAAGGGACGGCTGCTGAGTTCGTTGATCATGGCTTCGACGGCCTTGTTCATGGCGTCTCGAAGCGCCCCTTGACGCAAGCTGGTATCGGCCGAGCTTTTGTCCCCCAGGCCCAAGACTTTTCGTGTTTTTTTCCGATATTCGCCCATGCCCGATTTAGCGACCAAGGTTTTTCCGCTGGCGATGTCCACCAAGGCGTAGTCCACGCCGACGCGCGCGATTTGGGTCTTTGTCGATGTCAGCAAGAGATTGCTGCCTTCGTCCAATTCGGAATAGGACGTAATCGATCCGGAGACGCGAAAATCGATCGAATCCATGCCTTCCGCCGCGTCCTTTTTCCCCGTCTTAACGACGCCGGACTGCTGCAACTCGATCATTTTGTCGTGTTGTCGCAATTCGTCTTGTGTCAGCATAATGGGTTCGAGACCGGCTTGTTTTAACGAAGTCCTCAGGATGTCGGTGGCCGCCTCGCCGATGCCCAGGACTTTCGAGGGTGTTTTGTTGGCCAGGGTGATGATCCCAATGGTGTATTGGGGGCCGGTGTAATTTGTGCCGGCGGTTTCCAGTTTCTCGGTTTGGTCGGTGAGCGAAACATCCTTTTTAACCATGCCGCCCATCGACGTGCAGCCGCTAAAAAGAAGAGAAAGAATAAAAAAAGACCCGAGGTAACGACCCTTTGATGTTGGCTTCATTTTGCGATGCGCCTCCTTATGTTCGCTTGTTGTTTTGAATGTGTTTTTCGATAAACCTTTATTGATGCCGGATCAGCCGGATGCCTTATTCGCCCATGGCGACGGCCGTGCTCCCCGGTCCGGTGAGCATGTTCCCGAAGATCAGCCGATAGGCATAGTCCATTTCCTTTTTTAAGGTGGTGCCGGTAATGGTGGTCAGTAACTTCCCCCCTAAGCCGATGACCAAACCTTGCGTCGCATCGATGTTTTTGTTTTCCATCATCACCCACCGGTCCAAGCCCGGCATCTCGGCCATGGGGTCGGCGGAACCGGGCAGGGCGTTAACCTTCTCCGCTTCGAATGCGCCCAAACCGGCTACGCCGCCGACCGATTCGGCCCGCATCACCGCCGCCCCTTTTCCCCAGGCGATTTTTCCGGTTTTCGTATCGACGAGTTTCCAGCCGATGCGAACTTTGTAAGTGTTGGCAACCCCCAGCGTGGTTTCGTCGAAATTTAAGAGATAACCATAGAAAACCCCGTCGACCCCCAAGGTTTCGCCCAGTTGTTGCGGAGTGGTCAAGTCGAGCTGTCTTCCCAGGGTGATGCCCATCTGTTCGTTTAAGATAAGGTTGGTTTCATCAAGTGGCTTCACGTCGTATTGGTAATGGATGATGCGATCGAAAAATGCCGCTCTCGCCCTGTTGGGCGCTTCGACATCGTCGGAATTGTTCAGCATGGGGAGAATGGCAATACGCCGAATGGGGTTGCCGGGGTTCGGAGGACGGACGACCCACTTCGGCGCACAGCCGTAAAAGAATATGAAGACAGCGATTATCGGTCCGAAAGCGTGTATGCGTGATCTTGTCATGGGTCACTTTTCCTTAACTTGAGTAGATGGGTTTCCAGCATAACGGACACGGCGCTTAGCGAAACCTTATCGGTCTATCTTTTTGTTGATTTGTTCGATGAGCTTTTCCGACGTTTTTTGTGCGGCCCGTTCGATGGCCTGCGATCCACCGGTGATTTCCGAGATATGCCGTGCCGTGCCGTGGCCCCGGCCCGCACCCAGTACGAGACCATCTTTGACTCGAAAAGCGGTCACGGTCATGTCGGCGATGTAAGTACCGACATGACTTCCTGGATTTTTTGGCCCGGCTTTGGCGATCACTTTTCCTTTGACGACGACATCCGCGCCGACGTCCTTGCCCAGTTTGATGGCGGCGTCTTGAGTGAGATCGGCGATTTTATAGGCCTTGGATACTTTAATCTGATCGCTTACTTTCGAGACGTCAATGACGTCGAAGCCCTCATTCAAGAAGGTTTCTTTGAGGATGTTTTCTCCGACGGACAGATCGACTGCCTGCGCCTTAAAGTCTATTTCTCTACTGAAGAGACCCCACCAAAAGATAAAAATTTCCTGTCCGACATTTTGTTCCGCGATCATAAACATCACCCTCGGCCGCTCCTGCGAAAGGACATTTTGAGGTATCATGGAGGATGCCGCCAACAGAAAAGCGGTGAAAAGGGGAGCGAAGTGCCGTTTAATTCTATTCAATATTGCTTGACTCCTGAAAAAGGGAAAGCGGCTTGGATTGCGGTGTGAGGTCCAATTCGGCGATATATATTTTGGCTCTGAGGGGATGAAGCTTTGGGAAGAGTATCGGTTCTTTTTTGCTTTGTCAAGAAAAATGACGCGCTTCTTTGAGGACCTCCAATTCTTTAAATCGCCTTGACTTGTCTTCGTTCCTTCCCTAGAATGACCGCCTATGAAACGGGACAAATCGGCAGCCCTTTTTTCGGCGGCGCAGGAACGCATTCCCGGCGGCGTCAATTCGCCCGTCCGGGCCTTCCAATCCGTCGGGGGGAATCCTCTCTTTCTCAAAAGGGCGAAGGGCAGCAAGGTGGTCGATGTCGATGGCAACCGCTTTATCGATTATGTGCTTTCCTGGGGGCCGATGATCGTCGGCCATGCCCATCCGAAGGTTGTCTCGGCCGTTCAAAAAGCCGCTGCGATGGGCACCAGCTTCGGCGCGCCGACGAAGCGCGAGCTCACCCTCGCGGCATTGGTTCAAAAAAACTTCCCCTTGATGGAGCGCGTGCGTTTCGTCAATTCCGGTACGGAGGCGACCATGAGCGCCATCCGCCTGGCACGCGGATTTACGGGCCGGAATAAAATTATAAAATTCGAGGGATGCTATCACGGTCATGTCGATTCCTTGCTGGTCAAGGCCGGCTCCGGCGCGACGACCCTGGGCATACCCGATTCCGCCGGCATACCGCCCGACCTGGCCCGGGACACCATTACGCTGCCCTACAACGATCTGGCCCTTGTTCAAAAAACCCTTGAAACCATCGGCAATCAGGTGGCCTGCATTATCATCGAACCGGTGCCGGGGAACATGGGGACGATTGCGCCGCACGACGGCTACCTGCCCGGCCTTCGTGAACTCACGAAACCCTTCGGGACCCTGCTCATCTTCGACGAGGTGATGAGCGGTTTCCGCGCGGCTCCCGGCGGGGCGCAGGAGCGCTACGGCATACGGCCGGATTTGACTTGTTTGGGGAAAATCATCGGCGGCGGGCTTCCCGTCGGGGCTTATGGCGGGCGGCGGGACATCATGGATTATGTGGCTCCCCTCGGTCCGGTTTATCAGGCCGGTACCTTGTCCGGCAATCCCTTGGCGATGGCCGCGGGCATCGAAACCTTGAAATTGCTTCGGGTTCCCGGCGTTTACAAAAAGCTGGAGTCGCGCGCGGCGGCCTTGGAGGAAGGCATCCTCGATGCGGCGACGCGCGCCAAAGTGAAGATTCGAATCAATCGGGTTGGATCGCAGTTGACCCTTTTTTTCAACAACGGAGCGGTCAAGGATTACCAAAGCGCCCTCCGTTCGAACACCAAACGCTTTGGCATGTTTTTCCAGGTCCTCTTGGAGCAGGGCGTCAATTTTCCTCCTTCTCAATTCGAAGCCGTCTTTCTTTCGACCGCGCACACGGCGGCCGACATCGAACAGTCGATTGCCGCGGTCTACGAGGCCTTTAAAAAGGTCTAGATGGATCGTCGCAACGACAATCCCCCTTCCATTGACCGTGATCGATTTCTCAGTCGCAGCAATGCCGCCTTACATCGGATTGAACGGAACAGTTTGATGATCCTGGGGGGCGGCGCTTTGACGGGTTTTTTATTTTCCAGATCGATCGGTCTTTCTTTGCTGATCGGCGGCCTCATGGGTATGTTGCACTTTAGAAGCCTCCACCGCATGTTTCAGCGGCGTATCCTCGATCCTGCTTCAAAACACAAGAGTCAATTCATCTACGGTCTGAAATTGTTCTTGATGATTGGGGTCTTTTTTTGGGCGATTCAGTGGAAGGAAATCCGTTCGCTCGCGGTCATCGCCGGTTTTTTCCTCATGGCGGCATCGGTGCTGCTGGAATCGAAGCGGTCATAAGTATGGGGTTTCTGGAGATATTCGGGAAGCTCTTAGGGCTTTTCCTTATCGACGATCGATCGAATGAGATCGATCGGTACCGGAAAAACAATGGTGGAGTTGTTTTCGGCGGCGACCTCCGTCAAGGTTTGTAGAAAACGAAGCTGGAGGGTGGCCGGTTCTGTCCCGATAATGTGGGCGGCATCGGCCAATTTTTGCGAGGCTTCGAATTCCCCCTCTGCGTGAATGATTTTTGCACGCCGTTCTCTTTCGGCTTCGGCTTGTTTGGCGATGGCCCGGAGCATTTCTTGCGGGAGGTCTACGTTCTTGACTTCGACTGCCGTCACCTTCACGCCCCAGGGCTCCGTTTGCAGATCGATGATCCGTTGCAGCTCCAGATTGATTTCTTCCCGCTTGGATAACAGGTCGTCCAGCTGACTTTGGCCTAAGACCGAGCGAAGCGTGGTCTGAGAAATCATCGATGTGGCGTACAAATAATCCTCAACATTTAAAACCGCTTTTTTCTCGTCCGTGACCCGAAAATAGAGCACCGCATTGACCTTGACCGTGACGTTGTCCTTGGAAATGATGTCTTGGGCGGGCACGTCCATGGCCACCGTCTGAAGGCTGACCCGCTCCATCTTATCGATAAAAGGGATCAGGAGAATCAATCCCGGCCCGTTTCCCCCATAGATGGCGCCGTTTTGCAACACGCGTCCCAGGCGAAAAACCACGGCCCGTTCGTATTCCTTCAATACGCGCACGCCGTTGATCAAGATAAAGAGCACCAGCAAAATGATGACAATCAAGGGAAATGTGGGGAACATGGGCTTCTCCTTTCTGTATCGATCCGGCAAGGTGAATGGGGTTTACGAAATGCCCGTCCAACGCCTATGACTTGGGTGTCTTTTTTACACGCAGTTTCATCCCGATGACCGCGACGACTTCCGCTTCTTCTCCGGCGGATATCGGATCGTCGCTCTCCGCCTGCCATATTTCACCCTGGATTTGGACGGGTCCACGGGGACTTAGGTCCTTCTGGGCGATCGCGATTTGCCCGACGAGTTTTTCGATTCCGGTTTCGATTGGCATTTTTTGAGCGTGTAGGGCGGCGCGGAAAATAAAAGCAAACAAGAGCGCAACCGACAACACGGACGGGACAATGACCTTGAGCGAGATTTTTAAGTCGGGCGTGTCTGCATCGACGAGCATTAAAGAACCGATCAACAGGGCGATGGTTGCGCCGATGCCGAGGATGCCGAAACTGGGGACCACCAGCTCGGCTGCGAAGAGCGAAAGGCCTAAAAGGATGAGGAGCAGTCCTGCATAATTGATGGGGACGGTTTGAAACGCAAAGAAGGCCAGGATTAAACAGATGGCACCGACCACCCCGGGAAAAACGGCGCCGGGACTGTAGAGCTCGGCGATCAAGCCGGTTGTGCCCAAGAGCATCAATACATAAGCGACGTTCGGATCGGAAATAATCTGAAGAATGCGATTTCGGAAACTGGTGGAGATTTCGATGATTTCCACCTGAGACGTCTCCAGCGTCACTTCTCCTTTCGAGGTGCGTACTTGACGGCCGTCGATCTGGGAGACGAGGTCGGGGATGTCTTCGGCGATAAAATCGACGACATTCAGTTGAAGCGCTTCCTTTTCCGTGATGGAGGCCGAATCCCGTACCGCGGCTTCCGCCCATTCGGCGTTTCGCCCGCGGCGTTCCGCCAAGGATCGAATATAGGCTGCGGCGTCATTTTCCATTTTCGCCTTCATGATCTCATCGACTTCCTTTCCTCCCATCAGCACGGGATGGGCCGCGCCGATATTGGTGCCGGGCGCCATCGCGGCCAGATGGGCCGCGATGGCGATAAAAGCGCCTGCGGAGGCGGCGCGTCCACCGCTGGGAGAGACATAGACGACCACCGGGACCTCGGACGCGATCATGGCCTTGACGATGTCACGCATGGCCGGATCCAAGCCGCCCGGTGTATCGAGTTGTACGATCAAGGCTTCGGCATCCGTGCGTTCCGATTCTGAGATGGCGGCGGTTATTAATTTTGAAGTGACCGGATTGATCGTCCCTTCGTAATGAAGGACTTGAATCTGTTTTCCTTCGGCCGTGTTCTGAAGGAACAAAAAGAAAAGGGACAATAAAATGGTCGGTGTGACGCTTCTCATGTAAAAATCTTATGCCCTTTTTCGAGAGGGAGTCAAGGAAATTGAGTCGGAAACGAAGGTCTTCAACCTGGTCCGGCGTTACAGAGGGTCTTCGCGGGTGTGGGGCGTTTGGCCAAATAGGGGTGTTTTGAAGGGGTATTCGATGATGGGAGGTCAGCCGGGTTGGGCGCTTGATCGCACGGGGGGGATCAAGGTTTCACAAATCGGCCGGTCCGGTAGTCCTCGAAAGCGGTGTCTAGTTCGGCTTGGGTATTCATGACAATCGGTCCTGCCCACGCAATGGGTTCCTGAATCGGCCTTCCGGAAATCAGGAGGAAACGAAGACCCTCCTGGGCGGTGGAGATCCGGATGGTGTCGCCGTTGCTCAAAAGCGCCAGATGTTCCGGTGGGACGGCTTGGCTCCGGTTCTGGTCGAAGTAACCGTTGCCTTCAATCACGTAGACGAACGCGGTATGACCTTCGCTCACCGTATGATTATAGACCGTATCGGCTTCGACGGAGATGTCGAGATATTGCGGATCGGTCACGATTTCCTGAATCGGCCCCTTAGCGCCGAAGACCTCTCCGCAAATGACCTTGACTTTTACATGATTTTCCGGTGAGACCACCGGGATGTCTCCTCCCTTGATATCACGGTATCTCGGCGGCATCATTTTGTGCTTCGCCGGAAGATTCGACCACAATTGAAAACCCCACAATCCCTCGGACGCCTTCGGCATTTCTTCGTGAATGATGCCGCTGCCCGCTGTCATCCACTGGAGATCTCCGGCATGAATGATGCCGCTGTTCCCCATGCTGTCGCGGTGGGCGACGCTCCCGTGGATCATGTAGGTGATGGTTTCGATGCCCCGGTGCGGGTGCATCGGAAAACCCGCCATGTAATCCTCCGGCGTGGACGAGTGAAAATCATCCATCAAGAGGAAGGGGTCGAGCAGGGGGATTTCGGGATGGCCGAAGACCCGTTTCAGCCGAACCCCGGCGCCTTCGGTGACCGCTTTGCTTGTGAGCATTTTTTTTATGCTGCGAAGGGTGGTCATCGCTTTTTCTAAAAAACGATCCCGGCTTTTCGTGCGGCCCAGACGACCCCGGCAACGAATGCAATCTTTAAGACCAGGAGATAAGGCAAGCCGGATAGATTCATATCGGTTTTTATTCTACAGCATCCAAGCATGAAATCAAAGGGTTCGGTGCTTTCCAAATTCCACGATTACGGAATTTTAAACCGCCAAGTCGCCTGAAAATACTGCGTTCTCAGCTATTTTGCTCCTCACCGTACAGGTGAGTACGCCTCGGTCGAAAAATCGCTTCGGGCCTTGTC
>JBHHXH010000076.1:0-12020 GCA_046756925.1 Nitrospiria bacterium
ATGTGAAAGGGGCTTTTACAGGCGCGATTCAGAACAAGAAGGGGCTTTTTGAGGAAGCGGAAGGGGGAACGCTTTTTTTAGACGAGATCGGTGATACGAGCTTGACATTTCAATCAAAACTTCTTCGGGCACTGCAAGAAGACGAAGCCCGTCCCGTCGGAGGCACGCGGAATGTTAAAATAAACATCCGCTTGGTGGCCGCCACCAACCGTTCTCTAAAAGAGGCCATTGCGAAAAAAACATTTCGTGAAGATTTATATTACCGTTTGGCGGTCATGCCGATTATGATTCCGCCTCTGCGGGGGCGTTTGGATGATATCCCCTTGCTCTCCGAGCATTTTATCCAAAAATACGCGTCTCAAAATAAAAAAGGACCAATGCATCTCTCCAAAGAGGCTGCTGAGTTGTTGCTTCGCATGCCTTGGAAGGGAAATGTTCGAGAATTGGAAAATGTGATCGAACGGGGCGTGTTGGTCTCTCAGGGGTCGGAGATTTCGCTTGAATCCCTGCTGATCGAAGAAGAAATCGATTCGCTGGGATATAATACCGCTTGTTCTTCTCTTTTGAGCGTCACCAAGGAAACCCTCTCGAGGGTGGAAAAAGAACGGATCATGGAATCCTTGGAAAGGCACAATGGCAATAAGTCGATGGCCGCACGTGCATTGGGGATTTCAAGAGCCAGTTTTTACAATAAATTAAAACGTTACCAGATTCCAAGCAGCCGATGATCTTCCGCCGCGCCGCTTGCTTGCATTTCGGCGCAGGCTTTCCGAACGAATGCTCCTCTGCACGCCTGACCGGATTTCTTAACCGACAAGCGCGTCTCCTCTTTGTCTCCTTCTGAGACTTGTTTTCACTCTAGGCTTTGCGGCCGTTTTCTGTGCCGGTTTCGGTTTTTAGGAAATGATTCTTGACAGACCGTGATGGCTTATTATTAAATACGGCAGGTTGTTGTCGGTTTTTTAATCCATGCCTCTTTTCTCCTTGGCGTATTCTCGAGGCGGCTTGCCCTGTTGAAATCCGAAAATCCATTTGTTTTATTTCATTTCGATTTTTTTCGCATCCATCCGTTCAGGGTGTCCTTGATCTTTCTCCTTATCTTCTCTTTTTGGTCCGAGATGGCCTTCGCGCAGAATGCGGTGAAGGCCATCGAATCTTTGTCACCGCAGGAGATCCAAAAAGGAAAAGAACTTTTAGAAAAACAGGCGCGTCAAGGTCAAACGGACCCAAGCCTTCCCGCGGATGCGCCGACACCTCCTACCGTAAAATCGACACCGAAAGATCAGGACGCTGCGCTTCCCGATCAAGAAGCCGAGGTCCCGAAAACGCCTGAACGCTCGCAGTTCGAGGCCTATCTCCGTGGAGATTTGCCGCAGTCGGTGTCTCTCGATATCGAACAGTTCGGCTACGAATTATTTCGAGGTCCACCTTCGACTTTCGCCCCGGTTGATATTATTCCAGTCGGACCGGACTATCTTCTCGGACCGGGGGATGAACTTCGCATCAATATCTGGGGAAAGGTGAATGTGGATCATGTCGTGATTATTGATCGTGACGGAAAGGTCGTTTTGCCTCAATTCGGCACTCTCCATCTTGCAGGGCTTTCTTTTTCGGAAGCGAAGCGGTTTCTAAGAAAGGAGTTCAGCCGATTCTACAACCCCTCGGAAGTGAAAATGAATGTCAGTATGGGGCAGCTGAGGTCGATCCGCCTTTTTGTGGTTGGAAAGGCTTTGCGCCCGGGGAGCTATACCCTTTCTTCTTTTTCAAGTCTGATCAACGCCCTCTTCGCGGCAGGCGGACCGAGCAAGGTGGGCAGCATGCGGAACATCATGGTAAAACGAAAGGGTGAAACCATCGTTCATTTCGATTTGTACGATCTATTGTTAAAAGGGGACAAAGGAAGCGATATCCGGCTGATGTCGGAGGATGTGATTTTTATCCCCACGATCGGGTCCCTGGTCGGGATTGCGGGCAATGTGAAAACGCCCGCCATTTACGAAACAAAGGGAAAGATGACCTTGCTGAAGTTGGTCGAGATGGCCGGTGGTGTCAATGCGACCGGCTACCTTCAACGCCTGCAGGTCGAGCGGATCTTTGAAAATACCGCGAAGACGGTTCTGGACGTTAATTTCGAAACCTTATCGGAAGCCTCCGACATCCCTTTAATGGATGGGGATCTCGTCAAGATATTCTCTATCAATAACGAAATTACGAATTCCGTCGTCCTCAAAGGCAATGTCGTTCGTCCGGGAACTTACGAGTGGAAAGCAGGCCTGAGATTTCTCGACCTTGTTCAATCCGACCGGGATCTGCTTCCGGAGACTGTTTTGGAGTTTGCGCTGATCGAGCGGATGGTCCCACCCGATCATCACAAGGAATATCTTTCCATTCGCCTCGATAATCTTTTCTTGGAAGGAGACAGGGGAGAAAACATCCCGCTTCATCCGAACGATAAAATTGTCATCTTTAACCGATGGGACTTGATCGAAAAGAAGACGGTGCAAATCGATGGCGCAGTCAATAAACCGGGGGACTACGAATATCGAAAAAACATGAAACTCTCGGATCTCCTCAACCTCGCCGGCGGCTTGAAGCGGCCCGAGCATCCGGAATCTTATCTTAGGGAGGGGATGATCATACGGCGTGTTGCGCCGGACTTTCACGAGGAAAAGCTGGCCTTCGATTTTACGGCCGCGGTCGTTGAGCGGAAGGAAGCGGCGGATCTGCCGTTGGAGCCGATGGACCGGGTTCGGATATTCGATCGTTGGGATCTGTCTCAAGACCGGAAGGTGAGCATTGCCGGCGCGGTCAACCAACCGGGAGAATACGCCTGGGCCCGTCAGATGCGCATCTCGGATCTCCTGAATTTGGCAGGAGGGCTCAAGCGGCCCGAGCATCCGGATTCTTATTTGAAGGAGGGGATGATTATACGGCGTGTTGCGCCGGACTTTCATGAAGAAAAGCTGTCCTTTGATTTTACGGCCGCGGTCGTTGAGCGGAAGGAAGCGGCGGATCTGCCGTTGGAGCCGATGGACCGGGTTCGGATATTCGATCGTTGGGATCTGTCTCAAGACCGGAAGGTGAGCATTGCCGGCGCGGTCAACCAACCGGGAGAATACGCCTGGGCCCGTCAGATGCGCATCTCGGATCTCCTGAATTTGGCAGGAGGCTTGAAATATTTCGCCTTCCAAGAATCTGCGGAGCTCACGCGGATTGCTCCGACAGCGGAAGGCCCGGTGGTCAAACGGGTCCGTATCAATCTCCGGCAAGCTATCGAAGGGAACCTCGATGACAACCTGGTCCTTCAAGAAGACGATCATCTTTCCGTGCAGACCGTGCCGGAATGGGAACGCTATCGAACTGTTCAAATAGAGGGAGAGGTGCGTTTCCCGGGTACGTACACCAGTAAAAAGGGAGAACGTTTGTCCTCTCTGATCGCGCGTGCGGGAGGCTATACCGACAATGCCTATCTGAAGGGTTCGGTCTTTACGAGGGAGTCGGTTCGTGCGCTTCAGCAGCGGCAGATTGACGATGCCATCGATCGTTTGGAGCAACAACTCCTATCCAAGTCGGCCGTGACCATCGAGTCGGCGCTTTCCACCGAGGCCGCACAACAGCATCAAGGCTCGATGGAACAACGGAAGGCCTTGATAGCCAAGATGCGGTCGGCCAAGGCGAAGGGGCGGATGGCGATCCGGCTGGACGAGCTGGCACGCTTTCAGAATTCCCCTTCCGATATTGTCTTGGAGGAAGGGGATCATTTGGTTATCCCGGAAAGACCCCAGCAGGTCCAAGTGATCGGGGCGGTTTATAATCAAACGGCGTTTATATTCGATCGAGAGCATACTGTTTCGAATTATCTGAACAAGGCGGGTGGATCGACGCATCTTGCGGATGAAGATACGATTTATATTTTGAAGGTCGATGGGACCGCTCTCTCAAAACAACAAACACGTGGATTTTGGAGGCGGGGATTGATGTCAAAAAAACTGGATCCCGGCGATACGATCGTTGTCCCGGAGGAGATCGATCGAATCGCCTGGTTAAGAGAGGCGAAAGACATCACTCAAATTCTTTACCAGATTGCCGTGACGGCGGGTGTCTTGATTGTGACGTTTTAATGAAGGTCGAGACGGTATCCTATTTTTGGAAGGATCTTTTATCGTCATCGGCGGCAGAAAATCCCGCGTGTGCCGAGTCCGTTGGAAAGCACAACTTAGGATACCCGGAGCCGGTGCCACCATGGGTGACTTGAAGAAAAAAAGGGCCCTCCTGAAGGACATCGTTTTGCTGGCCGAAGAGGCCGGAGACGCAATTCTATCCGTTTATTCGAAATCCGATTTCGGCACACGCTTCAAGGACGACAATTCCCCTTTGACCGAGGCCGACCTTGCCGCACACCATCTGATATTGGAAGGACTGAAGCGATTAACACCTGAGATTCCTGCCCTTTCGGAGGAATCCAAAACGGTATCTTTGGAAAAACGGTTGTCGTGGCCTCGTTATTGGCTGATCGACCCATTGGATGGCACAAAGGAATTCATTAAGCGGAGTGATGAGTTTACCGTTAATATTGCGTTGATAGACGAGGGGATCTCCACGATGGGTGTCGTGCATGCGCCCGCCTTGGGTCTCAGTTACTTTGCCGCGCGCGGGACCGGCGCCTTTAAAAAGACCCAACATGGGGAAGCGTTTCCCATTTCCGTCTGCGATTACCGCCGAGGGCCCCTCAAGATCGCCGCAAGCCGATCCCACGGCAAAGAAGCCTTGGCCCGATTTCTCCAAAAAATCGGACCACACGAATTGGTGGAGGTCGGCAGTTCGTTAAAATTTTGC
Organism: Nitrospiria bacterium; assembly: GCA_046756925.1. GTDB lineage: Bacteria > Nitrospirota > Nitrospiria > SBBL01 > JAADHI01 > JAJDBU01. The sequence continues at coordinate 4,837 of JBHHXH010000076.1, forward strand.
TTGGTCGCCGAGGGAACGGTGGCGCTCTACCCACGATTCGGCCGAACGATGGAATGGGATACCGCCGCCGCGGATTGTATTGTCGTCGAGGCCGGCGGCAGTGTCACCGACATGCAAGGGGAGCCCCTTCGATACAATAAAACCGACCTTGAAAATCCCGATTTCCTCGTCCGGGGAAATCCGCCGATGCCCCTTGAAAAATACTTCGAACCTTAATTCCTTTCGTTAGGCCAAGACGATTTCCGGCCGATGAACAATCTCCGATGTGACCGAGTTCGCGATAAAGCATTGTGCGTGCGCCTTTTCGACCAGGGCCATCGCTTTTTCTGTGTTTGTCCCCTGCGAGACGAGGATTTTCGGCCGGAGCAAAACGCAGGCCATGCGCATCTTCTGGTCCTGTTTTTTTAAAATGCCTTCCGCCTCGTCGGTATAGGCGAGTACCCTTATGCCTGCGCCGGAGGCCAGGGCGAGATAGGTGAGCATTTGGCAGGAGGACAGGGCCATGGTGAACAGTTCTTCCGGATTCAAGCGCTCGGGATCTCCCAAATATTGCGGTGCTGCCGATAAACGCATCGGGGCTTTCCCGGGAATCTTTATGAGATGGGATCGATTGTAGGACTGATAATCGAGTGTCGATCCTCCGGTTTCTTCCGTCCATTCCAAACGTGTATGAAAGTAGTGCTCGTCTTTTTTCCGTTCCATGATGCTCCTCCATCTCTCCTTCCGGGGTGCTTTTAAATGGTTTGTGTGCGGGTGAATCTAGCACGATTTTCCCGATAAATCCATAGACGAAATGAACCGGTTTCGTGTCAATTGTCCCGATTCAATTGACAAGATTTTCGTTCGCGTGCTAACCTGCACCGCCATGGTTCGAAGCACGTATTGCGGTCAACTTTCGAAGAAAAATATGGACGAGGCGCACACACTTTGCGGCTGGGTGCACCGCCGCCGCGATCACGGCGGCCTGACCTTTGTAGATTTGCGCGACCGGGAAGGCATCTGCCAAGTGGTCTTCAATCCCCAAATCTCCGAGGCCATCCACCAGCAGGCCCACGGCCTGCGCTCGGAATTCGTCATTCAGGTCAGCGGCAAGGTCGCTCTGCGTCCGGAAGGCACAGAGAATAAGGACATCCCCACCGGAGAGATCGAAGTGCTTGCGACAGATCTGCAGATCTTAAACCGCGCCAAGACTCCGCCCTTTCTCATCGAGGACGACGAAGAAATCTCCGAGCCCCTCCGCTTGCAATACCGCTATTTGGATTTAAGGCGGCACGGCGTGCAGCGGCACTTCATCCTCCGTCACCATTTGTCTCAAGCCGTGCGGCAATTTTTAAATGCGAACCACTTTTTGGAAATTGAAACGCCCACGCTCACCAAGAGCACGCCTGAAGGCGCGCGCGACTTCCTCGTACCCAGCCGCCTCAACGCCGGAACGTTTTACGCCCTGCCCCAAAGCCCGCAGCTTTTTAAGCAGATTTTGATGGTTTCCGGTTTCGACCGCTACTATCAAATCGTCCGCTGTTTTCGCGACGAAGACTTGCGTGCCGACCGTCAGCCGGAGTTCACGCAGATTGATCTGGAGCTGTCCTTTGTGGATCGTGAAGATGTGATGACGCTGATGGAAGACATGATCTCTACCGTGTTTTCAGGAATACAGGGGGTTCAATTCGAATGCCCCTTCCCCCGACTCAGTTATCAAGACGCCATGGACCGCTTCGGCACGGATCGGCCCGATACCCGTTTCGGCCTGGAATTAAGGGATCTAACGGAGCTGGCTGGAGGTTCCGATTTTAAGGTCTTCCGTTCGGTCGCCGAATCGGGCGGCCGGGTCAAAGGCCTCAATGCCAAGGGTCTGGCAAGCTTGTCACGGAAAGAGGTCGATCAACTCACACAGGAAGCGATCGCGCGTGGGGCCAAGGGCCTGGCCTGGATGAAGGTCACGCCCGAGGGATTGGAGGCCCCCATCACCAAATTCTTTAAGGCGGCATTGTTGGAAGAAATCAAACAAGTGCTGGAGGCCGAGGCGGGCGACCTGCTCCTCTTTGTCGCCGACAAGGCTCAGGTCGTTTACGATGTGCTCGGATCGCTTCGTCTCAGCCTGGGCCATCGGCTGAACCTGATCGATGAAAAATCCTTTCAAGCCCTCTGGGTCACCGGCTTCCCGCTCTTGGAATACGACGAAACCGAAAAGCGCTACGTCGCCATCCACCATCCCTTTACCGGCCCCATGGACGAAGACCTGCCCCTGCTGGAGACCGATCCCTTGAAGGCCCGCGCCAAGGCCTACGATCTGGTCGTCAACGGCGTCGAACTCGGGGGCGGCAGCATCCGTATTCATCAGGAAGCGGTGCAGTCGAAGATCTTCGACCTGCTGGGGATCGGCAAGGAAGAAGCTTCGCAAAAATTCGGTTTTTTGTTGGAGGCCCTGCAATATGGCGCGCCACCCCATGGCGGCATCGCCTTTGGTCTCGACCGCATGGTGGCGCTCTTGGCGGGGGTCGAATCCATTCGGGATGTGATCGCCTTTCCGAAAACACAGAAAGGGATTTGCTTGATGACGGATGCCCCTTCGGAAGTCGATGACCGCCAGTTAATAGATCTGCATATCAAGAAAACACCACGCCTTTAGAATTTTCACGCTCCCTATTCTTTACACGAGATCCACCGTGGATGAACCCAATATCAACCCGAATGATTTCAAAGATAAACTCCTCACACTTCGTGAAGAATTGTTGGCATTGGAAGAAAGCGACAAAGATGGCGCCAAACCCGTTGCACTCGATCAATCGCGTGTGGGGCGATTGTCTCGAATGGATGCCCTGCAGATGCAGGAAATGTCGAAAGAAGCGAAACGCCGAAGAGCGATTCAATTACAGCGTATTGAAGGGGCTTTACAAAGAATTGAGAGAGGCCGCTTTGGTTTGTGTATCAAATGTGAAGAAGTTATCCAAGCCAAACGCCTGGCATTCGACCCGACCGCCTTTTTATGTATCGGTTGTGCAAGGGAAAACGAACAGTAGGAGTACACAACCATGGAATTTCCTAAAGAGATGAACGAAGCCGGAGAATTTGTCCGGCAGGAAGATGCTTTTCGTGATTGGGTCACGACGGATGGCTCGTCGAATTATCCGGCGGAGGCCGGTCGCTACCACCTCTACGTCTGCTACGCCTGTCCCTGGGCCCACCGCACCATCGTCGTGCGGATGCTCAAAAAACTAGAGCCGGTCATCGGTATGACGGCGGTCGATCCCATTCGAGACGAACGCGGCTGGGCTTTCCGCAACGGTCCCGGCCATTCCGAAGATCCCGTGAACGGCTTTCGGTTTTTAAGCGAGGCTTACACAGCCACCGACCCTGCATTCGAAAGCCGCGTGACCGTCCCCGTGTTTTGGGACAAACAAACGAAACGCATCGTCAACAACAGCGAAGACGACATCATGCGCATGTTCAACAGCGCCTTTGATGCCTTCACCGACAGTCGATTAGATTTATATCCTGAATCGTTGAGGGAGGAAATCGATGCGCTCTACGATTTCATTTATCCGAACATCAGCAACGGCGTCTACCGGGCCGGCTTCGCCACCACGCAAGCCAGCTACGAAAAAGGCGTCAAGGCCCTCTTCGACGCCCTCAATCGCATGGAGGAACGCCTCTCCACCCGCCGCTATTTAATGGGGAACAGCATCACTGAAATAGACTGGAAGCTCTTCGTCACTCTCCTGCGCTTCGACCCCGTCTACGTCGGTCACTTCAAATGCAACCTCCGCCGTATCTTCGACTACCCAAATCTTTACGGCTATCTCAAAGACCTCTACCAACAAGCGGGCATCGCCGACACCGTCAACTTCGACCACATCAAACGCCACTACTACGTGACCCACACCGAGATTAACCCGACGCAAATTGTGCCGGTGGGACCAATAATGGATTTAACCAGCCCACATGGGCGGGATCAGTTTTAGTCAGCCACACGGACCCCAATATAGAATTGCAAATGCGATAACGATTCGTTACTATCCAGAAACAAGGCTCAAACTTGTTATCGTAAAAATGAGGATGCCATGCCAAAATGGTTTGGTGGAAGTACACTTAATCCTAATGAAACGGTCAAACTTAAAAACCAATGGATGGAACAATTTGCCAGACTCAGACGAGGGTATATTCGTGTTCAAGCATTGAAGGCCAAGAGTGAAACTGAACAATTGACAGCAGAAGATTTTGATACACTTATTGTTTTCTTCCAGAATTGTTATCATCTTCGTGATTGGCTCGAATCAACCAGACTTGAATTACGATCTGACATCGACGCGTTATTCGAAAACAATTTTGAAATGCGCGGGTGCCGTGATATTTGTCATGGTTTCAAACATAAAGATCTAAAAGGACCATCTCTAGATGCCGATTTCAATCTTTACATTGAGTACGACTATTTTGCAGAAGCAGATCAAAAAAGTAACCCAAAAGTCTACAGGATTGCATTTGCTGATGGAAACGACATCCGGAAGTTCACCGTTTTTCATTTTGCAGAGAGGTGTCTTGAACTTTGGATGAACTTTCTTCAAGACCACGGATTAGTCCGGGTTGCAGACTCCACTATATGATTCGGTAATAATACCGCCTTATCCATCCAACCCCTTAACCGTTCTACCTAACACAAGGAGGCCAAGATGTCGGAAATGTCGATTAAGATTGCGCGGACATTGTCGCTCGTGGGCAGGGAGCTCGGCAAAGAGACCATTAACCGTAGAACCGTTGGGCGGCTCCTTTCGCGTTTAACCAAGGACGAACTCCTGTTGGTCGCGGCGACGCAGGCCGACCTGGCCGGGACGGAATTGCCGCGAACCAAAGGCGCATTAAGCGCTTTGCTCACGCGCAGTTTTGTTGCGGCCGGACGGCGCAAGGCCGAGCAGGCCATCGGAACCAGTGTGTCTTCTGAAAAGGCCAACATCGACCGGAAAACAATCAATGCCATGGCCAAGGAGATGAAACCCTTTTTTGCGGAACTGAGAAGAGACGCGCGTTTTTTGCGTGACGTGAAGCCGGAAACCATTTTAACGGCCAAGGTCAAAAGTCGGGTTAAAAAAACACTGCACAACTATCACGGCACGTTCAAGAGGCAGTTCGCTGAACTCACCGGCGAGGACGTGAGCGATCAACAGGTGACGTCCCTTTTGAACACGGCCATGGAGGAAGGCATGGGACGCCTCGCCTATGCCCTGGACCGGCACACCAGCTTGCACAAAATTATGGAACACAATCTTCAGGCCGACGGGGTATGGCAACGCACGGGGCCAATGCTTGCCTGGCAGACGAGCGGCGGCCAAGAGCTGGTGTTTAATGTCAAACAAAGCGCGACGGACAAGGCCGCGGGGTTGGGGATTATGATCGGGCTGTTCGTGCTGGAATTGGTCGCGATGTTTGCGGCGCTGCTGGGTGTGGTGCTGCCGAAAATTCCCGCCGGTCTCGCCGATAACGTGGGACGCGAAATGGCCCGACCCCGCAACCGCCGACTGCTGCGCCGCCTCATGAAAATCCTCAGCGACGCGGGCCGCAGCATGGCCGAAAAAGTGGAAGCCATTTTCAAATGGGTGCAGGCCATGTTCGAGGCCGGGTTTTTCGGCTTGTTGTTTAAAAAACTCTTCGATGGTCTTTCGGGCTGGCGCATTGCCTTGATCATCGCCATGATGATTGCGCAACTGGCAGCCATGTTCGTGCCCGGCGTGGGTCAAGCCTTGGTGATCAAAAAAGGCGCAACCATCGCCCTGGGCCTGGGCACCATGGCCGGAAAATTGTGGGAGATCACGGACATCATGGAGGCTTAAAGCCGCCGCCTGAGAAGGGCTTATTGGATTGCAGAGGGCATCTTGAGATAATATGAATCCTTATAAGGAAAGGCCATGCTCTATTTTGCATATGGTTCGAACATGTCGATCAAACGGCTTTGCGCAAGGGCGCCATCGGCAAGGTTTGTGACCGTTGCCAAGCTCTCAAAGCATATTTTGAAATTCCATAAGGCCGGACAAGATGGGTCGGGAAAATGCGATGCCTTCGAAACGGGCGATATGGACGACTTTATCATGGGCGTGGTTTTTGAGATCGATGCGTCCGAAAAACCGGTATTGGATCGGAAGGAAGGCTTGGGCCAGGGATACGAAGTAAAGGACGTGGTCGTGACTTCGCGGCAGGGTGCATCCTTGGAGGCTTTTACATATACCGCAACAAACATTCGCTGGTCTCTCAAACCGTATCATTGGTACAAGGCACATGTACTGAGAGGCGCGGAAGAAAATGGTTTGCCTGAGTCTTATATTCAAGAGATCGCCCGCATCGCATCCGATGCCGATCCCAAACCGGAGCGCCATGCATCGGAAATGGCGATATACCTTTAAGCGGCCGATTCAATCGATTCAAAAACCGTTGTGCTTTTATCGGCCGGTTTAAAGATCGCATTACCCAAAACGAACGATTTCATCCAGAGAGGTCTGTCATGAACTTTCCCATTCCTTTTTTTCGATGGCGTCCCCATCCTTGGCACGGGCTGGAAGTGGGACCCGATTCGCCGGAAATTGTGCATGCCTATATCGAGATGACCCCTTTCGATCTCGTCAAGTACGAAATCGATAAGAAGACCGGTTATCTCCGCGTGGACCGGCCACAGCGTTCCTCCTCTCATCCCCCTTCGCTCTATGGTTTTATCCCCCGAACGTTTTGCGGGCCTCGGGTTGGGACGCTGATGAAGAATGCGAAGCACGGGGATGGCGATCCCTTGGACATTTGCGTGTTCAGCGAACGGCCGATTACGAAATCGGAGGTCATTCTCAATGCGCGGGTGATCGGTGGCCTGCCGATGCTCGATGCCGGGGAAGCGGACGATAAAATTATCGCCGTTCTGGCAAGCGATCATCTCTGGAAGGACATAAATAATATTTCCGAGTTTCCCGCAATCATTGTTGAACGGCTTCGACATTATTTTACGACTTATAAGCTGATTCCAGGGGCGGAGAGCGATGTCTTTATCGGAGACGCCTATGACCGAGAGCGGGCCGTGACCGTCATCGAAGCGTCCATCCAGGACTACAATGAAGAATTCGGCGCCGCCTGATACCATGACGGCCGTTTCGATTTTTCGTTATTAACTTGGCCAATAAATATAGAGATTTATTGTAGCAATATTGGTATAGTGT
>JBHHXH010000077.1:0-11966 GCA_046756925.1 Nitrospiria bacterium
TTCAAGTGCCATTAATCAGTTTGTTGTCCTTGTCCAGAGTGAAGAGTGTAAGATGAAAGATTCGCATGTAAGGGGATAAAATTTTTACAAGTGTAGGTGTGCCTTATCCATATGCGAATTTTGAGTTCATTTCGATTTTCGGTTTTTCAGGTCAATTCATGTTTAAAAATTCATCAGAATATGAGCTGGCGTTTTTCAAGGAAAAGGCATTGTTGAAGGGCCGGAAGACATCCCTACATGAAGACGTTCAGGTTTTTCGATTCGATCGATTAGCGATAAAACCGTTTGCGCCGGTCTTCTAAAAGATGGTTGTAGGGGTTAAGGCGTTTTTTTCTGGCTTCCTTCGGATCGATTTCCACCACGCGCGCCGCTTCCCGTTTGTCGGAGGCACGGAAAAGGATGCGACCCCTGGGGTCGACGACTTGGCTTCGGCCAATGTAGCGGAGGGTCTCCTCGCCTCGCGTTTCCGATCCGATCCGGTTGGCGGTGATGGCAAACACGCGGTTTTCCAGACAGCGGGTGACCATCGCATCCGGACAATGGGACAGGACGAGGTTGGAGGGGTGGCAGACGATGTCCGCCCCCAAACCGGCAAGGGTTCGCGCCGATTCCGGGAAGATCCAATCGAAGCAGATCATCATGCCGATCTTCGCTCTTAGGCGGCCGCCTCGCGGGCTTGCGTAGGGGACTGAAAACACGCCAAAAGGCCGGTTGCCCGGCGTAAACCAACGCTTCTCCTCATAGAAGAGATGAATCTTTCGATAAAGGCCCATGAAGCCCTTGGGGCCGACCAGGACGGAGGCATTGTAGATCCGGCTGCCGGCGCGCTCTGCGATACCGGCGACGATGCAGGTTTTCAACTGTTTTGCAGCCGCGATGAGCCTTTGCGCCGTCGGACCGGATGGGATGTGCTCTGCAAGAAACCGTGCTTCTTCTTGAGAGATAAACTGATATCCGGTATTGAACAGCTCCGGCAAGACCCACAAGTCGGCCTTTTTTTTTGAGATCATCCGGAGCGCTTTTTCGACATTCCGCACAACCTGGCCGAAAGTGGAATCGATTTGGACGATGCCGACCTTCATGAAGACGATTTGATATTCCCGTCGAGTTCTAGGGGTTTAGCACGATCATGACGAAAGGAGACGATGTCCTTTGAATTCGAGTATCCGAACGATCACCTTTCCCGCTTCGCTTGAGATCACTCGGCGCGTTTCGGGAAGATAATTCCCATCGAGGGTATGATGTTGATCGGTGAAGCTGTCGGTCTTCATCGGCTTGCCATCTCCAAAAAAATAAAAAACGACATACTGTGTGGTGAGGGATTTTCCATCTTCCGTCCGTATGACGTCTTCGATGTTGATCGTAAAGCGCATCATGCCCATGTTTCGGGAGATTTGTTGGATGCGATTGTCCTTGATGCGGTATCGCGAGGCCATGCCGTCGCCATGGATCAAAATTTCTCGGCCCAAGGGATGGTTGTCGTCCGCTCCGAATGTGACGGGGTTTTTCCCGTCCGCCTCTTCGAAGGCGCGCCAGGCGCGGTGAACGGTGATCATGCCCACGGTGTCATCGATCCACTCTTTTAATTTTTTCTTTTCCTCCGGAATCTCCATCGAGACGGACATCTCTTGTCGGGATTTGATTCGAACCGAACCCTTGTAGATGTCCCCGTTGTCGTTGCAGATCAGATCGGCGGTAAATCCCGGAAACTCCTTTGCCCAGCGGGAGGTGCCTTCGAAGGCCTGCCGCAGCAATGCTTTTGCGGCCGGATCGTCCTGTACATCCGTTTTTGTTTCGTTTTGGTCATGATAGTTCATTTTCGCCTCCTTATATAGGGTGTTTGAACAGCCGGCAAGGAAAATCGTTTTTTCTTAGGGTACATGGCTGAGTTTTAATTTTCCTGCCTTGATTTCACGGTTGACCCATTGATAGCGGTCTATTTCACCGAGGTCATTCCAATATCCTTCGTTTAAATATCCATAGAGATTATTCTTGTTACGGAGCATTTCGATATAGGCGTCAACGATCGAATAGAAGCGGCCAGAGGGGATGTAGTCGAGCACCCTTGGCTCCAGGATGTGAACCCCGGTAAACATCAGGCGCCGCTTCTCTTTTCCTTCCCAAGGCGTCCGATCCAGAATGTTCCGTATGCGATCCGTCCGATCGATCTCGATGACGCCGTACTGCGCCGGATCTTCCGCCTGTCTCAGCACCAGCGTCGCCGCGGCCTTTTTGTCGCGATGAAAGGCAAGTACTTGGTCGAGATCGACCTCAACCACGATATCGCCATTGAGGACGATGAAGGACTCTGCCCCAAGATCCGCCGCCATTTTCTTTATGCCGCCGCCGGTTCCCAGGATTTCCGGTTCTTCGGAGTACTGAATCCGCATGCCCAGGCGTGACCCATCGCCGACTGCTTGAACGATCCGATCGCCATGATGATGAAGATTGATCCAGACCTCTGTGATCCCGTATTTTTTCAGCAAGAGCAGTCCGTAGTCAATCAGTGGACGTCCCCCCACCTCAAGGAGCGGTTTTGGCAGGATGTCGGTTAAGGGGCGCAATCGTTTTCCGAAGCCTGCGGCCAATATCATCCCTTTCACAACTTATCGCAACTCCGGGACATATTCCGAAAGCAGGTCGTACAAGGGTTTGAGATTCGGGTATTTCAGTAGGTTCCGCTTTACATTGGCCAAGGTGGGTGAGATATATCGAAGCAGGTGATTCTTCTTTTTGACCCGATCGATAAAAACGAAGCGTCCGGCCGCTTTGAGGTTTCTCTGAATGCTCATGAGGTCAAAAGATTCACGAAAGGATGCCTTGTCGATCGCCGTTCCAGACCGTTTTTTGTGCAACGAGAGGTAGTACGCGACCAAGCGATCGACCATCTCTTCCGGAAGGCTTACATAGGAATCGCGCAGAAGCGAGGCAAGGTCGTAGGGGGCGGGGCCCATTAAGGCGTCCTGAAAATCGATCACGCCGATCTTAAAACCGGTGGCCTCGGCATCGATCATGAGATTTCTGCTGTGGTAGTCACGATGGGTGAAGACTTGCGGCAGCATCGCCAGCTGGGCGGCGATCTTTGAAAAATGGCTCTGAATGTCGCTTTTCTTGTCCGGCGGGAGCCTGAGGCCGCTTTGTTGCTCGATGCCGTATTCTAGAAAATGTTCAAATTCCCATTCGAGCAGGGCTTGATCGAAATGCCGACGATGGGCGATCGTCGGATGGGCCGGACGTGGGCTTGCATTTAATTGAATGGCGATCAGTATTTCGATGGCTTGCTCGTAGTAGCCAAGCAATTGCTCAGGTCTCTGCAGAAGGTGTTCAATCCGGTCGGACAAGGTGGTGTTCCCGAGGTCTTCCAATAGGATCCATCCGCGGTTTTTATCGTAAGCGAAGATTTCCGGCACTGGAATCTTGCAGGCGAATAGGTGTTTTTGAATGGTGATAAACGGTGGGTCTTCTTCCGTCGCGGGCAAAGTGCTTCCCGTTTCTTCAGATGTTCTTGCCCCTTCCGAGCCGGCCATATCCATCAAGATCGTGGAACGGCATCGGTTTTCATCCTGCCATCTCAGACGATAATAGCGACGACTGGAAGCATCCCCCGGTAGTTTTTCGATGTCGGGTTTTTTCGTGGAGATGTCAAAGCGCCCGGCAAGCAGCTTCTGAATCGCTTGGGGATCGATCATCTTGTTCTCCTGTGCCGGCCCATATTGCCACTTCAGGGTGCGACTGTCAATATCCATGCCGGCCACATGACAGGTGTTTAACTACTCGATATGTTTGAATGTTTGAAAATATTTCGTTCTCGTTCAGTGGCGGTGATTTGACAAAGCGCATCGGCCGCTTTTGCCCTGTCAGAATCCTCGAAGGATGGATTGACGATTATTTCTGGAGCCCGCGTTCTGCCCACGTTCTGCAAGTATTGAGTGAGCAAGTCTTTCGTGGTCGGTTTAGATGCCGTCTTCGGTCGGACGATCCCGCTTGCATTCAAAAAAACTTTTCCTATATAGTGGTCTGTATTCGCAAATCGTTCTCCATAGGAAGATTCTCCCGGGAGGCTGGGGGATTGCTTCAAACTGAGATGCGTTTCATCCTCTTAAGGTGGCTCACATATCCTTTTCTTCAGAAAGTCAAGTGGGGAAGAAGGGTCAATAAATGGATTCAACAAAAGGAGGCGCCAATATGGATAGAAAGATGGTCATTCGCTTCGGTCAGCTTGCCGTAGGGCTTCTGACGGTTATTTCTTTTACGGCATGCTCCGGCGGTGGTGGTAGCGCACCACAAATACCCTCCATTATGGCCTCAGGGAGTGACAGCGCGGCTAAAAAGAACAATGAGGGGGTCGACCACTTGGTTCAAGGACATTGGGATGTTGCGATTAAACATTTGAAGGAAGCGATTGCAGCAAAGCCGAACTTTGCAGAAGCGCATTTTAACATGGGCGTTGCCTTAGACGGAAAGGGAAAACATGCCGAGGCGACTGAATCTTTTAAGAAGGCGAATGATTTTGGTAAAGACAACCCCAAAATTACGGGGAGCGCGATTTTGAAAAAACACCTTAGCATGTAAGGTCGCCCGCCCGGGTTGCGGATTTTTAGAAACCCGGGCGGGCGCTCCTTTACCCGGCCAACCAAACCGTCGAGGCGTTTTCGGTGCGGATCCGGCTTGACGGCCGTTTTAAACGTGATCAGATACATCGCTTGCAAATCATTTCCTTGCCAGGGTCATTGGTCCGCTAAACGCATTCAATCGATAGTCCGAAAGACCTATTTTAATCCAAAAAAAGTAGGCCTTTTTCTTTATTGAACATCTATTCGACATCCAGCTAAAATAATATCGCACAAGATGTTGATAAACTGCGAAACATCGGCTGCACTGCGGCTGCATCGCATTGACAAGGAGAGATCCTTAAAAGATGGGTGATTTTGTACCCGGTAATTATGTTCCTATTTTTATCTTTATTCTTGCCGCGCTGGCCTTCGGTATCGGAACCCTTGTCTTGAGTTACTTGGTTCAGGTCCGGGTCGACGATGCCGAGAAGCTTTCTCCTTACGAGTGCGGGAGCGAACCGGTATCGGACGCCAGAAACCCCTTTCCCGTGCGTTACTATATTATTGCGATGCTTTTTGTGATTTTCGATGTCGAAGTGGCCTTTCTTTATCCCTGGGCGGTGGTCTTCGATAAAATCGGGCTTTTTGGTTTGATCGAGATGGTGATTTTTATTGCGCTCTTTCTGGTCGCTTATGTTTATGCCTGGAAAAAGGAGGGGCTTGAATGGGACTAACTGGAAAGTTTGAAGCCAATTTTGTCACCATGAAGCTGGACCAGGCCGTCAATTGGGCCAGGAAGGGCTCGCTCTGGCCCATGGTGTTCGGTCTTGCCTGTTGTGCGATCGAAATGATGGCCGCCGTGGCCTCCCGCTACGACATGGATCGTTTCGGCGCCGGGGTCTTTCGCGGTTCTCCGCGGCAGTCGGACCTGATGATCGTTTCGGGGACTGTCTGCAGACGCATGGCTCCCGTGATTCGAAAGGTCTACGATCAGATGCCCGAGCCCAGGTACGTCATCGCGATGGGGTCCTGCGCAACGTCCGGGAATATCTACGATACCTATAGTGTCGTTCAAGGCGTCGATCGTTTTGTGCCGGTTGATATTTATGTGCCGGGTTGTCCACCCTCGCCTGAAGCCCTGCTGGAAGGTTTGATGAACCTTCAGAAACAGATTATGAAAAAGAAGGTCTTCGTAAAAGCATGAGCCAAACGCATCGCTTTAAAATACCCCGTGGGATGAAAAACGGAGAAGACCATCCCATCGCCGAAAAAGTGCGGGGCAGGGTGGCCGATGCCTATCTCGGCGCCACCCTATTTAGAGGCGATCTGTCCATTCACATCCAGAGAGAAGCGCTTGTTTCCACCTGCCGGTTTCTGAAAGACGAGCCGAGCCTGCACTTCGATTATCCGGTTCATATTACATCGGTGGATCATCTTGGGGATGCGAAACGGTTCGAGCTGGTCTATGAGTTTTTTTCGATCCGGAATAAACATGGCGTACGGCTTAAAGCCCGTGTTCCGGGTGACGATTGTCGAATCGACTCGATCACCGGGCTTTGGGCGGGCGCCAATTATTTGGAACGGGAAGTCTACGACATGATGGGCATCCGATTTACGAATCATCCGGAATTGAAACGCATCCTTCTCCCGGACGAATACGACGAAGGATTTCCCTTAAGAAAAGATTTCCCTATTCAAGGCCGGGGATGGCGGGATACCTTTGATTTTCAAAGATAAATTTTATGGGATCCTTGCCTTAAGGGAAGGGCTTCTTGTCGGGGGTCCCATTACAGTCCATTATTTAAGGGAGAGACCTCGGGTCAGATGACGGTCGCGGCCTCACAACCGGAGAAATCGAACAGCAAGAACGCCCTTCCGCTTTTGAGGACGGAAGAGCTCCTCTTAAACCTCGGCCCGCAACACCCTTCCACCCACGGAGTCCTCAAGGTCATCGTGACGTTGGAGGGAGAGAAGATTGTCAAATCGGAGCCCGTCATGGGTTTTCTTCATCGCGGCGTGGAGAAAATCGCCGAAACGATCACCTACAATCAATTCATTCCGCATACCGATCGCCTTGATTATATCTGTGCGATGTATAACAATTTCGCCTATGTTCGCGCGGTGGAAAAACTCCTCGAAGTCACCCTTCCGGAACGCGGAGAATACTTGAGAACCATCGTCGCGGAGGTACAGCGCATTATCGGCCATCTCTTCTGGCTGGGCACCCAGGCCCTCGATATCGGGGCCATGACGGTTTTCTTTTTTACCTTTCGAGAGCGGGAAGTGCTCCTGGATATTTTCGAGGAACTCTGCGGCGCACGACTGACTACCAGCTGGTACCGTGTCGGCGGCGTCGAGCGGGACTTTACATCCAAGATTGTTGACGAGATCTACAAATTCATTGCCGACTTTCCATCGAAACTCGATGAATACGATGCTTTGTTGCACACCAATCGGATCTGGCTTTCCAGAACGAGAAATATTGCCGTCATCTCCGGAAAGGACGCGGTTGCCTACGGGCTTTCCGGGCCGACGCTGCGAGGTTCGGGTGTCGATTACGATCTGAGAAAGATTTCTCCTTACGGCGCTTATGATCAGGTCGAATGGACCGTTCCATTGGGAACGAAAGGAGACACCTATGACCGTTACTGGGTCCGGATGGAAGAGATGAAGGAAAGCGCCAAAATCGTCAAGCAATGTCTGGATCAACTTCCTGAAGGCGATATTCGGGCCTATATTCCGCAAATCGTCGCGCCCCCGAAGGACCGCGTTTTTACGGATATGGAGAGCATGATCTATCAGTTTAAGTTGTATTCATCCGGATTTAATGTGCCGGCCGGCGATATCTACTGCGGTACGGAGGCGGCGAAGGGGGAGTTGGGTTTCTACATCGTCAGCCACGGCGGCGGAAAGCCCTATCGGATGAAGATCCGCGCCCCTTCATTTATTCATATGGGGGCCTTTGACCATATGTCGAAGGGCTATATGATTGCCGATATGATTACGATCTTTGGCACCTATGACATTGTAATGGGGGAATGCGACCGATAAATGAGCCTCGTTAAAAAAAGCACGACAACCATCGACACGCCCGATTCTGAAAAGAAGATGGTGTGCTTGACCATTGACGGCACCGAAACACGTGTTGAAGAAAACTCTTCGGTTTACGATGCCATCAAGCATCTGGGCATTGTCTTGCCGGCGATGTGTTACCACTATAGCTTTTCTCCTTTTGGTTCCTGCGGTCTTTGCCTTATTGAAGTGGAAGGGAAAAAGAATAATGTCCGGGCCTGTACCGCCAGGGCGGAAGAGGGGATGGTCATCCATACCAACACGGAGAAGATGGAGGCCGCGCGAAAGGGTGCTGTCGAGAAACACCTGGTCACGCACCCGCTGGACTGCCCGGTATGCGACAAGGACGGTCAGTGCGAACTCCAGGACATGGCCTACAACCTGGAAGTCTATGATATTAAGAAGGGGAAGCGGAAAGAGATTCCTGAAGACACAAGAAGCATTGTGCTCGATTTTAATATGGAGCGCTGCATCCTCTGTGGACAGTGCATTAATGTCTGTAAAGAAGTGCAGTTGGTTGATGCCTTGTGTTTCTATAAAAAAGATAAAAAGAAACATGTGGGCGCACATGGTGGGGAAACACTTTTTTGCGAATTCTGTGGCGATTGCCTGGCGGTTTGTCCGGTGGGCGCGATTGTCAGCAAGTTTTCGAAATTCACCTTTAAGCCTTGGCAATTAAAAAAGACCAAAACCACTTGCAGTTTCTGTTCCGATGGATGTCAGATTACCCTCGAGACGAACGAGCGGTCGATTAAGGTCGTGACCTCCGATTTGTCATACACGAACAAACTCGGTTATGACGTCGGGCTTGGCGACGGCCACGGCGGCATCTGTGTCCGCGGGCGCTTCGGTTTTCAGTATGTCCAAAGCGGAGCACGCCTTTCACGGCCCTTGACCAAGGTCGAAGGCGAACATCTCGAAATCCCGTGGATGAAAGCGCTGATTCAGATTGCAAGACGCCTGAAAGAAATTAAATCGCAATTCGGCGGGCAGGCGATTGCCGGTTTAATCAGCGGGCGCTGCACCAACGAAGCGGTCTATCTCTTTCAGCGCTTGATGCGCTCGGTCTTGGGAACCAACAACATCGACAGCGCCGCCCGCTACGGCCACATGAATTCCGTTCTGGCGATGCAGCGGACCTTGGGTATGGGTGGCTCGACGACGACTTACGAACAGGTCGCCCTTTCGGATGTGATCCTGATGGTCGGTTCCAACCTAAGCGAAACGAATCCGATCGCGGCCCTTCGCGTCAAAAAATCGATGAGCGAGTTCGGCGGCAAGCTGATGGTCGTCGATACTTGGCAGACCAAGTTGATGAAGCTGGCGACCCATCCCTTGCAGATTTCTCCGGGGTCGGAGCCGGCTTTTATTCAAGGGCTGGTGAAGGCGGTGGTGGAGGGAGGGGCTGTTTTTCCTTCCTTCCCGGAACGATATCCGGAGGCTTACAAGGGGCTCAAGGCGGCGGTCGCCTCTCTATCGGAAGGAGACATCGCGGCCCAATGCGGTTTGGCCTGGGAAAAAATTTCGGAAGCGGCCGGTCTCTTGGCGGTTTCGAAGCGCGGCATCCTTATTTGGGGGGAGGGCATCGTTTCTCAAGAGGGGGCTTATCAAAATGTCCTTCGACTGATCGATCTTGCCTTTCTCACGGGTCTTTTCGACAAAGAAGACGCGGGCGTCCTGACGGTCTGTGAGGAAAACAATGAACAAGGCGCCATCGATATGGGTGGCGTGGCCGAGTTCCTCCCGGGTCAAGTGGATTATGGTTCCGATGCGGAACGGCAGCGTTTTGGCTCGGCCTGGCATGCATCGCTTCCCGATCCGGAAGACGGCCGGATGGGTCTGACCCTTCCGGAAATCATCGAGGCGGCGCACCGGGGAGAGATCAAGGCCCTTTATGTGGTGGGAGAAAATCCCTTGGAGAGCCTGCCGTCGTCGATGCGGGTGCGGGAGGCCTTGGAAAAGATCGATCTGATCGTTTGCCAAGATCCCTTTATGACGGCCATGGGCAAGATGGCCGATTATGTGCTGCCGGCAGCGACCTTCGCCGAAAACGAAGGAAGTTATACCAATATGGCCGGTGTGGTCCATCGCGTGGCGGAAGCCTTCGATCCGCGTGGAGAGGCCCGCCCCGATTGGAAGATTTTTGTCGATTTATCGAAACATTTGGAACACCCCCTTGTGTATCGCGGTCCTGAGGAGATCGGGCAGGAAATCTCCCAGTGGATTCCGGGCTATTTTCGAGGGAATCGGCCGTCCATTCAAGCAGATACCCATCTAAGGGAGAATTTTGTGTCGAATGTGTCTGAGCGCTACCATCCTGCCCCCTCTTCCGGGAAGGCCGATGGGTCTTTTCTTCTTTCCTTGGAGCAGATTTTGTATCACTCCGGCAAGCTTACGACCCGGGATGAGGGCTTGATGGAAATCTACGATAAACGCCTGTTGCTCATTGGGGAAGCCGATGCCGAGCGACTCGGCGTCAAAAACGGCGATCCCGTGGCGCTGCGTTCCGATTTGGGGCATCTCGAAATTCCGATAGAAGTGTCTCCTTCGCTTCCGAAAGGCATGGTGCATTTTCCCATCCATTTCAGCGATCCGCCGGTAAAGGATCTTGTGCGGGCTTCAATCGATCCGATGACGCATGCGATTTATCGTAAAAACGCGGTTGTCTCGATCGAATCGGCCAAACCCATCCAGCTCGATGTCATCCAGCCCGAAGCGCTGGAAACGGTTCTCCCTCCGAGCGCCGAAGACACCCCAAATACGGATGAAGAAGGGACGGATCGTGGTTAAAAAAATATTGCATCATGTCTTGTTTAGGGAAATATTAAAAGGATTGAAGCAAACCTTTTCGCATTACTTCGTCCGCGAAGTCACCATCCAGTATCCCCATGCGAAAATACCGCTCCCCAATACCCATCGGGGTGCGCTTTGTCTCTTGAAATATGAAGACGGCGCAGAACGCTGTGTGGGCTGCGACCTATGCGAGGCGGCTTGTCCCTCTCATTGTATCAAGGTGGTCAGTGCCGTCGAGGAAAGAGGCACGGAGGTGATTCGTTATGCGACGAACTTCGACATCGATATTACAAAGTGTGTTTTTTGCGGTTTTTGCGTTGAAGCCTGTCCGGTGAATGCCCTGGGCATGACGAAGATGTACGAATATTCCACGAACAACAAACGCGACCTCATCTTCGACAAAGAAAAACTGTACGAGATAGGAGAGACTTGCTACACGGAAGCGAAACAGTATCTCGTGGCGCACGACCAAGAGGAGGAAGACGAGGTTGCGAGTGCTTATCGTTACCGCTTTCCTTTGGATCTACACCAGAAATCCGAATAGCCCGACATGGTTCATAACTTATTTTTCTTTTATTTCGCCTTTGCGACGATCGTTTCTTCGGTATTTACCGTCGGACTCCGGAGCCCGGTCTATTGCACCCTGGCCCTGCTCTCGACCCTCCTTCATGTCGCGGGTCTTTTCGTGCTCTTACACGCCGAATTTATCGCCGCCATTCAGGTCATCGTATACGCGGGGGCGGTCCTGGTGCTGTATCTCTTTGTGCTCATGCTCTTGAATCTGAAGACGACCGAAACCTTTTTTCAAAAGCAGGCATCTATCGCGATCTTTTTCGGCGTTGTGATTTTGGCGGAAATCTTGATGGGGCTGTTTAAATCTCCTTTCGTGAAACGGGTGCCCGAGGCCGTGGAACCGACGGTCTCTATCGGGAATACGGGAGATATCGGTCTGGCGTTGTTTAGCGAATACCTTCTCCCATTCGAAGTTGTGGGTGTTATTCTCTTGGGCGCCGTCATCGGGGCGATGGTATTGGCGAAGAAGATCCCGCTTCGGTAGATCGGTTTCGCGACGGAGGAAGCCGCCGTCCAATACAGGCGCCGTCGGTGAGGAAGCATATGGAAATCGAAGGCTGCGATTTCCTTCAAACAAACAGGGAAGTATAAAGCATGGTCCCGCTTTCTTATTATATTGTCGTATCCACGCTGATGTTTGTCATTGGTCTGACCGGCATCCTCATTCGACGAAACTTCCTGATCATCCTGTTTGCGATTGAGTTGATGCTCAATGCTGCCAATATCAACCTGGTGGCTTCTTCTCGTTATTTTGAGGAGGTTGATGGACAGATTATTTCCCTTTTCGTGATTGTGATTGCCGCCGCCGAGGCGGCGGTCGGGCTGGCGATCATCATCGTTCTTTTTCGTAAAAAGGCGACGACCAATGTGGATGAGATCGATTTATTAAAATGGTGAAACCGGTTTCTGCAATCGATGTTGCTCATGAAGCGCAAGGACTACTACGATGATTAGTTGGGTGCATCCGGCCTTATT
>JBHHXH010000078.1:0-11596 GCA_046756925.1 Nitrospiria bacterium
GGGCACTATCATTGAAACCCTTCCGAATGCCATGTTCAGGGTTGAGCTCGAGAATGGATACCGTGTCCTTGCCCATATTTCAGGAAAGATGCGCATGCATTACATTAAGATACTACCTGGGGATAAGGTCACCATAAAACTCTCCCCCTATGACCTAACGCGAGGGCGCATCACTTACCGGTTTACGCGATAGATGGTGCTTGTGGGTTGATATGAAGGTTCGTTCTTCCGTAAAGCCAATTTGTGTGAAGTGTCGCGTTATACGAAGAAAAGGGGTTGTTCGTGTGATTTGTACAAACCCACGGCATAAACAACGACAGGGATAGCTTTAAGGGTCTGTCCCAAAATAACATGCACGCATGTTATTTTGGGACAGACCCTAACAAGGAGAGCTGATGGCGAGGATTGCAGGGGTTGACCTACCTAAAGATAAGAGAGCGGAAATTGGTTTAACTTATATACTCGGGATCGGTCGGGCCTCATCCAATAAGATCCTTAAACAAACTTCGATCGATCCGAATATACGTGTGAAAGATCTCAGTGAAGATGAAATCGTTCGTCTACGGGATACCATCTTAAAGGAATACAAGGTTGAAGGAGATCTTCGCCGAGAGGTATCAATGAATATCAGACGTTTAATGGACATTGGTTGTTATCGAGGATTACGACATCGTAGAGGCTTGCCTGTGAGGGGGCAGCAAACCCAAACCAATGCGCGAACACGTAAAGGCCCTAAGAAACATGCTGTAGGGGGCAAGAAAAAATAAAGGGTAACTCTCAGGTCACTCATCTTTTTCTCCATGGCGGCGTTGCTGCGGTGCTCGGATCCTCACGTATAGACGTATACGTTGCGGTTCTGTGCTCCTTGCGCCTTGCCCTGGAAAAAAATCTAAGCAACCTGAGCAGTTACAATAAAGGGTTGATCGTCATATTTTTATAAGGGAAGGTAATAAGCATGGCCAAGAAGGGGTCTAAGAAAAAAGAGAAACGTTATGTTCAGACAGGCGTTGCCCATATACAGGCCACGTTTAATAATACCCTCGTGACGATCACGGACATGAACGGGAATGTGATTGTTTGGGGGAGTGCTGGCAGTCAGGGTTTTAAGGGATCGCGCAAGAGCACACCATTTGCCGCGCAGAGGGCGGCGGAAGTGGTTGCCAAAAAAGCAATGGATCATGGCATGAAGCAGGTAGATGTATATGTTAAGGGACCGGGCTCAGGTAGGGAGTCAGCCATTCGAGCATTGCAAGCCGCCGGTTTGAAGGTCAATCTTATTAGAGATGTCACCCCTGTTCCTCATAATGGCTGCCGTCCTCCGAAGAAGCGGCGGGTTTAAAGTGCCGTTAAAAGGGGGCTTTCGGCTTAGACCTCGATAAAATCGTTTTAGGGATCTTCATCAAGAGATAATCGGAGGGTAGATTGGCAAGATATATTGGTCCGGCTTGTCGGCTTTGTCGTCGAGAAGGGACGAAACTTTTTCTCAAGGGGACACGCTGTTTTACGGAGAAATGTGCGGTTGATAGAAGAAGTCAACCGCCAGGTCAGCATGGTCAGGTACGGTCCAGGGTTTCGGAATATCGTACGCAGCTGCGTGAAAAGCAAAAACTGAAGCGGATCTACGGCTTATTGGAGCGTCAATTCAGGCAATATTTTTTTAAGGCCGACCAAAAGAAAGGTGTTACAGGGGAGAATCTATTGATGTTTCTTGAGTCTCGGCTCGATAATGTTGTCTACCGTCTCGGTTTTGCCGCGTCCAGGAAAGAAAGCCGAATGCTTGTTCGTCAAAATCATTTTGCGGTGAACGGGAGGACGGTCAATATTCCTTCTTACTTGGTTAATGTGGGGACGGTTATTGAAGTTCGGGACAAGAGTCGAAATCTGCTCCCTATACAAAGCGCGCTCGAGACCTCTGGCGGTCGGACGCCTTCTTGGTTAGCGCTTGACCAAGCGCACTTGAAGGGTGAGATGAAGAATCTTCCGAGTAAAGAAGAGATTGCATTACCTGTCAATGAACAGCTTGTTGTTGAGCTTTATTCGAGATAAAGAGATGTATGAGAACCGAAAACGAACGATTAGGAAAAAACAATTGATGGAAATTTCCGGTTCCACTTGCTCATGGATGAGGGTCTTATGATTATTCGGACAAGAGATTTTCAAATACCAAAAAAACTGGACATAGATAAGGTCTCACTTTCTAGAACCTATGGGAGATTTACCGCAGAGCCTTTCGAGCGCGGTTATGGTAGTACCATCGGGAATTCCTTGAGGCGTATTCTCCTTTCGTCAATTCCCGGAGCGGCTGTTACTTCAGTAAAGATTGAGGGAGCGCTCCACGAATTTTCGACGATCCCGGGTGTGAAAGAAGATTTGACCGATATTATCTTAAATATAAAAAATCTCCGTATGAACCTCCATACAGATAAACCAAAAGTGATCCATCTTAAGAAGAAGGGGCCTGGGAAGATATTGGCAAAACATATTACCCCAGATCCGGATGTCGAGGTGCTTGTTCCCGATTTGCATATCGCGACTCTAGATAAAGACGGCAAGATCGATATGGAGATGGTGTGTCAGATTGGTCGAGGCTATGTTCCGGCTGAACGGAATAAAGATGACGATATGCCAATCGGAACCATACCGATTGATGCCGTTTTTTCTCCTATACAAAAGGTCAACTTTTCTGTTGAAAATGCTCGGGTGGGGCGCGTGACAGACTACGATAAATTGATTATGGAGATATGGACGGATGGAAGCGTTCGTCCTGATGATGTGCTCGGTTTTTCCGCAAAGATCTTTAAGGATCATTTGAATCTGTTTATTAACTTTGAGGAGTCAGAGCAACCGACGGAACAAAATAATGACAATACCCAGGAGTTCAATAAGAATTTACTCAAGAACGTTCATGAGCTCGAACTTTCGGTGCGTGCCGCTAATTGTCTAAAAAACGCAAGCATTCGAACGATTGGTGACTTGGTTCAACGATCCGAATCGGAGATGTTGCGAACGAAGAATTTCGGGAGGAAGTCACTGAACGAAATTAAAGAGATCCTTGTCGATATGGGTTTGTCCCTTGGCATGAAGGTTGACAAGAATTCTCCTTCTGAAGTACGACAGGAAGAGGAATCCATATAAGGGGTATTGGAATATGCGTCATCG
This sequence comes from Nitrospiria bacterium, assembly GCA_046756925.1. Lineage (GTDB taxonomy): Bacteria > Nitrospirota > Nitrospiria > SBBL01 > JAADHI01 > JAJDBU01. The sequence continues at coordinate 3,160 of JBHHXH010000078.1, forward strand.
TAAATCGGGTCGTCCTTTAGGACGAAATAGCGCGCATCGGAGAGCACTTTATAGAAATCTGGTGACATCGTTCCTTCAGCATGGACGTATCGAAACAACAGAAGCCAAGGCAAAAGAACTGCGACCTATTGCGGAGCGCTTGATCTCCTTAGGGAAGCGTGGGGATCTCCATGTGAGAAGGATGGCTGCCTCATACATTTTTAACAGATCTGTCACCACGCAACTTTTTTCTGATATTGCCCCACGGTTTATTGATCAAAATGGGGGTTATACCCGATTGCTCAAAACCCGCATTCGAAAAGGGGATGCTTCACAGATGACGGTCCTTGAACTGACAAAGACAGAGTCTATTGTAGAAGATGAAAAAGAAAAAGGAAAAAAGAAAGTGAAGGAGAAAAAGAAAGAAGGAAAAGCAAGCTAATTCTTTCTTGAAATCATTGGCTCTATTTTTTTGTGTTTTTTTACCAAAGGTCTTCCCATATACGGTTTGATTGTGCAGGCGCAATAACCAGGCGTCTTTCCCCAGAACAATACCAATAAACTGTCTTGTATTTTCTCTCACCTTTTTTAAACTCGGCACCAATGTTGGAAACCTGGTCAAAAGAGGCACTGATAGGGGAAGTCGAGTCACTTGCCCAAATCGCGGCCCATCAACCGCCGGTGGCGCGGGATGCCGGATATTGGGCCCGTATCGAAAAACTCCGTGATGTTTATCGCGGCGCTCCCTCTTTATTCGATCCCTCCTTGGTGAAATGGATTCGCAGGCTAGCCCAAGGTATTCGGACGCAAGAATCTCCTCAATCGGTCTTGGAATCGGTTTTTGGCTACGATGCCTTCCGTGCCGGTCAGGAAGAGATTATCCAATCCGTGCTTGCTGGACGCGACTGCGTCGGGGTGATGCCGACAGGGGCGGGCAAGTCCCTGACCTATCAGATCCCCGCGAGGATATTAAAGGGCTTGACCGTGGTCATCTCTCCTTTGATTTCCTTGATGAAGGACCAAGTCGACGCCTTGACCGAAGTGGGCATCCGATCGGCCTTTATCAATTCCAGCCTCGATGCGGACGAACGGCGGGAACGAATCGGGCGCTTGATGGCCGGACATTACGACCTGGTTTATGTCGCTCCGGAGGGCTTGGACGGAGCCTTATTCGATCTGCTTTTGCGCTGCGAAATTAACCTCATTGCCATCGACGAGGCCCATTGTATTAGTCAGTGGGGTCACGACTTTCGTCCTTCGTATCGCAATCTTTCCGGCCTTAAGAAACAGTTCGGTCATGTGCCGGTTTTAGCGCTCACCGCGACGGCTACCGACAAAGTGATGGACGACATTGTCGAGCAGATGGATATGTCTGCGCCCTTTCGCTACCGGGGATCCTTTTTCCGGTCGAATCTTAGGCTACATGCCTACAAGAAAGGGAAGGGCAGGAATACAAAACGAGACATACTGCGTTTGATCCAATCCCGGAAGGGTCAGTCCGGCATCGTTTATTGCCTGAGCCGGAAAGGAGTGGAGAAGACGGCGGCCTATCTGGGCGATCACGGCATTCGGGTGATGCCCTATCATGCGGGTATGGAGCACGAGCGACGGCTCGAAACCCAAGAGGCCTTTCGGCGGGACGACATCGAAGCCATTGTGGCAACGGTGGCCTTCGGGATGGGGATCGACAAGCCGAATGTGCGCTATGTCATCCACCGAGACATGCCCAAGAGCATCGACGGCTACTATCAGGAGATTGGCCGCTCAGGGCGAGACGGCGTCGGGAGTGATTGCATACTTTTTTATTCCTGGTCAGAAGTCATTGGCTACGAGCGTTTTTTGGTTGATTTGGAAGACGCAGAGTTGAAAGACCGCATCCAGCAGCAAACGCGTGCGATGTTCCGTTTGGCCGAGAAGGAAGGCTGCCGCCACCAGGCCTTGGTGGCCTATTTCGGGGAGACGATCCCAGAATGCGAAAGCGCCTGTGATCGTTGCCGGGAACGCGATTTATTGGAAGAAATCCGATCCTTGGAGAAAACAGAGAGGCGTCCTAAGCCAAAAGTGGCCCAAGGCGAGTCGGTTGATTTTGAAGGGTCGGAAAAGGAGATCGACGAAGGCCTCCTCGATCGTTTAAAACAGCTGCGGAAGCGGCTGGCCGACGAGAAAAAGATCCCGGCCTACCTGGTTTTCAGCGATGCGGCGCTTCTGCAGATGGCGATAAAGCTGCCGCAGACCGAGTCCGCTTTCTTAGAAATCAACGGGGTCGGTCCAAAAAAACTCGCTGCTTATGGCCCTTTTTTCTTGGGTCTACTCCGCGAGGTGGCGCATACGACAGGGTACCCATCCTCTATGCCTCCCCCGTTTTCCGCTGGCGGAGCGTGATTCCCCTTTCTGCAAAGCTGTTTATCGATAGATTTCACTTAGGGCCTATGATAGACTGCACCGAGTTTTTATCTCTGAATTATTAAAGGAAAAGGCATGCGTGATTTTATTCGAGAGATGGAATCGAAGGCCATCGAAGGTGGGCGACTTTCCTATGAAGAAGGGTGCAGGTTGATGGCCGCCGAAGGGCCTGATATTATGGACTTGATTTCCTCGGCCAATCGGGTTCGACTACACTATTTCGGAGATAGTATCCGTTTGTGTTCGATTATCAACGCCAAATCCGGGGCCTGTTCCGAAAATTGTAGCTTCTGCTCCCAGTCGGCCTATCATGGAACCTCGATTTCCACCTATTCCCTGCTCGATTCGCAAAGTCTCAAAGAAGCCGCAAAGGAAGCGGAGGGGAACCGGGCAGAGGCCTTCGGCCTCGTTGCGGCCTGGTGGGGCCTACGCGAGGGCCCCGATCTGGAAGCCATTCTTGATCGCATCCGGGATCTGGCCGCGGCCGGGCATATCCGGACCGACGCTTCTCTGGGGATCATAGAAACGCAGGAGATTGCCTTCAAGCTGAAAGATGCGGGCCTTGAATACTACAATCACAATCTGGAGACCGCCCGGTCCTTTTTCCCGAATATCTGCACAACCCACAGTTACGACGACCGTTTGCAGACCATCGAATATTGCAAGAAAGCGGGGATGGGCATCTGTTCCGGCGGCATCTTCGGCATGGGGGAAGTCCGCGATCAGCGTGTCGAATTAGCGGTGGCCCTGCAGAGTGTAGGTGCCGATGTTGTCCCGCTGAACTTTCTTCATGCGATTCAAGACACGCCGCTCGAAGATAGCCCGCCGCTCCGGCCGATGGAGATCTTAAAAATTATCGCGGTTTATCGTTTAATGCTGCCCTCGAAAGACATCATGACGGCGGGAGGCCGTGAGGTCCATCTCCGCGACCTCCAGTCCTGGATGTTTACGGCGGGTGCGAGCCATACCCTCGTCGGCAACTATCTCACCACTTCGGGCCGCAAGTCGGAAGACGATTTACGCATGATCGAAGACTTAGACTTGAAAACCCTTTCCTCCTGCCATGAGCCCTTGGTCGAGGTCCAGTAAGACCCAACCGCAGGGAGAAATCATTTTAATCGATCCTTTCCGCCAATCGACTCAATGAAGGAGCAAAAATGAACCCCGATCTCAGAAAACGGAGCCACACCATTCTCGACGGTACAGACCGCGCCCCGGCCCGCGCCATGCTGAAGGGCATCGGCTTGACCGACGATGATCTACGCAAGCCAATCATCGGCGTTGCCAATACCTGGATCGAAACCATGCCTTGTAATTATCATCTCCGTCGGCTTTCCGCAAAAGTGAAAGAAGGCATTCGCGCGGCGGGTGGGACACCGATCGAATACAACACCATCGCGATTTCGGACGGAATTACGATGGGTACGGAGGGAATGAAGACCTCGCTGATTAGCCGTGAGATCGTGGCCGACTCTATAGAACTGGTGGCGCGCGGCCATTTTTTCGACGGTGTGGTGGCTTTGTCGGGATGTGATAAAACGATTCCCGGTGCGGTCATGGCGCTGGCGCGGCTTAATCTTCCCTCGCTGATGCTCTATGGGGGTTCCATTGCACCGGGTCAATACAAGGATCACGATGTGACGATTCAGGATGTCTTCGAGGCGGTGGGTTCGGTTGCCAAGGGGACAATGACGACGGATGAGTTGGCCGTGCTGGAAGACCATGCCTGTCCGGGACCGGGGGCCTGTGGCGGTCAGTTTACGGCCAATACCATGGCGACCGCTTTTGAAGTCATGGGTATCTCGTTTATGGGAAGCAGCGACATCCCGGCTGAAAATGCCGACAAGGACGCCGTTGCCTTCGAGGCAGGCCGTGTCGTCATGGATGCCTTGAAAAATGATCTCCGGGCCGCACAGGTGATTACGCGAGAATCGATTGAAAATGCCATTGCAGCGGTTGCGGTGACAGGCGGCTCGACCAACGCAGTACTGCATCTAATTGCCGTAGCGCGTGAAATGGGCATTCCTTTGAACATCGACGACTTCGACCGGATCAGCGCAAAGACACCCCTTTTGGCGGATTTAAAACCAGGTGGAAGGTTTGTTGCATCCGACATGCATCAAGCAGGTGGTATTCGCCTCATCGCAAAACGATTACTCGATGTCGGGGTGCTTCATCCGAATGTCATAACGGTGAGTGGCCGAACGATCGGTGAAGAGGCGCAGAGCGCAAAAGAAACCAAGGGCCAAGCGGTGATCCATCCCTTGTCCGATCCCATTAAAAAAACCGGGGGACTGGTCATCTTAAAAGGAAACCTTGCGCCGGAGGGTTGTGTGATTAAAGTGGCAGGGCATGAGCGGATGCAGCATCAGGGTCAGGCGCGGGTATTCGATTGTGAAGAGGCGGCCTTTGCCGCTGTTAAAGCGGATCAAATCCAGGCTGGGGATGTGGTCGTCATCCGATACGAGGGTCCAAAAGGGGGGCCGGGGATGCGGGAAATGCTCGGTGTCACGGCCGCGATTGTCGGTGCCGGTCTGGGCGATTCCGTTGCGCTGATGACCGATGGCCGTTTTTCCGGCGCGACCCGCGGTTTAATGGCCGGTCATGTTGCGCCAGAGGCGGCGGTTGGCGGTCCGATTGCCGCGCTACGAGACGGCGACACGATTCGTTTCGATATCGAAAAACGGACCTTAAATGTCGAACTGAGCGATATAGATCTTCAAGAACGTTTAAAGGACTGGAAGGAACCGATTCCACGTTATAAAAGCGGCGTGATGGCGAAGTACGCACGGCACGTGTCTTCGGCATCGGAAGGGGCGATTACGAGTTAGACCTCGAATTATATTTCGGCTTATCCCAATTAACAGGTTGGCCGATGCGTACCTTAAGGACTTAAAAACATAGTAATGGAAAATACGAAAGATCTTCCTGTTTTTCCCGGTACATGGCAGACCCCTTCTCCGATGAAAAAGGCGCGCTCGCATCCAGGGGTCGCGGTAAGCGAGGGAAAGATCTATGCCTTCGGCGGAGGCGGACCGAACTTTAAAAGCCTGAACAGTTCCGAGATCTACGATCCCGCGACAAACCAATGGTTATCCGTCAAACCGATGCCGACCGCGCGTTCCGGAACGATGGCGACGCGGATGGGGGAGATGATTGTTGTGATGGGGGGAGGATTCAAAAAACCGGATGGGAAGTTCAAATTTCTCAAAACGGTCGAGGCCTATTTCCCAAAGGAAGACCGATGGGAGGCAATGCCCGATCTGCTTCAACCGCACGATTACCCGGCTTCCACGGTGGTCGATGGACAGGTCTACATCATCGGCGGCCATCATCCGGATGCGACGGAGGGCGGACCGCAAACCGACCCCGCCTTTGCCTATGCGCAGCGATGGGACGGCAAGTCCGACCGATGGGAGGAGATACCTGAAATGCCGACACCGCGTTTTGCCTCATCCGCCGTCGCTGTTGATGGCCATGTGTGGGTAATGGGTGGCGTGGCCTTTACCCAGGAAGGTTTCCACGAATACGACCGGATAGAGGTTTACGATCCTAAGGAAAACGCGTGGCATCGCAGCGGCTTGAGGCTGCCCTATTCTTCAGCGGGACAAGGGGCTTGTGTTTTTGAGAATCGTCTCTATAGTTTTGGAGGGTTTCAAGAAAAGGTCGGAATCGGCAAGCACGGTGCTGTCTACGATAGAGACGAGAATAAGTGGTATGCCCTTCCCCCCATGCCCTTTGACCGCGCGGCCATGGGCATTGTTGTTTTGGGCGACACGATTTATCTAGTCGGCGGATGGCGTGCGGACCGTTCGGTAAAAGATTCCGTGGTTTCTTTTAAGCGATCTTAATGAAGGGTTAAAAGATAGGACTTAATCAAGCCATGTCTAAGATAGTTTTCCTCCCACCGCCTTCACTAACAATTCATTAAGATGACCAACTTATACTCAATGATAGTGCTAAACTCCCTAAATTATCGAATTCACCTGCCAATCCTCAAAAACTAAAACCATTAGATTTGACGATCCCAGGTAATATTAAATGGCCTTCTGCTTGCCGTTTTAAGGGCAGCGCATACATGAAAAATGGGATAACAATCGATGTAAGAGTTGAATATGGTAGAAATCATGACCGATGTGTCCCTTATTTAAAATAAAACGGGGGAATCTAAATGAAAAAAATTGCTGTTTCACTTTGGGAAGACCTTCATGATCGGCAACCCAAAGCCGCTCTCGTTGCAAACGTTGATCTGGTCATTGTGAGATATGATGGCAAGGTTTCCGTGCTCTACGGCCGCTGTTTACACAAAGGGGCATTGTTGGCCGATGGCGCCATTGAAGGAGATAACCTGATTTGCGGTCTGCATGGTTGGGATTTCCGTTTCGATACCGGCGTGAGCGAATACGATCACAAAGAGGCCCTGAAAAAATTTGAGGTCTGGATCGAAGACGGTAAGGTGTGTGTTGATGAGGATGAGGTTGCCGCCTTCAATCGAAAATTTCCACAGCCCTACAATCGAGCCGAATATTTAGGTCAATATCAGGATTTCTCGAAAAATGTGGATGAGCCGCATATTCCATTTATCCAAACACTTTCTAAAAATGGATTAACGCGTTGGGGGCATCATGGCCCTAGTGCTGCGATGGGGGTATCGCGTACGCAACTACCGACTTGGGATGACATCCAATTCGTCACAGCACAGCTTCATCGGCTGCCGCTGCTGGATGAAGAAACCGTTGGCACGAAAGTGGTCATCGGCCCCCGGGCAAACTTACCGCTTACACTCGATATCCCTCTCTTCGTCTCGGACATGAGTTTTGGGGCATTATCGGAAGAAGCAAAAATCGCCCTGACAAAGGGTGCGGAGATGGCGGGCACGGGTATTTGCAGTGGTGAAGGCGGTATGCTGACGGAAGAACAGAGTGAAAACAACCGTTACTTTTACGAATTGGCGTCCGGGAGATTCGGATTTTCGATGGAGAAGGTTCGGCAATGCCAGGCCTTTCATTTTAAGGGAGGCCAGGGGGCGAAAACGGGAACTGGCGGACACCTGCCAGGACATAAAGTCAGTGGAAAAATCGCAAGTGTGAGAGGATTAAAAGAAGGGACTCCCGCCATCTCCCCGGCACGATTCCCTGAATGGACGGAATTGTCTCAATTCAAAGACTTTGCAGAAGAGGTTAAGAGTAAAACGGGTGGTATTCCGCTTGGCTATAAACTTTCAGCACAGCATATCGAACAAGACATCGATGCCGCCATTGAGATCGGGGTCGATTATATCATTCTGGATGGGCGGGGCGGCGGAACCGGTGCAGCCCCCCTGATCTTCAGAGATCATATTTCCATCCCGACAATCCCTGCGCTTGCCCGTGCTAGAAGGCATCTGGATCAAAGCGGACACTCGGATATCACCCTGATCATTACCGGCGGCTTGAGGGTCCCGGCGGATTTTGCAAAAGCGCTTGCGCTGGGTGCCGATGCCATCGCGCTTTCGAATGCCGCGCTTCAGGCAATTGGCTGTATCGGCATGCGGGCCTGCAATACAAATAACTGTCCCGTTGGCATTGCCACACAAAAACCGCATTTGAGAAAAAGATTGATCATTGAAAAATCGGCTCTGCAGTTAAAGCAATTTTTTGAATCCTCCACAGACCTCATGAAAGTCCTCGCAAGAGGCTGTGGACACAATCATCTCAATCAATTCAACATCGATGATTTAACGACGTTCAAGAGGAAGATGAGTCATTTAACCGGGATTTCCTATGGGGGAGTGGGGCTATAAGCCGCTTCGAGGGGCTCTTCATCTTGTTGAATTTTCCTTCACCCAAGCCAGTTTGCAAACCGGGCTGGAATCCGGGCAATAAGTGCTTAGCTCTGCTTCGGGTATGTCTATGGTCCAAAGCGAAATATTTTCCCGTTTTCACCATGGGGGTAAGATCATTCACCTATCAATAGGCTCTATCCTTATCGAATAGAGGAAGTAAGGGAGCGTTGTTTGTTACATCTTAAAAGTTTCAAGATCAAGCTGTTTGAAAAATAAGGATTACGGGAAGAA
>JBHHXH010000079.1:0-11042 GCA_046756925.1 Nitrospiria bacterium
CCATTTAGAGTTGCCAAGGCGAGGGTCGCGGGTTCAAATCCCGTTTCCCGCTCCATCAAAATCGATATTGTTTATCTCCTAACCTTTTTGTTTTTCAGCAGTATCTGCCGAAGAGACGGCCCCGGCTGAACCCATGATCACGAGGGCTAAAGTACTTTTGTGTTGACTGTTTCTCGGCCGCCCAATGGTCATTTCACCGTCTGCTACGACCCCGCACGCGGTGTATGTGAATAACGGAAGGTCGATAATCCGACACGCGAAACCACCCCAATACGCCAAAGAGAGAAATGGGGTCCTTGATCTTTCCTTTAGAATACGTATACTATCCTACGCGCGTTTTCTTTACAGGTCGAGACGACCTATAAAAAAAATAAGAAAAGAAGGCTTAGAAAGCCCCGACCGGTGGATGGTGGAATACACGACAATTACATCTCCCTTGCCGAAACCGGTATCAATCTATGAATACCGCCGTGAAGTTTCACATCCTGTTGGTATTCATTGAACTCATCATTGGGAAGGCATTATGAGCAAAAAAAGTCCGACTTACAAATCCATCGACCCGTTGATTCTGAAATCACTTCCAAATCCAGTAAAAAAGGCTTATGAAATAAAGATCAAGATTCCGGAATGCACTTTTCTCGGCGTTCACGAACAACCGGACTTTGCGACGGTTTATCTTGCCTTTTACCCACGAGACAAAATTATCGAGCTGAAATCCTTAAAGCAATATTTCGTGCACCTTCGGACCATCGTTGTCTCCTACGAACGCTTGGTGAACATTCTCTACGACCACTTGATAAACACCTACGAGCCGGAAAGACTGAGGATCGTCATGATCTGCAATCCCCGGGGCGGAATCAGCTCAAAACTCACCATCGATTCCGATTGGGAAGCAAGAGGCGGCAAGGAAATCTTTAAGGATTGGCAAACATCGGATGACGGTTGGCAAGTGCTGGTTTAAATCAGTGGATCTCAAAAAATCTGAAGCCTGCGGATACTCTTGATTTCCGGCGCACGGTAGGGCAGACAGCAAGAAACATCCATTCGATTTCACCCTAGGACACGCGATTGCACTTCGTACAATGGACAGCCCCAGAAGTGTCCGAATCGGCATACGAAATCCCGCAAGGAAGCCTACTAAAGGCCCTTGAAGATATTGAAAACGGCCTATTTCCTTTATTGAACAACCCGAAGCGGTGGGAGTCCATCGACATCGATTATCACCCGCCGCGGGTAGAACGGGTGTTTATGCAGCAAGCGGAGCTGCGAGTATCCTTGCATTGCATCCATCCCTGCCCAGCCAAGGGAGCCCTCTTTCACCCGCATCCCTGGCCTTCGGCCATGCGAATCCTTTCGGGAAGATATGAAATGGCGGTCGGTTTTGGTCCGGGCAAGGAGACTCCACCCATCTCCCTGACCCTTGTATCCAAAGCTGGATCCGCTTATGAAATGATCCATCCGAATGCCTGGCATTCCGTGCGTCCCATCGGCAAGCCCGTGATGACACTCATGATCAGCGGGAAACCTTGGAAGCGCATCGCCCCACGAAGTGCAAAGTCCTTGCCCCATCTGTCCGGCGATCGGAAGGGTGAAATCCTCACCGCTTTTAAAGAATTTTACAAACGGTAAACCGATAAGCCCTTCTTGATACACCACAAACCCAAAATACCTTCAAACGCATTTCCATCCGGATATCGACCTTTTATTGAACGGTCAGCCGGGTTCAATACTTCGCTTGTCGTCACCGAAACGATCACACCGTGACAACGAACGATTTGAATGAACCATTTTTTGATACTTTTATGACAGGTGTATTGTTAACGGAAAAAGCCCGCAACGGGAGCGGCGGGTTCCACGGCAACAAACCTGGGTCTATTTCACAGTCGTTTCGAGTTGAACGCGAAGCATTTCGACCTCATCCAGCAAATCCAATACCAATGCAACGCCGGAAAGGTTGACCCCCAAGTCCCGTTGCAGTCGCAGCACCATCCCGATGCGACGGCAGCTTTCGGCCGAGAAGCGCCATTGCCTGGGCTGGCTTCCTTCCGGATCGAGGATCCCTTCCTCGACAAGCGAAGCGATCCATTCGGTTTGCACGGAAAAGTGTCCGCACACTTCCGATAAACGGAAGGAAGCCCCTTCATCGACCACAACCGGCGTGGTGATCGAAACGACCTTGTTTTCCTTGCTCATGATTCAAACCCCCAAATGCGCGCGCGGATTAAACGGCAACTCCTTCGCCATTTGCCGATAAAAGGCTTTCGCCCGATCGTTTTCCGCAGCGGGCAAGGCAATGTTGATGACCACAAAAAAATCGCCTTTTTCCTTTGCCGGGATGCCCCTTCCCTTTAAGCGAAGGGTTTTCCCCTGATGAACATTTTCGGGGATATGCAATTGAACCGTCCCCTCCGGTGTCGGCACATTCACCGTTGCGCCCAGGGCCGCCTCCCAGGGTGCGAGGGGCAGATCGAGGTAGAGATCTTTTTCCTGCGTCCGATAAAAAAGATGAGGCCTGAACTTGACTTCCAAATATAGATCGCCTGCCGGGGCGCCACCGATGCCGGAGCCGCCTTGCCCCCCCAATCGAATCCGTTGGCCCTGGACCAATCCCTTTGGAATTTTTACATTTAAACGATGTGTCCGGCTTTGTATTTGCCCACCTTCGGAACCTCCGGTCTTCCGCAGGGTGAGCAATTGGGTTGTCCCGTGATAGGCATCCTCAATGCCGATGGTTACCGTTGCGTATTGATCTTCTCCTCTCACAGAAAAGGAAGGGCGGCTTGATGAACGCCGTGCAGCCCGACGGCCAAACAATGTCTCAAAAAAATCGCTGAATCCGGAAGACATATCCGGAGAGAAATCACCCGCACCGAACTCAAAACCACGACCCCAATTCGGAGGCGGTCGAAATTCCTGGCCGCTTTGCCAGCCGCTTCCCAACTGATCGTATGCAGCCCGTTTTTTGGGATCCTTCAATACCTCGTAGGCCTCGTTCACTTCTTTAAAGCGCTCGCTTGCATCGGCGGTTTTGCTGATATCCGGATGGTACTTTCGCGCCATCTTACGGTAAGCCCGTTTGATTTCTTCCTGGGACGCATCGCGCTGAAGACCCATGATTTTATAGTAGTCTTTATAATTCATTCGCTTTTTGAAGAACCGCCTCCGGCACAACAGGGTGTCGATTCGCCCCCATATGGCCGAAAAAATGAACGACCGGCAACCATGGTCAAAACATTATTTTCCGCCTCATTTGAGAACACGACCCCGTGCCTTTAGATCGACAACACCCATCCCACTAAACCCTTCCAAAACCAAACGCGACGACGCCGCGCGCGGGGGCGTGTCCTTTGGGTTCCCCAATACCAAGTTGTCCGCTGTCGTTGGTTCCCCAGCATTCGATCTTTCCCAACAAATCGAGCGCACAGGTATGAAAAGCGCCTGCCGTCACCGACATTGCAGAAGAAATGCCAGGCACCGTTACTGGCGCCTTTGCCGGGTCAGCGCCGCTGAAACCGAGCTGTCCGTTGACGCCACGACCCCAACATTTTAAGTGTCCGTCTTTCAGAAGTGCACAGCTGTGAAAAGCCCCGGACGTCACTCCCACGGCATTGACCAACCCGGGGACCCTCAAGGGTCCAGAAGAATTTCCAAAGAGTTCGGTGCCGAGTTGGCCATCGTTGTTTTCGCCCCAACATCGGACCGATCCGTCCGAGAGAACGGCGCAGGTGTGGCCTCCGCCGGCCGCCACGGCAACGGCATCTTCAATGCCGGACACCAGCCAAGGCCCACCGCTTTTTTTAAACGCCCCTCTTCCCAATTGTCCGGCTTCGTTCCCCCCCCAGCAGGCAATGCTGCCGCCCTTAAGCAGAACGCAGGTATGAAAACCGCCCGCTGTGATGGTCTTGGCTTTATTGACCAAGGGCACGGCGACCGGTACGGATGAGGTCTCCGGCGCAGTCCCAATTCCCAGCTGGCCTTTTTGATTCCCCCCCCAACACCGCACCGTGCCATCGGATATCAAGGCGCAGGTGTGGCGCGTGCCGGCTGTGACGGCGACGGCATCGGCCACTTGGCCAACTTCTTTCGAATGTGAAGACCCCCCAAAGGGGCCGTGTCCGACCTGGCCGCTGTCGTTCGTCCCCCAACATCTTATTTTTCCACTTAGAAGGACCGCGCAGGTGTGAAATCCTCCGGCGCTAACCGCACCGGCCGAGGATATGCCGGATACCGGCTTTGGGACAAGCGCCCCTTCAAAGGTCTTGTCCCCCAGTTGGCCGTTTCCATTCCTTCCCCAGCAATAGATCGTATGGTCGGAAAAAAGACTGCAACTGTGGTAGGCGCCGGAATCGATCTGAACAGGCCTGATCCCAAGCTTTTCCCCCTCCGACTCGAAAAAAAACACCCAAGAACCGATCGACACGGCACCGAGCAACACCAATAGAATGGTGAGGGTCCCAAACGGGCTATTTCTGATCAAGGACATTGCCAAAGGCCCACCGATTTCCTGAAATCCCATCCACAAGGACAAATCCCTTTATAAGTTATAAAAAGATGAGGCCGCGAAACCGGAGGTGTCGGCCGCTCCCAAGACCCCTCGGCAGAGGGTGCCCGGAACGTCATCCGTCTTCGGTCCTCATCTGATTCAGGACCATACCCAAATCGCATAAACCCAATAAACCAGATAGACCGCAAGGAGGCCTCCGATGAGGGTTTTCGCCCACGGCGATCGGTCGCGCCGAAGGAGAAAAATCGATCCGACCAGGACAGCGACGCCCTCCATCGGCGCGACAATATGGCCGTAGTAGGATGGATTCCAGTAGGAGACAGGGCTCTGAAAACGCCAGTCCGAGAAGGGGAAAAAGTGGGCGTGGGCGTGGGCATCGGCATGGTGAAGCGGAAGGTCTTCGAAGACATGAAGGATCATACTGAAGAAAAACAAAACCAACCATGTGGCCCCGGACCGTGCGGCGATGAGCATGCCCAGCAACATCAATGGGAGAGAATTGAAAAGATTAAAAAAACCCTGCCAATCCGCATCGAAATATCTCTCCGACCAAATGGCATCCTCCCTCTCATGTAAAATTATTTTTTCGTAGAAATAGAAAAAGAACATGGGCATATCCGGTGCAAGGGCTCCTACAACAATGGGAAGGCAACGCTTCGGACGATTTTTACGGCCGAGTATGAGGAGATTGAGGACCGCATGTGCAGGCGTATTCATCGAACAAAACTTCCTCAAACTTGAGACACGGGTCCTAAAAGAGACACACGTCCGTCCACCATCGTAATCTTGCGATCGACCTGATTGGAAAGTTTTTCGTTATGGGTCACGAGCACGAAGGTTATGCCTCTTTTTCGGTTCAGATCCTTTAACAGGCCGAAGACTTCATCGCTGGTGTGGGTATCCAGATTGCCGGTCGGCTCATCCGCCAAAACCAAGGAAGGATTCAGGACCAAGGCCCTGGCGATCGCCACTCGCTGCTGTTCGCCACCCGAGAGTTCTCCGGGTTTGTGATGGAGGCGATGGGAAAGACCCACGGCATCGAGCATGTCCATGGCGGCCGTCTTGATTTTCTTTGGATGCATTCGTTGGATCAAACCAGGCATCATCGTATTCTCCAAGGCGGTGAATTCCTGTAGGAGCTGATGAAACTGAAAGACAAAACCGACATGACGATTTCGAAACGTTGCGAGTTCGACGTCGGAGCGGGAAAACAGATCCACGCCATCGTAGAGGATTTTCCCGGAAGTCGGTCGATCCAAAGCCCCGATGAGATTGAGAAGGGTGCTCTTCCCCACCCCCGAAGCCCCAACAACGGCAAGCATCTCCCCTTTGGCTATTGTAAACGATACCTCTTTTAAAATCACCAAGGCGTCGTTCGCGATGGCATAGGTTTTCGAGAGTTCGACCACTTCAATCATTGGTTGTCATCCGTCTTAGCATGGACGCTATTCGTAGCGGAGCCCCTCGACCGGTTCAATCTTCGCCGCCTGCCAGGAAGGGTAAAGGGTCGCGACCAGCCCAATCAAAAGCGCGGACGAAACAATCAAGAAGAGATCGAAAAAGTGGAGTTTCACCGGAAGATGACTGATGTAATAAACGTCTCCCGGCAAAGCATAAAACGTTTCGAGAAACCAACAAATCGCCAATCCCAATGGCACGCCGGAGACCACCCCGACGCCGACAATCACCAGGCCCTCCAGCATAAAGATACGAACGATCGCGTCCCGTTTTGCACCCATCGCCCTTAAGATGGAAATCTCCCGGGTTTTTTCGACCACCGTCATCGTAAGGGTGCTGACAATATTAAAAGACGCCACCAAGATAATGAGTACGAGAATCACAAACATCATGTCTTTCTCCAATTCCAAAGCGGAGAACAGATTGCGGTTCATTTTTTTCCAATCGCGGGCTTGAAAGGAAAAGCCAAGTTCTTTTTCAAGGCCTTCCGAAACCTGATCGGCCATAAAGATATTATCGACCTTCACCTCGATTCCGCTAACGACATCCGGAAGATTGAAAAAAGCTTGGGCCTCGTTAATGGTAATATAAGCCAAGGAGGTGTCGTATTCATACATCCCGGAATCGAAGAGGGCCACGACGCGAAAAATGCGAATCTTGGGTGTAAAGCCGCCCGGTCCTCCGAGCGCTTGACCGATGGGAGCGCCCTCCTTTCCGACCGGTGAAACGACATGGATCGTGTCCCCCCAAAAAACTCCCAGGCGCCCCGCCAATTCCTTCCCGATAATAATGCCCGGATAGGTCTTCTCGGTATCGGCTTCGGTGGATTCCAAATCGCCCACAGGCATATCGGGAGCCGACGTCGTAAGATACTCCATTTTTCCTTCGATAATATTTTGTGAAACATGGGTGACATTGCTTTCTCTTTTGGGATCGATGCCGCGGAGCACGACGCCAAAAGCGCTCGACTCCGAGGACAACAAGACCTGCCGAAAGATAAACGGGGTGGCGGCGACGACATGCGGCGTTTTCTCCACCGTTTCGATCAAGCTTTCATAGTCATCCATATTATCGTGGGTCCGGTCGGAGATCACAATGTGGGAGTTGGTTCCCAATATCTTGTCGCGGAGGTCTTCCTTGAAACCCGTCATGACCGCAATCGTGGCAACCAGGGCCGCGACACCGACCGCGACGCCGCCGACGGAGATCAAAGCCCCGATGGAAATCGACTTTTTTTGTTGTTTGGACTTGAGATACCGCAGGGCAACATACAATTCAAACGGAAAAGACATTGGACTCCTTGTGCTGAGACGATTATTGCCGGGCTTCCTTCGGCGGAGAGGAGGAAGGAGTGGAGATAGGCCGCATTTGCGGAAAAAGGATGACATCCCGAATCGAGCTCTGGTTGGTCAGAAGCATGACAAGGCGGTCGATCCCGATGCCTTCTCCCGCCGTCGGAGGCATGCCGTATTCCAATGCCAGAAGAAAATCTTCATCCATCCGATGCGCTTCCAGATCACCGGCGTCCCGCTGCGCGGCCTGCGCCTCGAAACGTGCGCGCTGATCTCCCGGATCGTTCAACTCCGAGAAGGCATTGGCAATTTCCCGCCCGGAGATATACAACTCGAATCGCTCGGTGACATGGGGCCGATCCGGTTTCCGTTTGGCGAGTGGGGAAATCTCCGTCGGAAAATCGGTAATAAAAATCGGCCCCGCCAATGCGGGCTCCACACGCGATTCAAAAAGTCCTTCTAGCATTTTACCAAGCGAGTCGGAGGCCTTGAAGGGAATCTCAGAACGACGCAGCAAATCCGAAACCTTTTTCTTGTCGGTCAGATCGTCGGGGCTTGCCCCGTACGACTCCGAAATGGCTTCAAGATAAGGCAGCCGCCGCCAGGGCGGACTAAAATCGATCGTCTCCCCCTGATATTCGATTTGGAGACAGCGGTGGATGTCTTGAACGATCGTGGTGAAAAGGGTCTCCGTCAAAGACATCAGATCGGTATAATCCGCATAAGCCATATAAAATTCGAGCATTGTGAATTCGGGGTTGTGGATGGTCGAGATACCCTCGTTCCGAAAATTGCGATTGATCTCGAACACCCGTTCGAAACCGCCGACAATGAGCCGTTTCAAATAAAGTTCCGGAGCGATTCTAAGGTAGAGGTCCATCCCAAGGGTATTGTGATGGGTGACAAACGGACGCGCCGCCGCGCCCCCTGGAATAGAATGCATCATCGGGGTTTCGACCTCCAGGAACCCCCGTTTCATGAGAAAACCGCGAATGAGTTCGATAATACGACTTCGGACGGCAAAGACCTGACGGACATCCGGATTCGCGATCAAGTCAAGATACCGCATCCGGTAACGGATCGCGATATCGGTCAATCCATGCCATTTCTCGGGAAGCGGATGCAAGGATTTCGAAAGCAGCGTGAAGGTTTGAACCTCCAGGGTCAAGGCATCGGTTTTTGTTCGAAAAAGAATACCCTCCAATCCGATCGTATCCCCGACGTCCAACTGCTCGAAAATGACGATTTCGTTTCGATCGAGCCGGTTTTTCTTAAAATAGACTTGAAGTGTCCCGGACGCATCGCGAATATGTGCAAAAGCCGCCTTGCCGAACTTCCTCAGGGAAACGACACGGCCGGCGACCCGATAGGAGAGCCCTTTGGCCTCCAAATCGGCTTTCGGCGTCCCACCGTATTTTTCTGTTATTTCCAGTAGCGGCGTCTTTTTCTCGAAACGCGCACCGTAGGGCGCGATACCGGCGTCCCGAAGCATCTGAACTTTACCGCATCGCTGGGAAAATTGACTCTGCTCTTCAATCACACCATGCCTCCTGGGTCAAGAGTGACACCCGCGTAAAAAACGCAATCATTATAAGGAAATCGGATAAACCGGTCAAGGAAGGACATTGAAGGAAGGACATTGAAAGGCATTGAAGCGCCTTGCAGCTTGGATATCCATCTTTAATAAACCGGCCATACCCAGCACTTGTTGAGCGAAACGGTTTTTCGGGATATAATAAATCTTGATTTAGGTGGTCAACGAGAAAAATCCGGCAAGTACATATTCTAAAGGGGGGACATAACGATGCAGATCAAAAAGGTATCTTTGGATGAAATCCTGTCAATATTGGCGATGTCACTGATTGTGTTGGCAATCGCGCTGAACCCTTCGAGATCCTCGGCTCAGGGATTTGGGGCTCAGGGATTTGGACATCCATCAAGCGAAAGTTCGCAACCAAAAACAGAAGAAGACGATCCGCATCGCCGCTTTAGGGAAGGATCGAGAGAAGAGATGATGCGCGAAATGATGGGCGGCATGATGAAAAACCCACATTCCAAATCATCCCCCAAAAATGTTCATCCCCCGTTTTCAGCACAAGGATTGAAAGTCACACTCGAGCTCGACGATGGACAATCGAAAAAGATGCGTGAATTGCTCTCGGAATATCGTAAAGGGATCATTCTTAAAAAAGCACAACTTCGTGTGGCCCAAATCGAGCTTGACGAGATGGTCGCCGATCAAGCCTTTGTATTGGATGAAGTAAAAAAGAAGGCAAGAAAACGCGAATCGGCCGCAACGGCCCTCACAATGCTTCGTGTCAAGGCGCTGGCCGGAGCCAGGGATTTCCTAAGCAAAGCACAATTCGAAAAATTCATGGGCATGCTAACGCACCAAATGAGCAGTCATGGCAAAAAAGGCATGCACGGCATGCGTGGACGCCATCCCGGCAGCAAAGGCCCACACGGCCGCTCGTCGTCCAGGCATCGTTTTTTCAGCGGGCACGGTAAAAGCGGCGGGTCGTTTCACGGGGGAAACAACGAAGAAGCATACGACGAATAAATTAAAATAAGGAAATGATTTTTTAATAGAACCAACCGGAACATCCAGGAATGGGCGATGGGTGCCGAAGGGGGGACTCGAATCCATAAATATACCACCTAACTAATTGTTTTTATTTACTATTTTAGTCTCCTTCTTGGCCTTGGGGACAGTCTGGGGACACAATAGATCTCAGACATACAAAATAACAGTTTAGTGGTTATCAATATTTCGACAATCCAAATTACTATTTTTTGTGTTTTAAAAATTCAGTTTTGGGATTTATTTATAGGTTTTTTCGCTTCGGGATTTAATTCGATAAATGATGATCACTTTGTTGTCATCATCAATCATGTAGAGGACGCGGTAATCTCCGATTCTTATGCGGTAACCTTCTTTTTCCGTAAGTTTTTTACAGCCATGCGGTCTAGGATTAGAGGCCAATGAGAGGATAGCCTTGTCAATCTTCTTTCTTTCGAGTTGGGGAATACCTCGCGTTTCCTTTTGTACACGTTTTTCAACAAGAATCCGATAGGTCAAGCTGTTTTTCCGGCAAGGAACTTTTCGCGAAACGCTTCGTATGGGATAAAACCACTCGCTTCATGTTCTGCTTTGAGAAGGTCGTAAGCGTCTTCGAGATCTTCGAGATATTCCAGTAAGTTATTATAATCTTTGATATTTAATATGACCGAGGTCTTTTTCCCTTTTTCGTCGGTGACGAATTTAGGCTTTAGATTAGTTTTCATCACATTAAGGCTCCTTGATTACTTTTATAAATTCTAACTGCTTATTTATATAAATACAACTGCCTGACAAAAAGTGGTCTCAAAAATTCTTTTCTTATAAGGATTTATTTTTTTGGGGGAAAGATTGTGAACCAAATGCACCACTTTGTCCGGTTCTTGAAAGACAATTCTTTGGCTTTGAAGATTAGAATGTGCATATTTTAGGGTGGTTCGGATATCCGTATGGCCTAAGACATCTTTAATCGCATGAAGAGAGGCACCATTACATGCGGCTATTGATGCCAAGGAGTGTCTTGTTGCTTCGTAGAGGGTGATATTGATATCAAGTTTTTTCCTGACTTTATCCCAGATTCTAAACAGAGTCTCACCGGAATAAAAAGCCTTCATCCTTGGGTTGATAAAAACAAAATGTTCAGGAAACTTGTCTTTGCAAAGATCGGTCAACATCGTTATTAACCCGGCCATTAAATAGAGTGTTTAAGCTGCATAAGCAATTTTTGGAT
>JBHHXH010000080.1:0-11001 GCA_046756925.1 Nitrospiria bacterium
TCTTCAATTGGTCGGAGGAGGTCGAATGGGAGGGGATCCGCCTCGTCGACCTGCTCGATTTTCTGAAAGTCGACACCCATCCGGAAGGGTATTTCGCCTTTTATTCCCGTGACCGGATTTTTTTTGAGGGACTTTCCCGTGACGAGGCGCGCGATCCTCGTGTCCTGCTCGCTTATGGCTTGAACGGCACGCCCCTTCCAATGGTGCATGGTGGACCGCTTCGACTCGTTGTCCCCTTCCTACAAGGATATAAGAGCGTCAAATGGATCCGGGCAATCTACGCGTACCGGAACGATCCAATCGGAACAAAGCGGCTTCTGGGACAGGCCAGCAACAGCAAGTTGAACGAGAAGTGGGAGGGAAAATACCGGGAAAAATATCGGATTGCTGCCCCATCAGGGAATGCGGGTGACCCCTTGCCGCTTGCCCCAAAAATACCGCTAGAGAAAGCGAGAGTGCTTGCCATGCCTGTACCCATGAAACCGTTAGAAGGATCGGTTTCTCAAACGGAAAAAGGGGATGACCGGGCCGGCGGAGAAACAGGGCCCTTAAAAGAGGTGATCGCCATCCTTCGTCCTGGCAAACATCAAATGACTTATAAGGCGTTGGAAGCCGCCGGGATTATTTCTTACACCACATATACCGCTTTGGGCAGGAGCCAGCAGCGGGGCCTAAAATTTCAAAAAGAAGAAGGAACGGGGGTCGCCATCAAATTTCTGCCTAAACAATTTTTCTCGATTATCATTCCCGAGACCCTCCTCTCAGCGGCAATCGCTGTCATCATGAAGGCAAACCGGACCGGTAAGGGCATGGTTGGTGATGGACGCATTTTTGTCTGCGACATCGACGATGCGGTCCGGGTTTCGACCGATGAACGGGGAAGAGAGGCGATCCGATGAAGTTGATACGAGCGATTATACGACCGGAACAGGAGGAAAAAGTCCTGCATAACTTAGAAACGGCAGGACTTTATGCAGTCACAAAGATCCCGGTCCTTGGGCGGGGACGGCAGCGGGGGGTACAAGTTGGACGAGTCAGTTACAACAGCCTTGCAAAGCTCATGATCTTGTTGATCGTCGAAGAAGCCGATTTCGAGCCGGCAGTTGAGGCAATCGAAGACGGGGCCGATACCGGTCATCCGGGAGATGGTAAGATTTTCGTCCAGGAGGTCTCGGAGGCCTATTCCGTACGGACCGGAATGAAAACGGGAAGCGCAAAATGAACACGCGAGACCTCTTCAAAGTCAGACGGCCCGAAATCAGGGCGCTTCACCTGACCTGGATTGCCTTCTTTATCTGTTTTTACACCTGGTTCAACATGGCCCCCCTGGCAACCACCATCGTCAAATCCGTGGGGTGGTTAACGGATGAAGATATTAAACTCTTCGCCATCTGCAATGTCGCCTTGACGATCCCCGCCCGCGTCGTGGTTGGCATGGCAATGGACCGCTGGGGGCCGAGGCGGGTCTTTTCCGTGTTGATGACTTGCATGGCCTTTCCCGGATTTATCTTTGCCTTTGGCGAGAGTTTTGCACAACTCTTGATCTCCCGCCTACTATTAGGCTGCATCGGCGCTAGTTTTGTGGTCGGAATCCATATGACCGCGCTCTGGTTTAAACCCTCTGATATTGGCTACTCGGAAGGCATTTATGCCGGGTGGGGAAACTTCGGCTCTGCCGCCGCCGCGATGGCCCTCCCCTCGATCACCTTTTATCTCTTCGGAGGAGAGACCGGATGGCGTTATGCCCTGGCGTCCAACAGCGTCCTTCTTCTGGCCTACGGCATCTTCTACTGGTTTGCGATCACGGATGGACCCGCCGGTGCCGTCCATAGAAAACCACGCAAGGTAGCCGCTATGGAGGTCAGTTGCTACGGCGATATGATCAAGCTGATTCTCTGGACGATCCCGATGTTGGGCGGATTGTCGGTGCTTGTCTGGAAAATTCAGGGGATGGGATATCTCGGTGGGATTGGGGCGGCGATCTCCTATGGCGCCATCGCCTCCGCGGTCATTTATCAGATTATCCAGATCTTGAAGATCAACCTGCCGATCTTGAGAAAGGGCGTTCCCAAGGATGACCACTACGATTTTAATAGCGTCGCGGCGCTGAATTCAACCTATCTGGCCAATTTCGGCGCCGAACTGGCGGTCGTTTCGATGCTGCCCGCCTTTTTTGAGACGACCTTCTCCCTCTCCCCGGCCTCGGCGGGCCTGATTGCCTCCTCCTTCGCCTTCGTCAACCTCTTCGCGCGGCCGCTGGGAGGCGTGATCTCCGACCGTATGCTTAACCGGAAGCGGGTCATGCTGATCTATATGATCGGGATTGCCGTTGGATTCTTTCTGATGGGACTGATTCATTCGGGATGGCCGATCATCCTCGCTGTGCTCATCACCATCCTTTGTTCCTGTTTTGTACAGGGTGCGGAGGGGGCCACTTTCGCGATTATTCCGATGATCAAGCGGCGTCTTACCGGACAGATCTCCGGAATGGCGGGGGCCTATGGGAATGTCGGCGCCGTCCTCTACCTGACGATCTATTCCTTTGTGGATTCCAAAACCTTTTTCTTCGTGATCGCCACCGGCGCCTTGACCAGCTTCCTAGTCTGTCTGTGCTATCTCAAGGAGCCGGAAGATGCCTTTTCGGGAGAATACTATGTTTCGTCGGTGGATCGCGACATTGAAGGAGAGGCCATCCTGGGGAATCTATTCAGTGCGCCGATGCACGATCCTCCCCTGAAAGAGGGGCAGGTCAAAATGGAAGTGGGAACGGATGAATCGTAAAAAAGACACCCGCCGGAAATTGCTTGTGGTCGGAAACGGGATGGCGGCGATGACAACGGTCGAGGCCATTCTAAAGAAAAAACCGGAGTTGGCAATTACGATCTTCGGTGATGAACAACAACCGAACTACAACCGAATTCTCCTCTCGAATGTCCTGGCCGGAAAGACGGATGCGGAAAAGATCATCCTGCATCCAAAGGCCTGGTACGCGGAACATGGGATCGACCTGAGGCAGGGCATCTCCGTCACTTCGATTGATGCAGAAACAAAAACGGTGCGCGACGCAAGCGGAGAAGCGACCCCCTATGATCGTCTCCTCCTCGCTACCGGAGGGATTCCGGTGGTTCCGCCCATAGAAGGATCTGAAAAGGAAGGGGTCTTTGTCTTCCGAACCCTTGCGGATACCGAGAAAATCGTCGCTGCGGCAAGCAGAGAGATGGAGGCGGTGGTCATCGGCGGCGGCCTTCTGGGTCTTGAAGCCGCGCGGGGATTGATCAATTACGGTCTCAGCGTCACGGTCGTGCATCTTGCCGATCGCTTGATGGAGCAGCAGCTCGATGGAACCGGGGCTGCCCTTCTCAAACAAGAAATCGAACGCATGGGCATCCGTGTTTTACTGGGAACAACGGCAGAGAAGATCTCCGGTGAAACGTCCGTCACGGAAGTGAGGCTCTCAACAGGAGAAATACTGCCAGCCGGGATGGTCGTCGTCTGTACCGGGACACGGCCGAATACGTCCATCACCCATACAGCCGGGGTAAAGGTCAAGCGTGGGATCGTCGTCGATGATCGGATGGAAACAAGCATTCCGGATATCTTTGCCGTTGGAGATGTCATCGAACATCGGGGGCGCACCTACGGTCTCATTGCGCCCTTGAAGGAACAGGCAGGGGTCATTGCCGACGCCATCGCCGGGCAGGATAGAAAACGCTATGCGGGCACCCTATGTGCCACAACACTGAAAGTCGCTGGGATTTCTCTAACCTCCGCGGGAGAACTGGGTCGGCGTGCCGGAGGGGAGGCGCTCGCTTTTTTGGATACCACGAATGGGATCTATAAAAAATGCGTCATCCGGCAGAATCGCCTGACCGGCTTCATCCTCCTGGGAGACAATCGAGATGGAACACGGCTCTTTGGCCTTCTTAAAAAGGGGAACGATCTCGCGGCCATCAAAGATCAACTGCTCGGAAACGTCTCAGTCGAAAATGGTGCGGGTCCACCCGCTTCGGGGGCGACCGCTCTGGCTGATTCCGATACCGTTTGCAATTGTAACGACGTAAGCAAGGAAACGATAGTCAGTGCGATTCGAAAAAAGGGGCTCGAAAGCCGGGATGAGGTGGCTGCCTGTACCGAGGCGACCACCGGTTGCGGAAGCTGTGGAGAGATTGTCGATGATCTGCTTCGGATGGTGAATCAACCGGCGCCATCGGCTCAAGCGCCATCCCTTGGCGCCACTTCGACGCTTAACAAGAAAAAGCCCAGCTCCACCAAAACGCTTGATCTCGAAAAAATAAAACAGGAAGGACTCGGGATCGACTTTTCGCGGATCAAAAAGGAGGGATCGCGCGCGGTATCGATGGATGATAAATATCGTCTCAAGACCTATGGCATCTGCGTTCAGAAACATGCCGGCTATTCAATCGTCCGAATTCGGATTCCCGGCGGGCGTGTGACCTTCGAACAGGTCCGGCATCTGGCCGATCTCGCGGCAGTCCATGGACGTGGCCAGATCCATCTGACCATGCGGCAAAATATGGAGCTGCATTGGGTTCGGGTCGAAGAGGCGGAGGATATCTTCGAACGGCTCCGCAGGATTGGACTGACGACGCGTTCGACCTGTGGTCATACACTGAGAAACGTGATGGCCTGTCCGCATGGGGCGATTTCAAAAGACGGGACTTTGGATGTTCAACCCTGGGCCGCTCTGATTTCGGATTACTTTATCCAACGATCCGACTTAATCAACCCGACGATGCCGAACCGCCTCAACGTTTATTTTTCTGGTTGCAACCGATGTAACGCCGATGCGGCCATTAACGATATCGCGTTTGTCGCCGTTCAGCGCAGGAACGGGACGAAGGATGCACTCGGTTTCGAGGTATGGGTGGGTGGAAGCCTTGGGGCAAAACCGATCTTAGGCTACAAATTGCGTGATTTTATTCCGCTGTCCGATGCACTCCCCGTGTGTCAGGCGGTCTTTGAGATTCATACAAGACATGGCAATCGGAACAAGGCCCGTTCACGTCTCAAGTTTTTAATTGCAGAATGGGGAAAAGAAAAATTTACAGAGATCTTCAATAAAGTCTTCCTCGAAAAAAAAGGCAATCCGGAAAACAGGGAGGCTGCGCTTCCGACCGGACGTAATAAAGAAAAAACACCTTGGATTGGGAAACAGCTATCGGCGGCACTGATCCCAACAGACTTCTCTACACTTCCATCGGGTGTGGATCCACAAAAACAGCGGGGGCTTGCCGCTTTAACCATCGCCATTCCCCTCGGAGAAATACGCTCTGAGACGCTTTCGGAGATTGGGAAGATTGCGCGTCGATTCGGAAACGGAACGCTCTATTTCACAAAAGAACAGGATATCGCGCTTCATGGAATTTCGATGAGATCCATTGGCCGCACAGTCAAGGCATTAAAACGGCTTGGGCTTTCACTAAAAGAAAGGGAAAGCGGGCCAACGCTGCTTGCCTG
Organism: Nitrospiria bacterium; assembly: GCA_046756925.1. Lineage (GTDB taxonomy): Bacteria > Nitrospirota > Nitrospiria > SBBL01 > JAADHI01 > JAJDBU01. Next base: position 5,479 of record JBHHXH010000080.1, read on the forward strand.
TCCCGGAATAGAATTCTGTACCCTTGCGATCACCCACGCTCAGGGGGCCGCGCGTGAATTGATCAACCATTACAAGCCCACCTCACAGGCAAAGCAGGATCTTTTCAACGCAATCTCGATACACATCTCCGGCTGTCCCAACAGTTGTGCGAAGCATCAAGTGGCTGACATTGGTCTGGCCGGGACCCTGTTACCGGTTGGAGATGCACGCCGCTATTCTTATCATCTTTTTCTGGGAGGGACCGTCTCGGAAACGGTTCAACTCGGGGATATGGTGAGAAAAGGCATTACGGAAGAAATGGTGATCCCGACGGTGGATGCCCTGCTGGATATCGTCCTGGCGTTTCGACAGGAAGGCGAAGCGTTCAAGGCAGTCGTCAGGCGTGTGGGGCCGAAAACAATCGCCAAACTGCTTGAGAAAAAGATTGCCCCCTTCGTTCCCGAAGCGGCGGCGGCGCTTGCTATGGTCACAACAGAATTGATAGAGGGGTGATTATGAAGTTGGTTCAAGCAATGGTTCGTCCGGAAAAAGAAGAAGAAGTCATCTCTGCCTTAGAAAAGTCCGGTTTTTTTGCCTACACACGTCTTGCGGTTTCGGGCCGAGGTCGGCAAAGAGGCATACGGGTCGGCTCCGTTCGCTATGAAGAGCTCAAAAAAATCTCTTTGATGATTGCCTGCGAAACGGAAGAAGTGGATCGGGTGGTCGATGCCATCAAGATTGCCGCCCGAACCGGCAATCCCGGTGACGGGAAAATCTTTGTCTCGACACTCAAAGAGGTTCGTTCGGTCCGGAAAGGGGAAACTGTTTAACACTTAAAAGTAACAAGCCTATGAAGGAAGGTCACAACGACACACACACGCCCAAATGGGATGGTTGGACTGCGATTCTGCGAGAAACTCGTTGAGTTCGATACCGAAGGACAATACCGCCCACCGACATCCTCGATCAACTCCTGGCGACGGAAATCGGCTGTCGTCTCGTCACATCGTCACACACCAATGCGGATCTCTTGCCGGCGTTGAATGAAAACCCTTGAGGAAGGTGGCAGACACGTAGGGGCGGGTTTTAAACCCGCCCCTACCGTCAAACCCGTCCCTACAAAGAGATTGAAGGATTTATTCTGAGCAATATGTTATTTGGACGTCATACAAAAAACCCGATCCAACTGCCGGTCAAAGCGGTTGAAAAATGGATCTACACCACCTGCGGCTACTGCTCGACAGGCTGCTCTCTGGATGTCGGAGTCGACAAAAATGGCATTGCCATCACGACCCGGGGGGTGGCCGATGCCGATGTCAATCGAGGGAAGCTCTGCCTGAAAGGGATCTATGAATTCGAGGTGTTTCGTTCCCAGAATCGCGGCAGAACGCCCCTCATTCGGAAGAGCCTCTCCGACACCTTTACCGAAACCAGCTGGGACGAATGCCTCAACCTTACCGCCTCTGAAATCCAACGGATTCAGGCCCTTTATGGCCGTGACAGTTTTGCTATTGTCTCAACGGGACAAATCTACACGGAAGAGTTCTACACCCTCGGCAAGCTTGTCCGCGCCGTGATCGGAACCAACAATTATGACGGCAACACCACGCTTTGCATGGCCTCCGCCGTTTCCGGCTACAAACGTTCTTTTGGAAGCGACGGACCGCCCGGCTGCTATGACGACTTCGATCAGACAAACTGTCTCCTCGCCATCGGCTCCAACCTACCGGAGCAACACCCGATCATCTATTATCGTTTGAAAGCGGCCCAGGACCGGCGACATTTCCCTATCATTGTCGTCGATCCCCGCGTCACGATGTTCGCCCAGATGGCCGATATCCATCTCCCCATCAAGCCGGGAACGGATCTGGTTCTCTTGAATGCCCTGGCGCAGGTCGTTCTCACGGAGGGGCTGGAGGATCAGCGCTATATCCAGGCGCACACAAGCGGCTTTGGCGAATTTAGGAAGCTCGTTGAGCAATACAGCCCAGAGATGGCTGAAAAGATCTGCGGTATTTCCGCGAAGACCATCCGCAGGGTTGCCCGCATGTATGCGGAAGCCGTGACGGCGATGACGATCTGGACCATGGGCATCAATCAATCGACCCACGGTTCGGATGGTGTGGTCGCCATCAACAACCTGAACCTCATCACCGGCAATATCGGACGACCGGGGGGCACGGCTCTCTCAATCACCGGCCAGTGCAATGCAATGGGAACACGAGAGTTTTCATCCTGTTCCGGTCTTCCCGGCTACCGGGTATTAGAGAAAGAGGAAGATAGACAGTTCATGTCAGAATTCTGGGGGGTAGAAGCCTCTTTCTTTCCGCCTAAACGAGGCATGGCCGAAACCGACATCTTTCCGGCGATAGAACGGGGTGAAATCAAGGGCCTCTGGCTGATCGCCACCAATCCGATGACCTCTATGCCAGACACAACCCGGATCAGAAAATCCCTGGAACAACTCGAGTTCCTGGTGGTCCAGGACGCCTATTCTGATGTGGAGACAAATGAATATGCACATGTGTTTTTTCCGGCCACCCTCTGGGGAGAAAAAGAAGGGGTCTTCACAAATACCGAGCGGCGGGTCAATCTGGTGCGGAAGGTGATGGATCCTCCGGGTGAGGCGAAGTCGGATCTCTGGATTTTCACGGAACTGGCTCAGCGCTTCGAACGGGGAAGAAAAATGTCATTTTCGAGTACCACATCGGAGGTTTTTGAGGAAATCAAGACGCTTTCCTTAGGCCGACTCTGTGATTATTCCGAGATGAGTCATGACAAGATTGAGAAACAACGCGGTATTCAATGGCCCTGCAATGCCGACCATCCGGAAGGCAGCAGACGCCTCTATGAAGCGGGCCGTTTTCAGCATCCCGATGGGCGTGCGAGGTTGATCCCACTCCCCTTTGTCGATAACAATGAATGTCCAGATCAGGAATATCCCTTCTGGCTCAACAGCGGCCGGCTGGTGGAACAGTGGCATACCCGGACCAAAACCGGGAAGATCGGCAATCTAAATAAATTCAGTCCGACCCCCTTTATGGAGATGAATCCCAGGGCGGCCGCACGACTTGGGATTGAAGCGATGGACTACGTTCGGGTCCTTTCCCGCCGTGCCGACGCCGTCGTCCTAGTGCAGTTAAGCGAACGGGTCGCCCCCGACACGGTCTTCATCCCGATGCATTACTACAACTGTGTCAACCGTCTTGCCCTCGGTCTCCTCGACCCCTACTCCCGGCAACCTGCCTACAAACAGTCGGCGGTGAGGATCGAAGGTCTGGCGGATCAGGAGGCGGCCGCCCGGGAAAATGTTGCGATGCGGAATTACTAGCGTTTAGTTGCGAAAGCAATCGATATTATCGCAGCTGAGCCGCCACCTCGGTAAGGCGCGAGGAGAGCGCATATTGCCGACTATGTAAACGACGAGCAACGCATCCGAGGTGGATGAATCGGTTGTGATAATATTGGTTATTTTCGTAATTGAGCACTAGGATAAATAGATGAAGAGTCAGCACGGCACGCCGATCGCCCTTGATGAGGTCCATCCAAATCTGTCCGGGGTCTCCCTGGAGATCAACGGCAAAGCAAGCCATCCAGACAATGCGGACCGCTACAAGCAGCACGGCTTTCACTTTAACGCCGATAACTGTATCGCCTGTCATGCCTGCGAGTCGGCCTGTTCCGAAAAGAATAACCTCCCGCCCCATCTCGCCTATCGGACGGTCGGAACGATTGAAGGGGGATGTTATCCCAATGTTACACGCATCAATATCTCGATGGCCTGCAACCACTGTGAGGACCCGGTCTGCCTGAAAGGATGTCCGACACGGGCCTATACAAAATATCTGGAGTACGGCGCAGTCCTGCAGGATCCGGAGATCTGTTTCGGTTGCGGCTACTGCACCTGGGTCTGTCCCTATAACGCCCCCCAGCTTGATCCGGTCTTAGGCCAGGTTCAGAAGTGCAATATGTGCATAGACCGGCTCGAGGTCGGCCTGCAACCGGCCTGTGTCTCTGCCTGCCTCGGGAATGCCCTTGAATTCGGTATCATCGAGGAGATCCCCAAAGGACGACAAGAGGCCAAATTGACCCTTCCCTCTTTTCCCGACCCAGAAATTTCACGACCGAACATTCGTTTTGAACAAATGCGTGACCTCCCAGAGGCATTCGGCCGGATGGATGCCCTCCCGATGCACTATCAACGGGATGAAATCCAAAGTAATCATTTCAAGGTCAGGGAGAAGATAAATAGGAAAATAGGAGGCTGGGGGTTTGACAAGCTCCGCTCCCGGGAGGATCCCCTCGTTCTCTTCACCCTTGTCTCTCAGTTTACCGTCGGGAGCTTTCTCCTCCTCTTTCTTCTACCGCGTCTGATAGGATCAAGCTCGAATTCCTTAACGATTCAGGCCCATCCCTATGCCTTTGGCGGGTTAGTCCTTGGTCTTGTGATTATTCAGACCCTTGGTCTCGTTTCATCGACGCTCCATCTTGGTAAGCCCCAATACTTCTATCGCGCCTTCAATAACCTCCGCCACTCCTGGGTCAGCCGTGAGATCGCCGCAATGGGGACCTTCTTCAATCTACTCGGGGCCTATACCCTCGTCACGCTTTTTCCAGGAATCATGGGATGGTTGCCAGAAGGATTGTCTCTAAATCTCCCGGACCTGTTTGGATGGGGCGCATCCCTGACGGGACCGGTCGGCATCTATTGCATGTATCGTTGCTACCGGATTCCTGCGCGCCCCTTCTGGGATCATTGGCACACGGGGGGAGTCTTTTTTGCGAGCGGCCTGATTCTCGGGAGCGGCATGCTGGGTCTCACTTTCGGGAGTGCAGGCCTCCTCACCGGAGAAGCGATTGAAGCTCTTCTCAACCTTCTTGCCTGGCCGCTTGCGGCCGGACTGGGGCTTCAGGGGATTGCCCTCTATGTGCATCGAATGTATCTTGAACGCCGCGGTGAAGAAGCCTCAGTTTCCAGGATGTTGATGCTAGGAGCGCAAGGGAAGGTCCACCGTCTCCGCCTATGTATGTGGGCAATCTTGATGGCCGCTTCTCTCGCCTTTATCCTCTTTCCACTTAGCGGATCTGTCGGATTGGCCGCATGGACATTGGTCTTTATCCTGGCCCTCTGCAACGAAATTATCGGCCGCGCTCTCTTCTACATCCTGGTCGTCCCGACCACGGTCCCAAGGGCCTTCTTCTGGGGAAACCAGCGTTTTGAAACCGACGCTCGGAAGAGCGGCCTGGCGGTCCTGCCCCAGGTGGGGGTGGTAGAGGAAGGGCATTAGTCCCACATTCCGCGATTGCGGAAAATGAAACCGCCAAGCCCTCCTGTTCCGACACTAGATAATCCCCACTTTTTGAATTGGCACCCAAGATAAGCCGAGCCGCGGCTAAATTGCTTGAATCGATCACCCTAGCACGTTATAGTGGGTTAGATCGTTCAAGTTATTTGCAGGATTTAGGTGGACTTAATTTTCACGACCCTTAAGTGCAAATCTACTTAGGCCCTTTTCATCCCCATCTCGAAGAAACCTTTGTTT
>JBHHXH010000081.1:0-10917 GCA_046756925.1 Nitrospiria bacterium
CCCAATGCGGTGACCAAAGTGACACCATTAAAATCCCCCGCCATATTCACGATGTAGGGTGAACCCGTCATTGGGTTGACAACGGTGGTCCCTCCCCCACCATCATCCCGAAAAATACGATAGGAGGTCGCATTCGTCATCTCGACCCCATGGCGAACCCGGCCTGCATTGGCCAGTTGCTGGGCATAGCGAAAATCCGCGACCAACTTATAGGCCACACTTGCCGCCCGGTTGCCTCCGAGATCCCCCGTAACGAATACGGACACTGCCAAAATGCTGAGCACCACGATGACAACCGTCAGCTCAACAAGCGTGAAGCCCGCCCGTCCTTTCGGCCGCACAAATCTTACCTCTACGGGCCAGCTATTGAAATTGGGTCAGAAACCGTAGCCCCGCAGGTAATCGTCCAGGTCGCAGCCGCAGGCGGATTACCGGGCGCCAAACCATCCCACTGACCCGTTCCACATATGCCGGCCGTTGGGGTTAGGGTTGCAGGGATAGGCGATCCCACTAAACCATCAAGATAGACCTGGTCAGCGTCTGCTGTAGCCGCATCTCCAATCACATCGGTACCTGCTGGAGCGGTGTTGCCTGTCCGTACCAGCTGCTGACCGAAACGCATTGCCAATGCACTTCTTAAGGCCCCAATATAGGCCACGTTGTTGGCTGCCTGGGCATCCGTTTGCATATTGATATAATTGGGCACCGCGACGCCTGCGATAATACCCAATATCACGATGACGACAATCAACTCGACCAATGTAAAACCCTTTTGATTTCTGATCGTTCTCATTATTCACTCTCCTTTGTTTTTAATATGGACCATTTTTCCTAAAGGCCTACCACTGACTAGCTGGAATGCCTTTGCTGTCGTTGGGTAGTAACTGATTCACATAAAGCTGACCCGTTACGGGGTCATAGGCCCAGCCTCCAGGACCCCCTGGGGGCGTCCTGGAATCGGCTTGGGCGGTGGTTGCGGCGACAACCTTTTTCCTCGCCGCCAATGTGGCTTGGGTCGAGACAAAATCCTCGGGAAGACAGGCCGAGGAACAGACGACACCCGAAGGGCCTTCGACCACTTTCAGGTTGGCAAGCTGGGCCGGGCGGCTTGCGCTATCCAAGATATTGTTGTTGAGTTCGGCCACGCTTGGCCATTCTGGATTTCCCGGTGCAACCCCCACGAGGAGAATTTTTGCGTGCATCAGGTGAATACCGGCGCGTATCGATCCCATTGTTCCTTTGGTAGAGGAGATTTTGGCATCCTGCGCCAGGTCTTGAAAGCGGGTGACTGCAACGGCGCTTAGAATACCGAGAACAACGATAACGATGATCAACTCGACCAGAGTAAATCCCTTCTCGTTCGCTCCCATGACCTTCTCCTCCCTTAATACCTTCATTTTTATCTCCTTCTTACAAGCAAAGATGTTAACTAGCGACTTCAGCCCATTCCTCCCTTTAACATCTTCGCCATGTTCCACCAGGGCATAAAGACAGCCAAGGCAAGAAATAGTATGGCCCCTCCGATAAAGATCAAGAGGATAGGCTCTATGGCCTTGGACAAGTTTCGAATGGCATAGTCGACTTCTCGGTCGTAATATTCCGAGACCTTCTTCATCATTTCATCCATTTGACCCGTTTGTTCTCCAATGGCAACCATCTGAATAATCGAGGGCGGAAATATAAGGCTCATTTCCATGGGTTGAACAATGCCGCGGCCCTCCTTTGCGGCATCACGAATGTTGGTTACTACATTGGAAATTGCCCTATTTCCAACCGTCTTTGAAACAATGTCCAGAGTCCGCAAGACGGGAAGGCCACTGCGTGTCAAGGTGCCGAAGATACGGGCAAAGCGCGACAGGGCTACTTTCAGAAAGATCGGACCGAATACAGGCAGCTTGAGTTTAAGACGGTCCCAGAAAAGGGCTCCTGAAGGAGTGCGAATATATCGCCAAACCCAAAATACCGCCGCCGCGATCAAGCCTAGAACATATATGCCGTATTCGTGTACTATCGTATCCGCTTTGAGGAGGATTCTGGTTGGAAGGGGCAGGGTTGCATCAAACTTGTTATAGAATGCAGCCAGCTTCGGAATGACAAAGGTGGCAAGAATCCAAAACGCAACGAGAAGTAGGCCGACCACAATTTGGGGATACAGGGTCGCAGATTTTATTCGGGACCGGGTCTCTTCTTCATATTCGGCCAGGGCAGCCAACTGATACAGGATTTCATCCAGCACACCGCCGGCCTCCCCCGCGTGGACCATACTGACGAATAGAGAAGAGAAAACGGTGGGATGCCTTTCGAGGGCGCCTGAAAATGAGCTCCCGCCTTCGACGTCCCTCCGGATCCTCTGAATAACTTCCCTAAGTCTGAAGTTGGTGGTTTGTACGATCAGGGAATCGAAACTGTTAAGGATAGGTACACCGGCGCCGACCAGGGTTGCCAGTTGCATCGTAAAAATAATCTTTTCCTTTGGACGGATGCACTTAAATAGGCGAAAGTATTGCGTCGGGTTTATAGTAAAGGATTGCCAATCTTCTGTGATGGAAACTGGATAATAACCTAGGCCATCCAGGTAAGTCGCGACGGCCTCTCTGCCGCTTGTATCCAATTTTCCAGAAAAAAGGGCCCCAGTTTTATCGCGTGCACGGTATCGGTAGTTCGGCATAATCGTCTATGTATAATATTAAGCAATTTGGGTGCCAGGTAAGAAAGAGGGGGGGGGGGTGTTACAAAAAAGTGTTTAATACCAAATATTTATGAAGTCAATTCGGAGAACGCATCTGTAGAAGTTTAAACTTCTGACGTAAAATGGCAGTGGCAGTAACAATAATTGTCATTTAAATCCTGCAAGGAATCCGAACACCGAGGGTGCCGAGCAAGGGTTTAGGCAAAAGCGCTGAGGAGCGCAGGAGGTGCACCGCACCTTTGAGCATCCTTACCTTGATGGCAGTGCAGCATAAGCCCTTGATTCGGCTGCCGAATGCCGGACTACTTGCAGGATTTAGATGTCAATCAATCTCTTGGGTTACCCGCAAGACCTCTTCGAGGGTGGTCAGTCCTTGAATGATTTTTAGGATGCCTTCCGCCCGGAGCGGACGGTACTGGGTTTGAAGGGCGGCTTTCCGAATATCCGCCGAGGAGGCACGTTTGACGATGAGGTCCCGTATACTGTCGTTGACGGGAAGCAACTCATAAAGGCCGATGCGTCCCGCATAACCCGTTCCTCTGCATTCCCCACATCCAGCCCCCTTAGAAAAGCTGTATTCCTGTTGGTTTGTGAGTAGGGCATGAATCTCTAGACGTTCTATAAGGTCCTGGGGCGGTCTATATGGCGCCGCACAGGCTTTGCAGATTTTTCGCACCAGTTTTTGGAAGACCACTGCCGAAAGGGATGAGGCGATCAGAAAAGGTTCCGCCCCCATCTCGATGAGACGGGCAATCGCACCCGGTGCATCGTTGGTATGTAGGGTACTCAAGACCAGGTGACCGGTCAGGGCCGCCTGGATGGCAAGTGTGGCCGTTTCTCGATCTCGAATCTCACCCACCATAACGATATCGGGGTCCTGCCGAAGAATGGAGCGAAGACCGTTTGCAAATGTGACACCCACCTTTGTGTTCACCTGCACCTGGGTAATCCGTTTCAGTTCGTATTCTACGGGATCTTCAATGGTGACGATATTTTTCTCTGCCGTATTGATGGTCTGAAGCACGGAATAAAGCGTAGTGGTCTTGCCGCTTCCGGTGGCCCCTGTGACCAGGATCAGACCGTTGGGCCTGCGAAAATAGCGTTCGAATGCTCTTAAGGGTTTTGCCTTAAAACCCAACTCTTCCAATCCAATAAGGACACTGGCCTTGTCCAAGAGCCGCATCACAATCTTCTCGCCATGCGCCGTTGGAAGTGTCGAAATGCGGATGTCGATATCCTTCTCTCCGACCTTGATTTCAAATCGCCCATCTTGCGGGATACGCTTCTCGGCAATATCCAAACTCCCCAATATCTTGATGCGGGAGACGACACCGGCCTGTAAGGATTTCGGGGCGGTCATTACATCCCGGAGCAGACCGTCCACGCGGTAACGGATGTGGATGCTCTCTCCATCTGGTTCTAAGTGGACATCGCTGGCTCCCTCTTTCACCGCTTGACCAATCAAGGTATTCACAAACTTGATGACCGGAGAATCATCCGCCTCTGTAAACGTGACGGGAGCGGATGCTTCACCATCCATCATGGCATTTCGATCCGCGGCTCGCATGGCTTCTTCCATGGTGCCGGTGCCGCTATAGAAACGATCGATGGCCTTTAGTATCTCCCGTTCCGTTCCGACCACCGGGTTGATAGTTAGGCCGGTCAGCTGATGAATATTATCGATCGAAAACACGTTTAGAGGATCTAGCATGGCCAAGGTCAGGGCCTTCCCCTTTTTGTAGAGGGGAAGGACGTGATGGCGCCGTGCAACAAGCTCCGGAACAAGATGGACGACATCTGGATCGACGACAATGGTACTGAGTGCCACATGGGGAATCCCCATTTGTTCCCCCAGTATTTTAATGATTTCTTCCTCTTTCACATAGCCCAGTTTACGGAGCACCTTCCCGAGGCGGAAGCCAGAGGTCTTTTGCTCCCGCAATGCCCGCTCGAGTTGAGACTCGGTAAGGAGGCCTGCCGAGATAAGCATTTCGCCTAAGCGTTTTTTTTGTTGTTGGGGTAACGGCATGGTTCTTCCTGAATGTGCCCTCAAAATATACCGAATGGTCTAAGATCTGTCAAAAACACCTTCTATCGGATACAGTCAAGGCTTCGTTTCACTTCCCTAATTTTTAGAAATCCTTTTCTCCTCCACGCCCTTTCCCTTATAATATCCCCATGCTGCTTCCATCCTTTCATCCTATTATTTCAAAGTGGTTCACTGAGACCCTCGGTCAGCCAACAGAGGCACAGGTCAAAGGCTGGCCTGCAATCTTAGAGAACAAAGATACGCTGATCGCCGCTCCAACCGGATCGGGAAAAACCCTGGCCGCCTTTCTTGCCTGTTTAGATCGCTTGGTACGGGAAGGGGCGGCAGGCCCCCTTCCGGATCGATGCCGTGTCGTTTATGTCTCACCATTAAAAGCCTTGAGCAATGACATCCAAAGGAACCTTGAGCTCCCCCTTGCAGAAATTCGGGGGCGTGCCGAGAAGGAAGGGATTCCGCTGCCGGAAATTCGTGCCCTGGTTAGAACCGGAGATACCCCGCAGTCGGAACGGCGGGCAATGCTCCGTAAGCCGCCCCATATCATTGTCACCACACCGGAATCGCTCTATCTCCTTTTGACGGCGGAGTCAAGCCGGAGGATGCTGATGACGGCCGAAACCGTGATCGTCGATGAAATTCACGCGGTGGCTCGAGACAAGCGTGGCTCTCACCTGGCCCTTTCCTTGGAGCGGCTCGAGCATCTTTGCTTAGTACGTCCGGTTCGGATCGGTCTTTCTGCCACACAGCGGCCAATGGATGCGATGGCGCGATTTCTCGTCGGGCAAGGAATACCGAATACGAATGCTTCTCCTGCCTGCACAATCGTCGATGTCGGTCACCTGCGAGCACTCGATCTTGCGATTGAAACCCCAAAGATGCCACTTTCCGCCGTCTGTTCCAATGAACAGTGGGAAGAAGTCTACAAACAAATAGGGGAGATGATTGCATCGCAGCGATCCACGCTGATTTTTGTCAATACACGCCGATTGGCCGAACGGGTGACACACCATCTGTCGGAGCTGTTGGGGGAGGAACATGTGACCTCTCACCACGGAAGTCTTTCAAAAAAAATCCGTCTTTCCGCCGAGAAACGCTTGAAGCACGGCGACTTAAAGGCCGTTGTGGCCACGGCATCCTTAGAGCTTGGGATCGATATAGGATTTATCGATTTGGTCATCCAGATCGGAAGTCCCCGGTCGATTGCCGTCTTCCTCCAACGGATCGGCCGCTCCGGACACGCCCTGGGGCAGATCCCGAAAGGACGTATTTTCGCCTTAACACGTGATGAGTTATTGGAATCGGTCGCTTTGATTCGTGCCATTGATGCCGGACGACTTGATCGGATCGTCATTCCGCAAGCCCCCTTGGATATTCTGGCGCAACAGATTGTCGCGGCAACCGCCTGCGAAGCGTGGAAAGAAAGGGAACTTTATGACATGCTCCGGAAATCCACTCCATATAAAGACCTCTCGTGGGACGATTTTAATTCGGTCATCGAGATGTTGAGCGAAGGCATCCCTTCCCGGAATGGCAAAGCAGGCGCTTATCTTTATCGAGACCGGGTTCAGGAACGTCTGAAGGCCCGGCGAGGCGCACGCATCACGGCGCTGACCTCCGGAGGGGCCATCCCGGAATTGGCCGACTATAAAGTGGTCGCGGAACCGGACGGCGTCAAGGTAGGCTCCGTCGATGAAGATTTTGCCGTAGAAAGTATGGCCGGCGATATCTTTCTCTTAGGAAACAACTCCTGGCGGATACAGCAGGTCCGTTCGGGCGAAGTCGTGGTAAACGATGCCCACGGCGCCCCTCCTACTATTCCATTTTGGAGAGGAGAGGCCCCCTCGCGCACCTTTGAACTTTCTCAGGAGCTTTCGCTGCTTCGAGAAGAGATCGACCGGCGACTGGACAAGCCAAAAGACGCGGCATCTTGGCTGATGAAACAAGCGCACTTATCAGGGGAAACTGCACAAAGCGCAGTGGACTATCTCTTGACGCAGAAGGCTGCGGTTGGAATGATCCCTACGCAGCGCCATATCCTGTACGAGCGTTTTTTCGACGAATCGGGGGGGATGCAGATGGTCATCCACGCACCCTTCGGCGGACGCGTAAACCGTGCCTATGGCCTCGCCTTAAGAAAACGCTTCTGCCGGCGCTTCGATTTCGAGCTGCAGGCCAGCGCCGATGACAACGGCCTTGTCCTCTCCCTCGGCCCTCAGCAAGGCTTCCCCTTGGAAGAGGTCACACGGATGATCCGTCCGGAGGCGGCGAAAGCAATCTTGGAACAGGCCCTGCTGCCTTCTCCTTTCTTTACCAACCGGTGGCGATGGAACCTCACGCGATCCTTGATCGTGCTCCGGCAGCGGGGCGGCAAGCGGGTGCCGCCACCACTTCAGCGCTTTCGGGCCGATGACCTGCTTAGCCATCTTTTTCCCGCCTTGACCGCCTGCCCCGACAACGGCAGCACTGTTGGGAACCTTACTATCCCGGACCATCCGATGATCCGACAGACGGTACACGATACACTTCATGAGGCAATGGATGCCGACGGCTGGGTCGCACTCTTAAAAGCCATTGATGCCAAGCAGATCTCGGTAACATGCATCGATGCACGGGAGCCCTCTCCATTTTCGTATCAGTTATTGAATGCCCAACCCTATGCCTTTTTAGATAACGCCCCGCTCGAGGAGCGACGGGCGCGAGCCGTCGCCACACGCCGGACCCTCTCCATCGAATCGCTTCGCGATCTGGGAAATCTCGATCCGGAGGCGATCGCGCAGGTAAGAAGAGAGGCCTGGCCCCTGGTGCGGGATGCCGATGAACTCCACGACACTCTCCTTTCGATCGGACTCCTTCCGGAGGGTGAGGGGATGGACGGGCAACCCGTTTCCGATGACAGGGAAAAACAAAAAAAAGAAGGTTGGGAGATGTGGTTCGAAGCCTTGGTCGCTTCAGGCCGGGCGACTCGTTGCATGGATCCCGATGGAAAGATCTACTGGATCGCTACGGAAGGTTGGCCGATGGTGCACGCGGCCCGGCCCGACCTCACATTAAATCCAAAAATTACCGTCCCTCCCGGTGTCCGAACAGAATGGGAGGCCGGGGAAGCCTGGGTGGCCTTGGTCCGGGGAAGAATGGCGGTAACGGGTCCGACCACTGCTGTGGCGCTTTCGTCTTCCCTCGGTCTTCCGGTAAACCGGGTCGCCGCGGCGCTTCAGGCATTAGAAGGGGAGGGAGAACTCCTTCGTGGCCGCTTCACCCAAGTTTCTCACCAATCGAATCAACAAGAATGGTGTGCCCGCCACCTCCTTGCGCGAATTCATCGTTTGACACTCAGTCATCTTCGGCAGCAAATGAGTCCGATCTCGCCGGAAGACTTGATGTCCTTTTTCCTAGACTGGAGCCATCTCAAAAAAGGGAAGCAACTTCAAGGGCATGAGGGAGTGATGCGGGTGATCCATCAACTTCAAGGATTTGAGATCCCTGCGATCAGCTGGGAACGGAATATCCTTCCGTCTCGTATCGCCGCTTATAAAAGCCAGTGCTTAGACGAACTCTCACTTTCGGGTCAGATCACATGGGCTAGGGTAAAGCTGGGATCAACGCGAGGGGCAACGCGTGTGCTTCCGATTTCCTTGATGCTGCGGGAAGATCTAAACTGGGTAAGATCAACCGGCTCATCAGAATCAAACAGCTTAGCGAAGCACTTGAGCGGAGATGCCCAGACGGTCGATGGGATATTGGAACGCGATGGCGCCCTTTTCTTCAGTGAACTCCTGACTAAGAGTAGGCTGCTTAAAACACAACTTGAAAGGGTTCTTTGGGAACTGGTTGCCTCCGGAAGGGTGAGCGGCGACGGCTTCGGTGCCATTCGATCCCTCACCACACCGAAGCGAAAAGAACATGAGATCTTACAACAACGAAGCAAGCGGTTCTGGGGCGGGACCCCTCCCTTAACCAGGACGCAGAGAGGCGGTCGTTGGTGGCGGATGGAAGCACCCGATCCGGCAGAAATGGGAAAAAACGAAGAAGATCCGATTCATTCGTGGGCCTCACAGCTCCTGGAACGCTATGGGCTAAGCTTTCGTGATCTCTTGGCAAGAGAATCCGGCGCACCCCCATGGCGGGAACTCCTTCCGATGTATCGCAGGATGGAGGCGCGTGGCGAAATCCGCGGAGGACGATTCATCACTGGCGTCGCCGGAGAACAATTCGCTCTTCCTGAAATCATCCCCTTACTTCGACAAAACCGTTCCGAGACGAAAAAAAGTGAAATTACCATTGTCTCTTCAGCAGACCCGATGAATCTGGTGGGTATTTTAAGTTCTGGGCCGAAGGTGATCGCGTCGGCCTCCAATGCTGTGGTCTATCTCGGTGGAAGACATGTGGGCCATCAACAGGGGAAAGAGGTGTGGATCGATCCAAAGCTCGATGAGCAAACCGCAGAAAAAATATCTCAAGGGTTAAAGCGGTTTTGGGACCCGAAGCAAAACGAATAGTTATAAAGAACGCATCCCCGGCAAACCCTATTCAAAGCGATTCATCCGCAATGTAATATAATTAGAAATCCTGAAAATTGGCGAATTCTTCTGTTATAGTATTGTAAAGTTTTGGGTTCACGACTGGCATAGTGTCCCTCAAATAACTATACTACCGTGTTGTTATGGGCTATAATCCCGAAATGGCACATTCGAAAGTCAGTGTTTTACTCAAGGGTGGAGATCGGGCAGCTTATCAAAATGATTACTGGGCATACCACAGCGCAACAGGTCGTCCTTGAGATCACAGCGCATTTTGCTACCCAATCTCTGTGCTTTGCTCGAAGAAATGAGGGTCGAGTAAAACAATGTTTTTGAAGCGGATCGTTCGTGCCGTTCAGGTAGACCCTCAGCTTTATTCCGAGGCTGCATCCGATAAAAGCGTGCTGGGTCAGGCGATGATCATCGCGGTCCTCTCCAGTATCGCGACGGGTGTTGGCAATGCAGCCGGTTTTCCGGAAAAGATCCCTTATTTGGCGATGAGCGCTTTCCTTGGCCTGATCGTTTGGGCGGGATCGATTTACATCCTTGGTGCAAAGCTTTTCCCGGAAAAGGGAACCAAGGCAGATATCTTGGCCTTGCTGCGGGTTGCAGGTTTTGCAAGCGCTCCCGCCCTGCTTCGTCTTCTCGCCTATTTACCGCCGTTTACAGTCATTGTCTCTGCAGGGGCCATCATTTGGATGTTTGGAACGATGGTGATCGCCGTGCAGCAAGCCTTTTGTTATCGTAATATTTCCCGTGCCTTCGGCGTCGTGATTATTGGCGGCCTTATCTACCAATGGGTTCTATTTCAAGTTTGATCTTTTCCAAACTCCGAGACTACAGAGCTTGAACTCGCCTATTCACATTTATGTTTTTAAACGGTTGTCTCCTTAACGATATGAGTGAATAGGCCTCGGTCGCCATATTCCTTGTCTTTCGAGCGACTTGTGAGTTCATCATAAAATCCAATTTTGGATCCTGCGTAAATCACCACCTACTTCACTCACCTTTACCCAATTCACGCTTTATGCTACTTTTCTTATGTGATTGAACTAAAAAAAGTCAGTAAGACCTATCCCCATCCAACACATCCGGTTGCAGCGCTGAGAGATATTTCACTCACGATTCGAAAGGGATCTTTTAGCCTACTCATGGGGCCGAGCGGTTGCGGCAAATCGACGCTTTTGAACCTGATAGGAGGGCTCGACCAACCGACTTCAGGAGAGATCTTTTTTGACGGAAAATCGACCGTAGACTTCAAAGATACGGATTGGACATCGCTCCGCCGCTCGAAGATTGGGATGATTTTCCAATTTTTCAACCTCCTTCCGATGTTAACAGCAGAAGAAAATGTGGCGCTTCCTCTCTTGCTTCGGGGGGATCCCACGCATCGAACAAGAGATAAAGCCAAAATGTCCCTGCAAAATGTGGGTCTTGGTCATCGACTAGATCACTTGCCGAGTGCCTTGTCGGGTGGAGAGATGCAAAGGGTTGCCATTGCCAGAGCGGATGCAATCTCACCGCAGCTCCTACTCGCGGATGAACCCACCGGCAATCTCGATTCTAGTACCGGAAAGGAAATCCTAGCGCTATTGGCCTCCCGATCGAAAAAATCGGGACTGACCCTCTTAATGGCAACCCACAGCGAGCAGGCGCTTTCCTAT
>JBHHXH010000082.1:0-10670 GCA_046756925.1 Nitrospiria bacterium
CTTACATCTTTCGATCATATCTGATTTTCTATCGTGATAGAAAGCCACCCGAATGGAGAATGAGGAATATCTACAGGTAAAACACCCGCTGGCACAGCACCTATTAATACACCACCAGGGATAGGTACGGGTATCGGCTGTATCTGCTTAGACATATGCTCGCTTGTCCTAGTGCCCATCAATTCCTTGGTTGTATAAACCACAAGATACTTGGCATTGGGCATGTCTACAAAAATGGTCCCTTCAAGTTTCAGCCTAAGCAGGCCCCAAGATATAGATGCTGTTTCTTTTAGTCCTGCTTTTTTTACTACGAAGTCTTCCGGAGCACTTTGCTTCAAGACGGTAAATCCACCATCCAACAGTGCCACCTGAGGATAAAATATGTGGGCTTTATCTATCGTCTCTCCAAGAGCAAAGCTCTTTACTTGTATATGGTACGGCACTTCTTTCTCTGGAAGTTGGAACGCCTTGAAATAACTCTTGCCTGATTGAAAGACAAAGGAATCCGAATTTTCGTCGAGCCTGAAGGTTACGGGCTCCTCCGATGGCAGAGGTTCGTATCTGAATTCAGCCATGGATGTGCAACAGGGCGTGGAATCCATGAAGCTATCGACAGCTTTTCGATAGGTAACCATCGCTGCGCATGACGAAATGAGCAGAAGTACAAGAGTTAAAGTTATGGCTCGAACCATTTCAAAACGCCTTCCTTTCAATCAGCAGTTAAGCGGGTATATCCCGAGTTCGAATCTTCGTAGGTCGAATGTTATGGGTTTGATGGCAAACTCTTTTCCGTTGATCAGAAGAGATGGTAATTCGATGCGCAATTTCTCCGGTCGTGCATCCCCTATCGGTAGGCCCAGCATTGTGGCATTCCTGGAACAACAGAATGGGGCTGTGAAAGCGACTCGCATGGAAGATTGAACTAGCAAATACGGGAAGTGAAACTGTCGAACGTCGCCAGAATTGGAGTCTTCAAAACGCGCTTCGTTTGTGGCGAACTGCCACTTCGTATCAGCGGGGAACGAAATCATGATATTGCCATCCAACTCAGGAACTTGAAGTCTGACGTCAATCTTTGAACTCCCGTGTGCCCCGCCCGTTACACCAGCAGATACAGTAAAGCGCCCTACTTTGACTTTCTTTTCCTTATAAGGCCACCAACCCCAACTTTTCTTGTAGCCTTCAATTTCTTTGCCTTCTTTATCAGCTTCCCAAAGCAGGGAAGGAATTCTGTATTCTTCAGAACCTACAACGATCGCCGGCAGATGCATCCGAACGGCGTCAGGTGAAAAGTCCTTTATCGAGAAAGGTATCCATACCTCCATGTCATCTAAATATTCCGGCGCGGTAGGCAGCCGTTTACTGAAATCTACAACCTTCGTATATGGAATCTTCCCTGACAGGCGGTCCAAGCCTAATTCCGTCGCTTCTATTGTCCATTCCTTGCCATTAACCAGATCTGTGAGGCGTATAACATTGGATGTGAATTGCAGGGTAGAAAATCCTGATGTATCTATCCACACCCATAGTTCATACTGATCTTGGCGATTCTCACGGAGCTCTACCGTGATGTAGCCATCCGGAGTCGGTAATTTTAATTGGGAAAAAGGGCCTACCGAACCACCGCAGATGCTCCTTTCAAGTGTTGCGGAATCGTCGGGATAGGAGGGCTTGTAATACGCTCCGTGGGGTCCAGGAATACACGAGATTAGTGTGCCGGCTATCGCTATGAGACCGAGTAAACGTAAAATAGTCTTGCTCGATTCTCCCGGCAATCTTAATCGTAGAGTTCGCATAGACACTTCATTTCCTCCTTGGCCTAACGCTCAGGATGAGGAGCGCCCGAAGGGCGTCTGACTCGATCCGTTTGATGGCCGAGCGCTGACCCGTCCGACGATGTGATTTGACGAGCATACTCCTCATCCTGAGCGATGGCCCACCCTTAGGTGGGCCATCAAGGAAATGTACAGTTTCTGGATAGTATCGAATTGGGTTTCAAATATCAATTTTCTGTGTGCGATTAAAGCTAAGAATCACATGATTCCGGCTGAATCTAACTGGATAACATTACAAATGTGGTGTTATCCAGAAAGGCAAGATAAGTACGGAGGGTGTGGGTTCGGTTGAATAACTGGGAGCGTTCGATCAATGAGTGGCGATGTTGGATTCCTTCGTCCGCCGTTCAATCACTCCAAAGCGACCGAACCAAGGGCAGGTAGCCTTCCCTGTAAGTCGGATACTCGAAACGAAAACCGAGGGATTTTAATCTTTTGTTACTGCAGCGTTTGTTTTGAGACATCTCCTTCGTTGCCGGTTTTGCCGGGGCGCGCGGACAGTGCATTCGATCCGCCAGCCACCACATGACTTCGTGCTTCGGGGCCGGCGCGTCATCGCTGGCGACATAGCAGCGATCCAGTGTATCTCCGGCCATTTGTTTTTCCAATAAAAAGTGCAGCACGCCCACGCAATCGTCTTGGTGAATGCGGTTGGTATAATAAGGCGGATTGACCTGCACGGACTCGGTATTTTTCGTCCTGCGAAGCAATCCCTCCCGGCCTGGCCCGTAAATCCCGGAAAAACGCACCACGATATTCTCCGGTCGATTCGCCAGTACGCGTTGTTCCGCCTGAAGGATGATGTTCCCGGTCGGACGATTCGGCGCCGTCGGCGAGCCTTCATCCACCCATTCTCCCTGCGACTGCCCATAGACCGTGGTCGATGAAACAAAGATCCACTGGGGTTTTCGTGCCGCCGTCGAAAACAGGTCTAATAGATGGCCCAGGCCGATGTCGTAGATCGCGCGATACGATGCTTCTTCGCGCCGATCGGCCGCCACGGAAAATATCACATGATCGAAATCCGTCTCAAGCGATTCCACGTCCCTTGCTCGCCGAATATCGCCGGTGACAACCTTGATTTCCTTCAATCTATTCTCAGGAGGCTGCCTTCTGAGCCCGAGGACATCATGCCCGGCTGCGATCAGGCGGACGCCAAGACCCTGGCCGATCTTCCCCAAGCCGACGATGAGGATTTTTGTCATAACAACTTTTACGCCTTTTCTTTTTCAAAGCCATCGACCCACATCACCGTTGCGCCCGCGACGGCGGTCGGGATCGCGATGAAATTCAAAAAAGGCACCATCAGAATCAGCAGGGCGGCGCCGCCGAAGCCCAAGACGGTGAAGCCTTTTTCCTTCAGCCGGCGCCGTTGCTCCGGAAACAGCAGATCGTGATTGCCCATCGGGTAATCTGCGTATTCCAGCGCCAGCATCCAGGCGCTGAAGAACATCCAGAGGAGGGGTGCGACGACATTGACGACCGGAATCAAAAAGAGGATCAACAGCGGGAGGGCCCGCGAGAGAAAGTAGCCGATTTTCTTCAACTCCGAGAGAAAGACCGGCCCCAGTTGTTTGATCAGCGTCCCCCAGGCGAGCGATTCCTTCGCCCGATGGCCTTTCAAATGCGCCTCGACTGCCTCGGCCAGCAGACCGTTGAAAGGGGCGGCAACGAGATTGCCGAGATGGATGAAGGTGAAGAAGAGGATGACCGACACGGTGATGGCGAAGAGGGGCCAGAGCAGCCATTCAAGCCAGTCGAGCGCCGGGGGCAGCAGCCGCGTGATCCAGTCGTTGAATTGTCCGGCGCCGAACCAGATCAGCAGGGAAAACAGCAGGCTGTTGATGGCCAGAGGGATGACGACGTATTGCCGGATGCCCGGCTGCCGGATCAGGTGCAGGCCGCGGAAGAGATAGCCCGCGCCGGTGAAGGGATTGCCCCGCATCCTAGAATCGCCGCCCGGTCCGGGACCTGTACGACTTGTCCCGTTTAAAACAGGCCATCGAAGAAGTCGTTTCCCTTGTCGTCGGTGATGATGAAGGCCGGAAAGTCCTTGACGGTGATCATGAAAATCGCCTCCATACCCAGTTCGGGATAGTCGATGGTTTCGACCTGCGTGATGCATTCCTTGCCCAGCACGCCCGCCGGGCCGCCGATGGAACCGAGGTAAAACCCGCCGTACTGTTTGCAGGCATCGGTGACGATCTTCGAACGGTTTCCCTTGGCCAGGGTGATCAGGGATCCGCCGCGCGCCTGAAAGATCGGGACATAGGCGTCCATCCTGCCGGCGGTCGTCGGGCCGAAGGAGCCGGAGGCATAGCCCTCCGGGGTTTTTGCCGGACCGGCATAATAGATGATGTGGTCTTTAAAGTAGGCGGGAAGGTCGCCGCCGGCATCCAGCCCTTCCTTCAGCTTCGCATGGGCGCTGTCGCGGGCCACGACGATCTTGCCGGACAGGGACAACTTCGTTTTCACCGGATAGCGGCTTAACAAGGCGCGGATGGCGTCCATCGGCTGATCGAGGTCAACCCGGACCCCCTCCGATTCCAGAGTTTTTTTTCCGACCAGGTATTGCGCGGGATTCCTCTCGAGCCGTTCCAGAAAGATCCCCTCCCGCGTGATCTTGGCCTTGATGTGCCGGTCGGCGCTACAACTCACGCCCAGTCCGATGGGACAGGAGGCCCCGTGCCGGGGCAGCCGGATCACACGGGTGTCGAGGCAGAAATACTTTCCGCCGAATTGCGCGCCGATGCCCAACTCGCGCGAGACCGCCATCAAGCGCGCCTCGGTTTCGAGGTCGCGAAAGGCATGCGCCGATGCGTCTCCCCGGGTCGGCAGGTGGTCGAGGTAGCCGGCGGTGGCCAGTTTGACCGTCTTGAGGGTCATCTCGGCCGAGGTGCCGCCGACGACGAAAACGAGATGATACGGAGGGCAGGCCGCCGTGCCGAGGGTCTTCATCTTTTCTTTCATAAAGGCCACCAGGGACTCGGGATTCAAGATCGCCTTCGTTTCCTGATACAGAAAGGTCTTGTTCGCCGAACCGCCGCCCTTGGCGATGAATAAAAAGTGATAGGCCGCACCGCGGGTCGCATAGAGTTCGATCTGTGCCGGAAGGTTGCTGCCCGTGTTCTTTTCGTCATACATGGTCAGCGGCGCGTTTTGGGAATAGCGAAGATTGTCTTTCGTATAGGCCTTGTAGATCCCTTCAGAAATCGCCGCCTCGTCGGATCCGCCGGTCCAGACCTGCTGTCCCTTTTTGCCGATGACGATGGCCGTGCCCGTGTCCTGGCACATTGGGAAAACGCCTTCCGCGGCAATCACGGCGTTTCTCAACAATTGAGTTGCGACATAGCGGTCGTTCTCCGAGGCTTCCGGGTCGTCGAGAATTGCGGCGAGCAATTTCAAATGGCTGGGCCGCAAGAGATGGGACACATCGATAAAGGCGCGCTCCGTCAACCGGATGAGTCCCGTGTCTGAAACGGACAAAATCTCGTTCCCTTCGAAGGATTTCGTAGAGAGATGATCCTTGGTCAGCAGGTCGTATTCTGTCGTGTCTTTTCCGAGGGGAAACATCTCCTGAAAATAAAAACCCGTCACACGCGGCCTCCTTTTCTATCCGACTTCTAAGAGCAAAAATGCTCATTATCAGCTGAGATTGTAGCAGAAAACCAACTGGAGTTCGATCTTCGAAGGCTTGTCGCTTGATTTGCTGAAATACTGTGGTTATAATTCCAGGATCGATGCCGTGTAAATCATATGTGAATCATAAATGAGGGGGTTTTATAAGCATGCTTTTTGAAGTGCATCATATGGAAGGCTTCGATTTCGATCTGCGGATGTTCAGCCGAGACGTAAAAATCGATGTGAATGAAAACGGCTATACGGGCCGCTTTTTATATGAAGGCTTGACGATCCAATCGCACGAATATCCAACTGTTGAAGAAGTATTGGAAGATGTGACCCGAAGACTGCATAAGAAGGGTTTTTCCGAACTCCGTTCCAGACTCAACTTCCGGGAAGACCGCTATCTTGCAGAAAGGGAACCCTGGGTTTATCACGCGAAGGCATCCTAAATGCCGGTGTTCTTTTTGCCCGAATGATCCCATCCGCATCCACACAGCAATTTTTCCCTCCCCTCCTATTTTATGGCCAAGGCTGAAAGATTTTCTCCGATGAGCCGAGACCGCAGCCCATTCTACCCTCCCCTAAACTGGAAAAGAGGCTTGAAGATCGTCTTGATGGCCTCCTTTTTTATCGGCGTATGGCAGGGTTTGTTTCCATCGTTGAGCCACGCCAAGGATCAAGACCCCGACGCGGTTTCCTCGCTCCAGGCATTGAAAATCGCAGCGGCCAAACGCGATTTGCGTCGGTCGGAAATTCGCCCGGAGGGCGCGCTTGCATCCCTCATCCCTTCGATCGAAGAAGATTATAAAGCAAACCGTTTCGATGCCGTGATCGAAGCGGTGCGCGCCATCCCGGACGAAGAGAAGCCGGTGGAGCTTCATCTTATGCATGGAAACGCCCTCTTCTTGTTGGGCCGAAGCGAAGCCGCGGTGGGCGCTTATCAACAGGCTTTTCGCATGGCGGCCTTGCCCCGTGAGAAAGCGGCGGCGCTTGCCAATTTCGGTTTTATTTTGTTGAACAAGGGCCGGTGGCAAGACGCAGCGAGCTGGCTTGAGCGGGCGCTTCAAATCGACCGAAGCATCAACGATTGGGCTTCGCAAGGTCGTGCGCTTTCAGGTCTCGGTATCGCTTATCTGCAATCCGGGGATACGGAAAAAGGGGTGGAAGCCCATATCGAGGCACTCGAAATCGCCGAAACCGTCCCGATCGATTGGCTTCAAGCCCGGCAATTAAAAATACTCGGCAATCTCTATTATTTGGATGGCATCCTTCACCTTGCCCAGGATCATTATCAAAAAGCGATTCGGATCTACCGGCGCCTTGGAGATCCGCTCGGCGAGGCGGCTGTGCTGAACGGGCTTGGGTTTGTTTATAAGGACCGTAAAGACTTTGACCAGGCGATCGATCATCAAAAACGGGCGCTGTCCATTTATCGGCGGGTGAACGATGCCGAAAAGGTGACGAAGGGATTGGTGAATCTAAGCCTAACGTATCGCGATCAAGGGGCTTTCAATGCCGCCCTCGATTTGGGGGAACAAGTGCTCTCGATTCAAACGAAAAACGGCAATCGATACGGAATGGCCGAAATAGAGGGCACGATCGGAACGATATACGAACAAAAAGGAGATCTCGGCGAAGCGCTTCGCCGGCTGGAACGGGCGCGCAGCCATTTTCAAGCGGCCGGCGCCACACAACAGATCCACATCGTCGAACTCAGGATTCAAGCTTTAGAAGATCGGCTTCAATAATCCCCTATAATGATATCGTCTCGGCGGTCTGCCCAAATTCCGCGATTACGGAATTTGAAACCGCCGATTCACCTGAACATACTGCGTTATCGGCCAAAGGTCTCCTCACCGTACGGGTGAGTACGCCTCGATCGCCCTTTGGCCTTAAGCCTTGTCTTTCAGACGACTTGACGGTTTGCCCCAAAATCAATCGCTGATTTTGGGGTCTGGATGGATATTGACATCGAATTGGAGATGCTATAAATTCAAGGATACTAATTTATTTTTCGGACGTGAAAACCACATGAAAGATTTTTTGAAAACAGTGTGTTTTGTCTTTGTATTGCTCATCCTTTCTTTTATCATCTATCAGTTGGTGATCGTGGTATCGCCGACAACCGATATTTTTGCCAACCCCTAAGGCAGTACGTATCCAATCGTCACGCCCATCTCCGAAATCTCTCGTTAAGGGCTTCAGAAACCGCCTCCTGCCGGAGGAAAGTCTTCCTTGAGTAACAAAGCGTTTTGGTTTTGTGGGCTGGAGACGATCTATTTTAAGATGAGATGAACCCTGGGTATAACCGATTGCCATTTTTCCCGTCCGCCCACGCGATCATAGAGACGCTTCGATATCTGCTTAAAAGACTGGGATGTCCATCATCGCCAATGGGCATCGCTCCTTGTATTATCCACGAAAGTGCTCCATGCATTTTATAAAGACGCCTTTGCTGGACTGGCGTGTAGATTTGTATCGACTTCATTGGAAATTGACCGTATAAGAAAAGGAAGAATATAATAGACTAGGTTGTTATCCAACATATGTGAGGAGGTCCCGATGCCGATGAATAGGGTTTTGTTGAACGGAATCGTCCCAGTATTGATGATCCTTTTTCTGGTCGCCTGTGGAGGGAAGGGAGTTCGGGTTGGAGACGGCGCGCCCGATTGGGTTCACAGAGGCAGTGGGGCTTTTTTAGAAAATGATCAAAAGGCGTTTTACGGCGTGGGGGCCATCACCGGAGTGAACAATGCGCCGCTCGCCAGAAAAGCGGCGGACAACCGCGCGCGCGCCGAAATCTCTCAAATGTTCGAAACCTACTCCGCTTCCTTGATGCGGGACTACGCAGCATCCACTACGGCGGGCGATTTAAAAAAAACCGGTGAAGAACAAAGTATCGAGTCGACCATTAAAACCTTTTCAGCCACGACACTTTCGGGCGTGATGATTATCGACCATTGGAACGATCCTTCATCGGACGTTTTTTATTCGCTGGCTCGATTGGATCTGGTCAAGTTTAAGGACCATATTGATGAAGCAAGGGGGTTGAACGCGGACGTCAAGGCATTCGTGAAGGAGAATGCGGAAAAAGCCTTTGAAAATCTTGAAAAGGAAGAGGCGAAGCGTCGATGAGGTTTCTTCCTCAAGATACAGCGTCTCTTTTCCATGAATCGACATGACCTATTAGACGAGAGGATATGATGAAAAAATGGGCAATAGTGTTGTTCAGTGCTTGGTTCGCAGTGGGTGCATTCGGTTGCGCCACCCGGGTTTCCCGGGTTGAAGTGGGTGAGGTCACCGACCTCTCGGGACGGTGGAACGATACCGATTCCCGTCTTGTTTCCGAGGAGATGGTCAAGGACGCCCTCAGCCGACCGTGGATCGAGCGGTTTCAAAAAGCGCATGGAAAGGAACCGACCGTCATTGTGGGAAGGGTCTTGAACCGGAGCCATGAGCATATCAATGTGCAAACCTTTACAAAGGATTTGGAACGGGAATTGACCAACTCCGGAAGGGTGTTCTTTGTGGCGGCCAAGGGGGAGCGTGAAGAGATCCGAACGGAGAGAATCGATCAGGCGAAACACTCCTCAGAGGAAACCGCCAAGGGTCCCGGAAAGGAAATCGGCGCCGATTATATGCTGATCGGATCTATTAATACGATTCTAGACGAGGCCGAGGGGGTCAAGGCGAAGTTTTATCAGGTGGATCTCGAGATGGTCAGCATGGCAGACAACCAAAAGGTTTGGTTGGGGCAAAAAAAGATAAAAAAGATTGTCTCTAAGGATAAGTTTAAATTGTTTTAAGGAGACGAAAGGAACATGCGGTCTATATCGCTGGGTCTCTTGTTTTTTTTTCTGATCTCTGCTTGCGCCCCCTCACTTAGGCATCATCGTCGGGTCGAAAAAAAACTCCTCTCGCATCAGTACGACCAGGCGGATCGGCTTGTCGAGAAAAACAAAGAGGGTTATGGGAACCGGAATCGGGTGCTTTATTACCTCGATCGCGGCATGGTTCTTCATCTTGCCGGCCGGTACAAAGCAAGCAATGCCTTCTTCGAAAAAGCAGATGCCGAAATGGAACGTCTCTATACCCAGTCTTTGTCCACCCATGTCGGTGCGCTGCTGACAAACGACAATCTGCTTCCTTATGAAGGGGAAGATTTCGAGAAGGTCTTGATTCACGTCTTTTCCGCCTTGAACTATGCAGCGCTGGGAGAGTGGGAGGAGGCCTTGGTCGAAGCGCGGCAGGTCGATGCCAAGTTAAACCGGCTCAATG
Source organism: Nitrospiria bacterium (assembly GCA_046756925.1). Classification (GTDB taxonomy): domain Bacteria; phylum Nitrospirota; class Nitrospiria; order SBBL01; family JAADHI01; genus JAJDBU01. Next base: position 9,738 of record JBHHXH010000082.1, read on the forward strand.
ACCGCTATGACAAAAAAAACGTTTATAAAGCAGATGCCTTCGCGAGGTACCTTGCGGGCATCCTCTATGAAGGAAACAGTGAGGTCAACGATGCATTTATCTCATACCGCAAGGCCTATGAAGCGTTTAAAGACTATGAGCGGGATTATCGCACGCCCATTCCGGAACGCATCGGCGGCGATCTGTTAAGACTTGCATCCGATTTGCACTTCGAAGCGGAATTCGAAACATACCGGAAAATTTTTCCGGACGCGATCAACAATGCTGAGAAACGACAAAGGAGAACAAGTGGGGAGATCGTTGTCATCGCTTACGCCGGGCGTTCGCCGCTGAAGGAGGATTTTTTTATCCATGCTCCCGTGTTCGATGATAATAGAAGGTATCTTCTTAGGATTGCGATGCCGAAATTTGCCCCGCGACCTTCGAGGGTGTCGGGTGTCGATATCATCTTGAGACAGGGGGCGGCCGTGATAAGAAGGGAGTTGGATCTCTTAGAAGATATCACGGCCATCGCGAAGAAAAACTTGGAAGACCGCGTTGCACGGATCACTGCAAAAGCCATTGCTCGGGCCTCTTCTAAGTATTTTGCTGTCCGCGCCGCAAGACGGAAGGCTGGGGAGAAAGGGGATGTACAGGCGGACCGTCTTATTGGGCTTTTGGGAAACCTCTTTACCCTGGCTACCGAGCGTTCGGATAAAAGGAGCTGGCGAACCCTCCCCGGAAAGATTTACTTGGGTCGTGTCGCGCTTACGGAAGGGGAATGGGAGGCCGAAGTCCGCTATCATGCCGTATCCGGAGGCGTGGCGGAGGCCCGTCTTTTCCCCGGACTGCTTATACAAAACAAAAAAAAGGCTTTCCTGATCGTTCAGGCAGCCCATTGAGATTTGAGTAAAATGCGGAAACGACCTTTTTTAACCTTGTGTTTCCTGTCGG
>JBHHXH010000083.1:0-10507 GCA_046756925.1 Nitrospiria bacterium
GGGAGGTGACGGTGGTTCTCGACAAGCACCGAATATTAGATATCTGTCGTTTCGTCCATGACGAGCCGACGCTCGACTTCGGTCTGCTCACGGATATCTGCTCGATTGATTATCCCAACGAGATTCCGCGGTTTGAGGTGGTTTATCATCTCTACTCGATCGAAAAGAATCACCGGGTCCGTCTCAAAGCCCGAGTATCCGAAGAAGACTGCACGATCGATTCCGTAGTGGATATCTGGAAAGGCGCCAATTTTTTAGAACGGGAAGTGTATGACATGATGGGAATCTTCTTTCACAATCATCCCGATTTAAGACGCATTTTAATGCCCGAGGATTTTGAGGAAGGCTACCCGCTTCGAAAGGATTTTCCAGTTGAAGGGATGGGATGGAGAGATCATTTTGAAAATCTGTCGGAAGAATAAATTGCATGAATGATCCGCAGGACAATGCCGTCGGTCTCGACCATTACGGAGAGGACGATAACGACATAGAAGTCGATTCTGTAGACGGAATACCGCAAAAGCGGGTTGAGGACCTTCTTTTGAATATGGGGCCTCAGCACCCTTCAACGCACGGCGTTCTTCGGATCGTGCTTGATCTGGAAGGGGAAACGATTGTCAAGGCGACCCCCTATCTCGGCTACCTGCACCGCGGCGTGGAAAAACTGGCTGAAAATTCGACCTACAGTCAAATCATTCCGCTCACCGACCGTCTCGACTACACCTGCTCCATGACCAACAATTACGCCTTTGTCCGGGCGGTCGAAAAGCTGCTGCAAATAGAAATTCCGGAGCGCGCCGAATATATAAGAACCATTGTTGCTGAAATGCAGCGTCTGGCGGGGCATCTTTTTTGGTTGGGAACGCAGGCCCTCGATATCGGCGCCATGACCGTTTTTTTCTATACCTTTCGAGAGCGGGAAGTGCTGCTCGATCTCTTCGAACTTCTCTGCGGCGCCAGGCTGACCATGAGCTATTACCGTGTTGGAGGGCTTGACCGTGATTTAACCCAGGAGATCGTGGACCGGCTCTCCCGGTTTCTAGAAACCTTTCCCAAAAAAGTGGATGAGTACAATACCCTTCTGGAGACAAACCGTATTTGGATCGGCCGTACCCGGGACGTCGCAGTGATTTCTGCGGAAGACGCCGTGAACTTCGGTTTAACCGGGCCCACTTTGCGGGGCTCCGGCGTGAATTACGATGTGAGAAAGGCCGAGCCTTACGGCGTGTACGACAAGATCGAATGGGAAGTGCCCCTTGGAAAGCATTGCGACACCTATGACCGTTACTGGATCCGAGTGGAAGAAATGCGGCAGAGCGCCAAGATCATCAAGCAATGTCTGGATCGCCTTCCATCCGGACCGATTATCACGGACCTTCCGGAGATCGCTTATCCGCCAAGAAATAAGATACAAACCGATATGGAAAGCCTCATCCATCACTTTATGATCGCAACGCAGGGATTTAAAGTCCCTGAAGGAGAAGTCTATTGCGGAACGGAGGCGCCGAAAGGAGAGCTGGGCTTTTATATCAAAAGCCAGGGCGGGAACAGGCCCTACCGCTTGCGGATTCGTCCCCCTTCTTTCATTCATATGGGGGCCTTCGACCATATGGCGCGCGGATATATGATTGCGGACATCGTGACGATCTTTGGGACCTATGACATCGTGATGGGGGAGTGCGATCGATAAACGCGCGTCCCTGTGGATGACGATCGGGGAAAGAATCGGGAAGAGAAGAGAGATATGAAACTGAAAGTGCTGTCCGAAGACGCAAAGCGGAGAATTGTTGCGGAGTTTCCGAAATACGCCGATAAGCGTTCGCTCACCTTACCTGCCTTGCGCATCGCCCAGGAGGAAATCGGCCATGTCTCGGAACCCGCCATGATGGATGTCGCCGAACTACTCGAATTAACGCCGGTTCAGATCTACGAAGTGGCCACGTTTTATACCCAATTCAACTTGAAACCCGTGGGAAAATACCTAATTCAGGTTTGTAAAACCTTGTCTTGCGCCCTCGTTGGAGCCGAATCCATTATCGACCATCTTCAAAGCCGGCTGGGGATCGTTATCGGAGAAACCACCCAAGACGGTCTCTTCAGCATCAAGCTGGTGGAATGTCTCGCAGCCTGCGGGAGCGCCCCGATGATGCAAATCAACGATCGCTACTATGAGCAATTGAATATGGAAAAAGTCGACAAAATCCTCGATGATTTAAAGCGTGACGGCAAGAGCGATTTGGCCACCGGCCCCTTTATGCTGCCGGTACTGCAGGGACGGAAATAATGTCTAAATACGAATTGGTCTTATTGAAGAATATGGCGAGACCGGGTTATACCGGATCCCTTGCGGATTACCGCCGGGTCGGGGGATATACCGCATTCGAAAAGGTCTTAAAAGAAATTCCCCCATCCGAAGTAATCGATATTGTGAAGAAATCAGGTCTGCGCGGAAGGGGAGGCGCCGGATTTCCGACCGGTTTAAAATGGAGTTTTATACCGAAGGATCACAAAGGTCCCAGATATCTCTGCTGCAATGCCGACGAAAGCGAGCCCGGCACGTTTAAAGACCGACAGCTGATCGAGCGGGATCCGCATCAAATGTTGGAAGGCATCGGGATCGCGTGTCATGCCATTCGTGCAAGCTATGCCTATATCTATATTCGGGGCGAATTCGATCTCGGGAGTGAAATCATCGAAAAATCCCTCCGTGAAGCCTATGATGCAGGCATCTTCGGGAAAAATATTTTCGGCTCGGGTTTCGATCTTCAAGTCGTGCTTCACCGGGGCGCGGGTGCCTATATCTGTGGCGAAGAAACCGCCCTCTTGGAATCGATCGAGGGAAAACGCGGCAAGCCCAGGACCAAACCCCCTTTTCCGGCGATCCACGGGCTCTACCAAGAACCGACCGTGGTGAATAATGTGGAAACGCTGGCGAACCTGCCGCAGATTATTCACAAGGGCGGCGCGTGGTACGCAGGCATCGGCACCCCAAAGAGCACGGGGACGCGGGTTTTTTCCGTGAGTGGTCATGTGAAACGTCCGGGGAACTATGAAGTGCCCTTGGGGATACCGCTTCGTGAAATGATTTACGACATTGGCGGCGGTATCCGGGGGGATAAACAATTAAAAGCGGTGATCCCAGGTGGTGCGTCCGCGCCCTTTTTGAAACCGGAACATTTGGACACCCCGATGGATTTCGAATCGATCAAAGACGTCGGTTCCATGCTGGGCTCAGGCGGTGTGACGGTAATGGATGAAGATACCTGTATGGTCTGGGCCGCCATGAACCTCATGGAGTTTTTTCACCACGAATCGTGTGGGAAATGTACGCCTTGCCGCGAAGGAAGTGCATGGATTCTTCAAATCCTGCGAAGAATCGAAGGGGGTCATGGCAGACCGTCGGATATCGACCAACTCGAACTATTGTGCCGGCGTATCGAAGGGAAGACGGTCTGCGCCTTCGGAGAAGCGGAGGTCGGTCCGATTTTGTCGACCATAAAACTCTTTAAGGATGAATATGAAACCCATATTCAAGAAAAACAGTGCCCATTTAGACCGAATGCTTCATTGGTCATTGCCCATTAGGAAGAAACTGCGAGATGGCGAAACAGATTCGACTTAAAATCAATGGCCAGGAAATTGCTGTTGCCGAAGGAACCCTGCTGATCGAGGCGGCCAAGCACGTCGGAGCGGAGATTCCGCATTTTTGCTATCACCCGCGCCTCAAGCCGGACGCAAATTGCCGGATGTGTTTGGTCGAAATCGAAAAGATGCCGAAACTTCAAACCTCGTGCAGCACCCCCGTGTCGGAAGGCATGGTGGTCTGGACCCAGTCCGATAAGGTGCTGGAAGCGCAAAACGGCGTCATGGAATTTCTCCTTGGGAATCATCCGCTCGACTGTCCCGAATGCGATCAAGGTGGAGAATGTCAGCTTCAAGATTTCGGCCACCAATATTCACCCATGGTCGGCGGTTTTGAGGAGACCAAGCGGGTTTTTAAAAAGGAATATTTCGGACCCTTGATCGAAAAAGAAATGAACCGCTGTGTAAGTTGTTTGCGTTGCGTCCGCTATTGCGACGAGGTGATCGGGTCCTACGCTTTGGGTTCGATGAACCGGGGATCCATGCATGAAATCGGCGCCTTTGCGCGACAAGAGCTGGAGTGCGAATATTGCGGCGGATGCATCCAAATCTGTCCCGTGGGCGCCCTGACCTCACGTCTTTCGATGTACGACACCCGTACATGGCAGCTGAAAAAGACCGAAACCGTCTGCAACTATTGCGGGGATGGATGCACCCTCACCTTGGAAGCGGCCAAGGATAAAATTACGCGGGTCGGCTCCGAGATGGGAACCGGCAGAAACGGCGGCGACCTTTGCGCTCGGGGCTTCTTTGGTTACGGGGCCATCAACCATCCCGCCCGCTTGACACGGCCCATTCTGAGAATGAAAGACAAATCCTTGGAGGTGACCTGGGACTGGGCGCTTTCGAAGGCGGCCGGCGGTTTGAAATCCATCAAGGAAAAGTACGGCCCCCAATCGATTGGGGGCGTCATTTCAGCCCATTGCACGAACGAAGAAATCTATCTATTTCAAAAGTTGATGCGGGACGTGATCGGCAGTCCGCATATCGACAGCGCCGCTCGCTACGGTTATATCAATGCCCTCGCCGGACTCCATGAGGTCTTCGGTTCGGCGCGATTGATCGATTACGAAGATATCGCACAAGCGGATGTGCTCCTGGTGATCGGTGCGGCATTGACGGAAACCAATCCGATTACCGGTATCCAAGTAAAGCGGGCCAAATCCAATCACGGGGTGCAATTGATCACCGTTGATGCGACAAACGCTCAGCGGGAAACCTATATCAGCCATCTCCCGAACCTGGCCAATCAGCATCTCCAAATTCGTTTTGGAACGGAGGGCTCGGCCATTATCGGTTTGGTGAAGGCGATATTGGCATTCGGGGCTGTCTCCGAGGCGCCGGGTGAGTTACTTGAAAAAGTCAAGACCCAGGTGGACTGCATATCCTTTAAAGACATCGAGTCGACCACTGGCATCGGCGAGGCCATGTATCGTGATGCGGCCCGTGTGTATGCGGAAGCCGGCAGAGGCGTGATGATCGTCGGACGCGGCGTCCTGAGAGGAGGGGACGGATACCGGAATATGCGAAAGCTTGCGGAGCTTTCAATCCTTGCGGGACAGGTTGGGAGAAAAGGAGTCGGCATCCTGCCCCTGGCGATGGAGAACAACGCCTTCGGCGCCGTCGAAATGGGAGGGGTGCCCGAGTTTCTCCCCGGTTTTCAGAGGCCTGCGGAAACACAGAGAGGCCATACCATCGTTGAGATGGTCGAAGCGGCGGCGCGCGGTGAAATCAAGGCCCTATATCTGGTGGGAGAGAATCCCTTACGCGCCTTCCCTCAAAAGCGGGTTGCCGAAGCCTTGGCACAAGTCGAACTCCTGATTTGTCAAGACATATTTCCTTCCGAGACCACGGACATGGCCCATATTCTCCTGCCGGCGTCGAGTTATGCCGAAAAGTCGGGGCGCTTTACGAATCATGAGGGAGAAATACAAAAGGTGCGTCAGGCCATCGAGTCGCAGGGAAATGCAAAGCCGGATTGGATGATTCTTTCTATCCTTTCGAATAAGATCAAGGAAGAAAACGCGCTTCCCTATTTTAAACGGATTGGTTATAAATCTCCCGATGAGGTGTGGAAAGAGATCCTGATGTCCCTGCCGCCCGAATGGCCCCACGGCACGGAAAAAACGATCTTGGAAAACATTTCGGCTTATGCCGAACGCGCTGTTGTGCGCTACGGCTTGCAGCCGGTCGTCGCAGTGAATGGCGAATGGGACCTGCAGGTCGGGCAGCACCTTTATCATGCGGGAAAAATGTCGGTTTACGCACAAGGCTTGATGGAACTGCTCGATCAAGAAATGGTCTTCATCCACCCGGACGATGCGGAGCGGCTCAATCTTGAAGAAGGTGAAATTGTCGAGTTGAAGAGCCAAACAGCCGAAGATGCGGTCAGGCTTCCGGTGCGGTTGAGTAAGAAAATAGGCGTGGGGACCCTTTTTGTGCCCGAGCATTTCAATGCATCGATAAAAAAACTCCTGCCATTGGAAATCGATCCAGTGACCCACGTGCCTTACGGGGAGCGCGGCCGTGTGTCACTTTCTAAAGTACTGACGAGTGTATAGCGTCGTCCCAATAGGAAAATAAATGGATTTAATGATCGACATCGTTGTGATTCTGCTTCAAATCGCCGCCGTGTTGGGAGTGGTCCTCACCCATGTCGCCTACCTGACCTATGCGGAACGCAAGATCTTAAGCGACATGCAAGACCGCCTTGGCCCGATGGAGGTCGGACCGCACGGACTGCTTCAACCCCTTGCCGACGGCTTAAAGCTCTTCTTTAAAGAGGATATCATCCCGGCCGGTGCAAATAAGATTATCTTTTCAGCCTCGCCGATCCTGGTTTTGGTGCCGGCCTTAATCGGTTTTGCCGTTGTCCCCTTTGGAAGGGACAGCCTCCTGATCGGAGACATCGAGGTCACTCCCTACATCACCGACATCAACATCGGCGTGTTATACATCCTCGCCTTTTCTTCTTTAGGGGCCTACGGTATCTTGTTGGGGGGATGGGCGTCCAATAGCAAGTATGCGCTCTTGGGGGGGCTCCGGTCCGCCGCACAGGTCATTAGTTATGAACTGCCCTTGGGCTTGGCCTTGGTCGGTCCTATTCTCCTTTCCGAATCCCTTTCGATGATGGAGATGACGCAGGCCCAAGGAGGCGGCATCTTGCGCTGGTTTGTTGTCACGCAGCCCGTGGCCTTTGTGATTTACATGATATGCGCTATCGCCGAGACGAATCGTTTGCCTTTCGACCTGCCGGAAGCCGAAAGCGAGTTGGTTGCCGGTTTCTTTACGGAATATTCCGGAATGCGTTTTTCCTTCTTTTTCTTGGCCGAATATGCCAATATGATCCTGGTTTCTTGCATTGCGGTGGTCGCCTTCTTAGGCGGGTGGCAGGCCCCTTTTACATTCCTGGAGTTCATTCCGCCGATTGTTTGGTTTTTGGCGAAGGTGTATTTTTTACTCTTTTTTTATATTTGGCTGCGCGCCACCGTGCCGCGGCTTCGATTCGATCAATTGATGGCATTCGGATGGAAAATCATGTTGCCGCTTTCCCTGGTGAATGTCTTGGTCACCTCGACGGTAAAATATTTTTTGAACCACTAGAGGTTTTTTTGATAACGCCTAAAAAGCTGTTGAATACAGTCATTTTCTCGGAGATCTTGAAGGGCTTGCGCCTGACCTTCAAACATATGTTGGTTGGGAAGGTCATCACCGAGCAATATCCACGGGTGAAGCCGCAATTGCCCGACGGCTATCGCGGCGTCATTGTGCATCTGCGTTATGACGACATGACGGAAAAGTGTGTGGGTTGTTCGCTTTGCGAGGCGGCCTGTCCTTCACATTGCATCACCGTCGAGAGTGCGGAGAAGGAGGGCTTTCCCCAAAAACGCTATGCCAAACGATATATCCTGGATGTTACCAAGTGTGTTTTTTGCGGATTTTGCGTCCAAGCCTGCCCGGTCGATGCCTTGGCGTCGAGCAAGGAATATGAAATGGCGACCACGGACAAACGAAACCTCATCATGGACAAAGAGGCTATGCTTGCATTGGGAGATAAATATTTTCCGCTTCGCCAAAAGCGCCCGAAATATTCTGAGGGTCGCTTCAATCTCTTTAAACAGATGAAAAGCGTCGGATTTCCGATGGCAAAGAAAGGAGACGTCTCATGACCGCGCAACTCCTGTTTTTTTATTTTGGGGGAATGACCGTCGCAGGGGCCGTGGTGGCCGTCACCTCACCCAATTTAGTTTATAGCGCCCTATCCCTCCTCTTTACATTCATCCATATCGCGGGGATTTATATCCTGTTGAACGCGGAATTTATCGCCGCCGTTCAAATTATCGTCTATGCCGGCGCCATTCTGGTGCTCTACCTCTTTGTGCTGATGTTGTTTAACCCCAAACAAGAGTCTCTGTATTTACACAAGCAGTACAAAGTCGGCATCTTTCTGGGGATGGTCGTATTGTTTCTCATGGTCTTTGCGGGATATCGGACGGAAATCCTGGGGCAAAACGGCCCGGTGACGATTGAAGCGGTACGGTCGATGGGGCATACCCGGGTCATTGGAAATGCCTTATATACAAACTATATTTTCCCCTTCGAGATCGCCTCTTTAATTTTATTGGTGGCGATGTTCGGGGCGATTATACTGGCTGGCCGGGGTCGGCGTCGGACAAAGGGACCGGCCGGAAGAGTCGATTTGTCGAGAAGAAAACGGATTGATGAAGTGATGGTTGGACGATGATTCCTTTAGAGTGGTATATCACTCTCGGTTTTTTTCTGTTTTCGATCGGTGTGGCCGGTGTGTTGATTCGTCGAAACATTATCATGGTGTTGCTTTCGATTGAGCTGATACTCAATTCGGCCAATATCACCTTCGTGGCCTATTCGCATTATCATCAATCGATCGAAGGACAGATGATGGTGTTCTTTATACTCACGATGGCGGCTGCCGAGGTCGCATTGGGACTGGCCTTGGTGATTGCGCTGTATCGTGTCCGCTCCGTCTTGAACGTGGATGAAATCAACCTCCTAAAATGGTGAAGGAAACGGTTTGAAGAAACAAGGCTTATCATATGGAAATTGAATCTTACCGCCCCCTACTCGTATTGATCGTCTCGCTGATCGGGGCTGCGCTCATCGTCGTCAACAGAGATGACGAGAACAAACGCGAGGCCTGCTCCGTCGCCGCGGCGGGTTTGAAATTTCTGTTGGTCATTTCCATGATTCCAGCGATATTGGAAGGGAATGTCTACCATTTTACCCTCTTTACTTTTTTAGAAGAGGTGACGATCACATTAAAGGTGGACGCCCTGGGGATTATCTTTGCGACCGTCGCATCCTTCCTGTGGCTGGTGACGACCTTTTATTCCATCGGCTATATGCGCGCTCATAAGGAGCAAAGCCAAACACGCTACTACACGTGTTTTGCCGTCACGCTTTCGATGACCATGGGGGTCGCCTTTTCGGGAAACGTCTTGACCCTCTATCTTTTCTACGAAATGCTGACCCTGATCACTTATCCCCTCGTTGCGCATAGTGAAACGGACGAGGCCTTTGCGGGCGCGAATAAATATCTTTTTTATCTCCTGGGCACCTCCAAGGCCTTTCTGCTGGCCGCCATGCTCATCACCTATGCCATCGCGGGCACGCTTGAATTTCAACCGGGCGGTCTTTTTCCGGCGGATGCCAATTCGACGGCCATCGTGGTGGTCTTTTTTCTCTTCTTGGCAGGTATCGGCAAGGCGGCCATCATGCCGCTTCACGCGTGGCTTCCGGCGGCCATGGTGGCGCCGACACCGGTCAGTGCCTTGTTGCATGCCGTGGCTGTGGTCAATACGGGGGTTTTTTCCGTCCTCCGCATCATTTTTCATGTCTTCGGCGTTGATCTGATGAGGAGCCTTCACCTGGGAACCGCCACCGCCATCCTGGCCTCTTTCACGATCCTCATGGCGTCGATGTATGCGATTACCCGCGACAACTTAAAGGCCCGGCTAGCCTATTCGACCGTAAGCCAGCTCTCTTATATTATCTTGGGTGCCGCCTTGCTTTCCCCCAGCGGCATGGCGGGTGGGGTCATCCACATCGCAAACCATGCTTTTTCAAAAATCACCCTCTTCTTTGCTGCCGGTTCCATCTTCGTGGCCTCCCATAAGACCAATATTTCTCAAATGAACGGCATCGGCCGCCAGCTGCCTTGGACGATGACCGCCTTTGCCATCGGCACCCTGAGCATGATCGGCGTGCCGCCGTCCGCCGGATTTGTCAGTAAGTGGTACCTGGCGGTTGGCACCATCGAAGCGGATCAAATCGCGATCCTGATCGTGCTGCTGACCAGTACGCTCCTGAACGCAATCTATTTCGTTCCCATTGTGTTTAACGCGTTTTTTAAACCGCCTCCGGAGTTGGCGCTTGCCCACGCCCTTGCCGGAGACAAGGACGGGCATGGAGAAGAAGCCCATGAAGTGAAGGAGGTGAGCCCCTTTATCGTCGGCCCCTTGATGGTGACGGCCGTTATTTCTCTAATATTGGGCATGTTCCCGGATATCTTTTTTTCCTTGGTGAAAGTGGTGATCGGATGAGTGAACATCAAGAAACAACACATCAAGACAGTCAGGAAGACCTCGCCAAAAAGAACAAGCGGCTGAAGTTCTTATATGCTTTTATCGGACTGATGGTGATCCTCGACATCTTCGCGCACCGGCATCATCCCTACTTTTTTTGGGATAAAATCCCCGGTTTCTCGGCGGTGATGGGTTTCGTCTCCTGCCTGATCTTGATCTTTTTTTCCAAAGGCATCGGCCATGCTTGGCTCATGAAGCGCAAGGACTACTACGATGATTAGTTGGGTGCATCCGGCCTTATT